>WGEZ01000020.1 GCA_015492515.1 Nitrospirota bacterium
GATGCATACCGACCAAGGCGCTCGTCGCATCTGCTGAGGCCCTCCACAAGGCGAGGCGGCTGAAGGACTACGGGATCGAGGTCTCAGGTGAGATCGTCCCGGACCTCTCCAGGATCATGGAACGGAAGGAGAAGGTCGTCTCGATCCAGGTGAAGGGGATCCGTTCCCTCTTCAAGAGCTGGGGGGTGAGGTTGATGGAAGGCAAGGGGATGCTCCTGACCCCTGAGAAGGTGGAGGTGGAGAAGAGAGACGGTTCTGTGGAGGTGATCGAGTCGGACAGGATCATCATAGCCACCGGATCCAGGCCCGCCCAGTTGCCGATATTCCCCTTCGACGGCAAGCACATCCTCTCAAGCGACGACGCCCTGAACATGGAGTCCGTCCCGGAGAGCATGATCATAGTCGGCGCAGGGGTGATAGGTTGTGAGTTCGCCTCCATATTCAGAGAACTCGGCACGGATGTCACGATCGTGGAGTTGCTGCCGCGGGCGATCTCCACGGAGGACCCGGAGATCTCGGAGCTGCTCCAGAAGGAGCTGAAGAAAAAGAAGATAAAACTCCTCACAGGTGTGAAGGTGGAGAGGGTGGAAGGCCGGCATGACGGTGTCCACGCCTTCCTTGACAGCGGTGAGGAGCTCGTGGCTGAGAAGCTGCTCGTGTCGATCGGGAGGTCCCTCAACACCGAGGGCATAGGCCTCGAGGCCGTGGGTGTGAAGAAGGGCGGTGTAGGTGAGATAGAGGTGAACGAGAGGATGGAGACGAACCTTGAAGGCATCTACGCCGTAGGAGACGTGACGGGCGGCACCCTGCTCGCCCATGTGGCGTCGAGGGAGGGCATAGTGGCTGCGTGCAACGCCTGCGGGATCGAGCGGAGGATCGACTACTCGGTGATCCCGGCCGCGATATTCACATCGCCGGAGGTGGCCTCCGTGGGGCTGAGGGAGGATCAGGCCGCCGACAGGGGTATAAAGTACATCACGGGCCACTTCCAGTTCAGGGGCCTCGGCAAGGCCCACGCCATGGGAGAGATAACAGGCCTTGTAAAGGTGATCGCCGAGAAGGACACGGACAGGTTGCTCGGCGTCCACATCATCGGACCGAACGCCTCCGATCTCATCCACGAGGCTGCAGTCGCCATCAAGGCTGGACTGAAGGTCAGGGACATCGCCGATACCATCCATGCCCACCCCACGCTCGCGGAGGGGTTGATGGAGGCCGCAGAGGATGTCCATGGCGAGGCGATACATCTGCCGCGGAGACGTTGACACAGAGGGGGCCGGAGCTCGGGATGCCAGAGAACACCTTGGCAACTGACTGGGTTTCAGAGGTCAGCGGGAAGGAGAGGAGGCTCTTCTCCGAACTGAACATGCTCCTCCGTGCCCTTGACAGGGCCTTCAATCCCGAGAACCTCCCGCTCAGTGAACGCCTCTATACGGCGAAGAACTTCTACAGTGAACTCTCCGCTGTCAGGGACGTGATCCAGAGGGTGTTGAGCATCCTCGAGAGGGTCATCCCCGAGAGCAGGAAGAACGCCTTCTGGTTCCAGAAGTTTGCGGAGATAAAGTTCCTTTCCGACCGACGGAGGGATCTCCTCAAGGAGGGGCTGTACCAGCAGGACAGGCCCGAGAAGTCGCTCTTCTTCCTTTATGACTCGTTCATCAATCTGAAGGTCATCTTAAACGACCTGCTGAGGTCGAACCACGTCTCCTACATCGGGTACAGGAACTTCGGTGATATGCTCGGCAGGGAGATCAGGGAGAACAGGGTCTTCAACCCCTTCAGGAGGGAGATAGCGCCTGAGTTCGATACCATCGACAACAGGCATATATCAAATATAGTCAAGGCCATCGACGACCGTGGACTGAGGAGGAAGATCTCCTGCGTCTTCGTCTATCTCTTCAGGTTCCTGCGCTATCTCGGACATGTCGAGATGCCCCCCTCCGGTCCGTCTTCGGTCAGCTGCGCCTTCCTGGTGTTCGTCCTCCTCAGGTCGGAGATCAGGGCCTTTGTGGGCTATCTTGACGGGCTGAGCGGGCAGGTGGATCGTGAAGACCTCAAGGCGCTGCTCCAGTCGATATCCTTCCAGTTCTACATGGAGTCGAAGAGGGTCTATACACAGGAGCTGAAGGACCTCCTGGAGAAGAGGTCGGCCAGCCAGGTGAGGGGCCGACTGGAGAACTCCAGCGGGATACTCCAGAACCTCACGGAGCAGAGCATCGTGCAGCTGGCGTGCCACTTCTCGCCGGGCGACGACCCGGAGGTCCTCTTCCCCAGTTTCATCACGCGCATCGAACAGTCCGTGAAGCTGAGGGACGACGTCAGCGTCCTCCACCGCTTCATCGAGATCTTCGAGGAGGTCTTCGAGGATGTGGGGAAACGGAAGAGGGTCTTCGAGGCGCTGAGGGACTATATGTCGTACTTCGAGAGCTTCACCTTCAAGCTTCTGCGGTACGACGACTACGAGGAGTTCACCAGGGTGTTCAATGAGTTCATGGAGATAAGCCCGGAGGTGCTCGAGACGGCCGGCGCCTTCAAGGTGCTCGAGAGGGCACGGAGGTTCAGGATCTATCTGGACACCACCCTGAGGCTCGTCTCCCAGAGGTCGGAACTGAAAGACAGGCCCATCCGGGAGGAGAGGGTGACGACTGTGATCCAGCAGTATCTACCATCCCTCTGACCGGTGAAAGGAGGTTTCCAGTGGCAGAGATAATAGACGTCCATGCCAGGGAGATCCTGGATTCCAGGGGGAACCCGACCGTGGAGGTCGAGGTGATCGTTGTATCGGGAGCCGCCGGTGTGGCCGCCGTCCCCTCGGGGGCGTCGACGGGCCAGAGGGAGGCGCTGGAGCTGAGGGACGGCGACAGCAGCCGCTACGGAGGCAAGGGGGTGAGGAGGGCGGTCCAGAACGTTGTCGAAGAGATCGCTCCCAGGATCATAGGTCTCGACTCAGAGGACCAGGGCTACATCGACGGTCTTCTCCTGGAGATGGACGGCACTGAAAACAAGAGCAAGCTCGGTGCGAACGCCGTGCTCGGTGTCTCCCTCGCCGTGTGCAAGGCCTCGGCGGAGGATCTCGGACTGCCGCTTTACAGGTACATAGGTGGATGCAACGCAAGGAGGCTCCCCGTCCCGATGATGAACGTCGTAAACGGAGGGGCCCACGCCGACAACAATCTCGACATCCAGGAATTCATGATAGTGCCGGCGGGGCTGGAGGACTACTCCTCCGCCCTGAGGGCCGGTTCGGAGATCTTCCACGCCCTGAAGGGGATACTCAAATCCAGGGGCCTGAACACGGCTGTCGGCGATGAAGGAGGGTTCGCACCTGACCTCGAGAGCAGCGAGGCCGCCCTCGCCCTCGTCGCCGAGGCGATAGGGAAGGCCGGATACTCTCCCGGTAAGGAGGTCTATCTCGCCCTCGATGTCGCAGCCTCGGAGCTGTACCGCGAAGGGAGGTACATCTTCGAGGGGAGGGAGTTGACCTCCTCGGCGATGGTGGATTACTACGAGGAGCTCATCGAGCGTTATCCCATAATCTCCATCGAGGACGGCCTCGGAGAGAACGACTGGGAGGGCTGGATCGAGATGAGCGGCAGGCTTGGAGGGAAGGTGCAGCTCGTCGGCGACGACCTCTTCGTGACCAACAGCGCCATCATCTCAAAGGGCATCAGGGAGGGCGTGGCGAACTCCGTGCTCATAAAACTGAACCAGATAGGGACGCTCACAGAGACCCTGGAGGCCGTTGAGATGGCCGAGCGGGCGGGATATACGGCCGTCATCTCCCACCGTTCCGGCGAGACGGAGGATACCACGATCGCCGACCTCGCCGTGGGATGCAATACGGGGCTGATAAAGACCGGATCACTCTCAAGGGGCGAACGTACGGCAAAGTACAACAGGTTGCTGAGG
This sequence comes from Nitrospirota bacterium, assembly GCA_015492515.1. Taxonomy (GTDB): domain Bacteria; phylum Nitrospirota; class Thermodesulfovibrionia; order Thermodesulfovibrionales; family JdFR-85; genus S146-64. Next base: position 3,910 of record WGEZ01000020.1, read on the forward strand.
ATCGAGGAGGAGCTTGGCGAGTTCGCCCTCTATCCAGGGGTGACGGCCTTTCACGGTGCATCGGGGCGGAGAGCCTCGCCCTGAAAAAATTGCTGATATTATGTCGAATTTATGATATAATAAATTTAATGTATCCTCAGAACCTTCTGAGAAGACAGGTGGTTGAAGAGAAGAAGAAGCGGACCCTCGGTCTGTTCACCGGTCTCACCGTAGTGGTCGTCTACCTTTTCTGGATATTCCTCTTTGGTGAGGATGGCATCATCAAGTTTTCCGAACTCAAGAAGAGGCGCATCGAGGTGATGGATGACGTGGCGAGGCTGCAGCAGCAGAACATCAGGCTGAAAGAGGAGATAAGGCTGCTTGAGGAGAACGGCTTCGCCGTCGAGAGATACGCCCGGGAAGAACTGAACCTTTCAAGGCCGGATGAGTATGTGTTCATATTCGATAAATAAAGACCCGGAGAAGATACGTGGAAGGCAAGTCGGTCCTCGTCATTGACGACTCACCCACCGTGAGAAGGCTTGCCGAGCTTGTCCTGTCCCAGGAAGGCTATGAGGTCTACACAGCACCTGACGGCGACGAGGGGCTCGAAATCGCCAGGAAGGTGAAGCCGTCGGTAATTCTCGTCGACTTCGTGATGCCCAAGATGAACGGCTACAAGCTCTGCAAGGTGATCCGTTCGGACCCCGAGTTGAAGGATATACCCCTCATACTGATCACCGCAAAGGGCGAGGATGTGGGTCAGACCTTCGAGGAGAGGTTCGGCGTCCTCCACTACTTCCAGAAGCCCTTCGAGCCCGACGCCCTCGTGGGGAAGATAAACGAGATCCTCGGCGTCGAGGAGGGGGAGCTCGTCCAGGAGAAGCCGGCGCTCTTCGAGTCCTCCGGTGAGCTGATGGAGGGTATCGACAAGCTGCTCAAGTATTACTTCCAGAAGGAGTTCAAGGTGATGCTGAAGAGCCTCATGGTCGAGGTGCTCAAGGAGACGGAGGTCGCCCGCACCACGGGGCTCATAATATCCGGTGAGTTGAAGTATCTCTCCGTGGCCGACGTGCTCCAGCTGGCCGGTACGCTGAACCTCTCGGGAAGGCTCACCATAGTCTCTTCGAACCTCAACGCCGAGGTCTACCTGGACAGGGGCCTCGTCGTCTTCGCCACGGTGAGCAAACCAGGGTACAGGACCTTCCTCACGGACCTGCTCCTTGAGGACAAGAAGCTCGACAAGAAGGACGTGAAGGACGTCATCACCGAGGCGAAGAGGCAGAACCTTCCCGTGGGCAGGATCCTCGTTCAGAAGGGGTTCATCACCGATGAGGAGTTGATGAACTACCTGAGGAGGCTCTCTGAAGACGCGATATTCCATGCCCTCTCCGCCAGCTCCGGCCACTTCTACCTCGAGGACATCGCCCTGCCCCTCAACCTCAGCGATATCAGGTTCAGGATACCCTCCAGTACGGTCATCCTTGACGGTCTGCGGAAGCTGGACGAGAGCAGGCTCGCCGCCGAGATATTCAAGAGCGACGATATGGTCCTCACCAGGCTGATAACCAACGTCGAGGCCCTCGAGGGGATCAACCTCTACGACAAGGAACTCAAGATATTCTCACTCGTCGACGGAAGCGCCACCCTCAGGGAGATCATCGACAAGAGCAAGCTCGACGAGCTCGAGGTGAAGAGGATATGTTATTCACTTCAGAAGATCGGTCTTTTGAAGATAAAAGGTGAGAGGAGGTGAGCTGAGTGGCAAGAATTCTTGTAGCTGAAGACAGCATGACGGATCTTCAGTACATCAAGGAGGCCCTGAAGGAGACCGGGCACGAGGTGATCACCGCGACGGACGGTGAGGAGGCGGAGCATAAGGCGAGGACCGAATCGGTGGACATGATAATCCTGGATGTGGTGATGCCCAAGAAGAACGGTTTCCAGGTATGCAGGGACCTCAAGAAGGACGAGAGGTTCAAGCACATCCCGATAATAATGCTTACCTCGAAGACTCAGGAGAGCGACAGGTTCTGGGGGCTTAAACAGGGTGCGGACGAGTACATCACAAAGCCCTTCGAGCCTATCGACATCTTGATAGCCGTCAAGAAGCATCTCAGGAGGGAATAAGCTCAGGCATGAAGCTTGCTTCTATACTGAAGAAGTACCTGATAAGGGGAAAGACGGGACAGCTTGTGATAAAGTTCGTCGATGAGGGACATCTATGCAAGATTTACATAGAGGACGGCAACGCGGTCTACGTATCGATGGGCAACGTCTCCCCGGAGGAGGTGCCGGACTACATCTCCGGGAAGAAGCCCGAGGAAGCGAACTTCATCGAGGGGGTACCGCCGCTGAAGAGGCTGAGGGAGCCGCTGAACGAGAGGCTCCTCAACCTCGATGTGGCTGAAGGCGTGGTCCATGCCGTGGACGACATCGAGGTCGAAGGCGTCGTCCCTCCGGAGAAGGTTGAAGCCCTTGTGGAGAGCTTCATAGATATAGTGGGGCCGCTGGGCACGATGTTCGCCGAGAAGGTCTTCTCGAACCTCGGCTACACCAGGGGGACAGAGATGAGGGGGGAGGACTACTCCGTGCTCCTCTCCTCCCTGCTGGACGAGGTCCCCGAAGCAAAGAGAGAGGAGTTCAAGAAGAGGAATCTATGAAGAAGATAAAGACCATCAGGCTGCGGAACGGCCTTTCAAGGGGAGGTAACGGCAATGTTTAAGAATCTTACCATCAGGAAGCGGATCATGGCGATCCTGATCATCGTCTATGTGGTCTCCCTCGTTGTGGCGGTGATCGGTGGATGGATAGTGCTGAAGCAGGACACGATAAGGGAGTCCGAGGAGAAGGCTACGATACTCCTTGCCTCGATGAAGGCGGCGAGGACGTATCTGAAGAAGGTCCTCCGTCCCAGGCTGCAGGAGATCCTCCCGGGACAGTTCGTCCTTGAGGGCATGTCGAGCACGTTCATGTCCATAGGGGTGTCCAAGTTTGTCCAGGAGAAGCATCCCGAGTATATATACAAGGTCGCCGCACCCAACCCCCTGAACAGAAACAACCTCTCCGACGAGTTCGAACAGAGCGTCATCGAAAGTTTCAGCAAGGGTGGGGTAAAGGAATGGAAGGGTTTCATGGAGAAGAGGGGAAAGACCTTCTATTCGGTGGCCCTCCCCATCGTGGCGGAGGCGAAGTGTCTCCGCTGCCACGGCGACCCCAACGACACATATCCGTCGTTGCTGGCGAGGTACGGTAACAAGAGCGGTTACGGATGGAATGCCGGCTCGGTGGTGGGCGGATTGTTCGTCTATGTCCCCGCCGACATAGCCATTGCGCAGGCGAAGAAGAAACTCCTCTACTTCACGATAGGCTTCAGCGTATTCTTCCTCATCGTCCTGGTCGTGGTGGACAGGATCCTGATAGGCAGCGTGGTGAGCCCTATCGAGAATTTCGTCAGGGTCGCCGATGATATAAGCAAGGGCAGGCTGGACAGGGAGTTCACCGTGACGACGAACGACGAGATGAAGGCGATCGCCGATGCATTCACGAGGATGAAGGTCTCCCTTGCAAAGGCGATGGATATACTGAAGGAGAGATAACATGGACGAGGGAACGGAAAGGGTCGACGACGGCCGCCCGGGTGTAACGGGTGAAGAGCCCTCAGAGGAGAGGGAGGCCCCTGCAGTCGGTGAAGAGTCCGCAGGTGAGAGCAGGGTCGCAGCTGAGGCCGAAGGTGCCGAAGAAGAGATCTATGTCGCACCGGAGCTGAAGGCCTGTGTGTTTACGGTGGGTGGACGGGAGTTCTCCGTGGAGCTGGAATACCTGAGCGAGATCGCAGAGCTTGCAGAGGTCGTACCCCTGCCCCTCAGTCCGCCCTATATCGAGGGCATCACCCACCTGAGGGGGATGGCTATACCGGTGATCAACTTCGCCGTATTGAAGGATCTGAAGGAAGAGAAGGCAGCCGAGAGGCGGCTCCTGGTGCTTGAGATCGGCAGATCCATGCTCGGGATCGCCGTCAATGAGATGCCCGACCTGAGCACTGATTTCAGGGGGGAACTTATAAGCGTCCCCGAATTCTTTGAGGCATACAGGGTGAAATAATGTCAGAGAAAGCGATTTTTGAATACTTCCTCGCCGAGGCCGAGGAACACCTGGGTGTCCTCGAGAAGGGGTTCCTCGATCTTGAGAAGGACCCCTCCGACATCTCCGGTGTGCATGAACTCTTCAGGGCGGCCCATACCCTGAAGGGCTCTGCGTCGCTCGTCAAGTTGAACACGATCAGCGAGGTCGCGCACAGCCTTGAGGACGTCCTTGAGTCCATCAGGGACGGGAGGTTCGAGGTCAACAGGCCCCTGGTGGACTGGCTCCTGCACACCCTCGACTCCATCAAGTTCCTGATCTCCGAGGTCGTGAAGGGCAACCCGGAGAAGGAGGATATCGCCAGAGAGGTCCGGGAGGGCCTCGATGCGGTCGTCGCCGAAAGGGCGCCGGCGCCTGAGGTGGCGGCACCGGTGGAAGAGGGCGCCGTAGTGGAGAAGAGGCAGCTCGGCCGGAGGAAAGAGGACATCGAGACGATATCGAACTATGTGAGGGTCCACGTCGACAACATCGAACGGATGATGAACCTGGTGGGTGAGCTGACTATACTGAAGAACTTCCTCGTCTCGGAAACAACGGGCATGCTCCACCTCAAGGAGGAGATCAACTATGCCTGCAACAGGCTCCTCAGGGAGATCGACGACTTCAGCAGCAGATACGCTTATTCCATACCGGAGAAGATCTCCTATGTGGATGACCTTCTTGAGGAGTTCAGGGAGCTGGAGTTCGACAGGTATGACGAGCTCAACCTCTTCTCGAGGAAGCTGAAGGAGATAACGGATGACATAGTTGAGGCCGTGAAGAGCACGTCGGAGTTCTTCGAGCAGTTTACGGTCCATACCAAGGGGCTCGACAGGCTCAGCTCCGACCTCAGGGAGCTGATATCGGCGTCGAGGATGGTGGAGGCCGGCAGGCTCTTCCAGCGGTTCACCAGAACGATCAGGGATCTGGCCCACGAGTCCGGGAAGAAGGTGAGGTTCATCGTAAGGGGCGCCGAGACGAGGATCGACAGGCTGATCTACGAACGGCTCTTCGACCCCCTGCTGCATGTGATCCGTAACGCCATAGCCCACGGTATAGAGCCGCCGGAGGAACGTCTCCAGAAGGGCAAGCCCGAGGAGGGCAGGATCGTCTTTGTCGCCAGACGGGAGGGCAACAGCGTGGTCATAGACGTCAAGGACGACGGCAGGGGCATCAACCTCAGGGCTGCATACAGACAGGCCCTGAAGATGGGGCTCCTGAAGAGGGGCGAGAGGATCACGAAGGGACAGCTCCTGAACTGCCTCTTCGCTCCGGGCTTCACCACCGCTCCGGAGGCGGATATGACATCCGGAAGGGGTGTGGGTCTCGATGTGGTGAGGGAGGCCATCGCCGAGCTGAACGGCACGATCAACGTAGGCACTGCAGAGGACAAGGGGACCATCTTCAGGCTGAGGCTGCCCCTGACCCTCGTGATAGTCAATACGGTGAAGTTCAAGACCGGCGGCATAGAGTTCGTCGTCCCCTCCAGCCTTGTGCAGGAGCTGATGGATGTCGACCTGCAGGAGTACGATGCCGAAAGGGAGATCATACCCCTGAGGGGCAGGGACGTACCGGTGAGGGAGCTCTCGGACCTGCTCGGATTGAGCCCGATGAGGTCCGGCACGAAGGCCCCTGCGATCGTGTTCAATCTGATGACGGGCAGACAGATAGCCCTCCTCGTCGACGAGATCACGGGACAGGAGGACACGGTCATCAAGCCCTTGGGAAGGTTCCTTGAGGGACTGAAGTACTACGCAGGCGTCAGCATCTCCGCCGACGGCAAGCTGATGCCCGTCATCAACCCCCTGGGACTGCTCGAGGTGCCTGTCGGCATCGAGGAGCAGGTGTGGCCCGAGATGGTGGAGATTGAACGCGGCCAGAACGTCCTGATCGTCGACGACTCCCTGAGCGTAAGGAAGTTCGTCACCATTCTTCTCCAGCAGAAGGGATACAACGTGCTGGCGGCGTCCAACGGCCTCGAGGCCCTCAACATCATCGACGAACACCCTGTGGACATAATCATCACGGACCTCGAGATGCCCGTGATGCACGGCTATGAGCTTCTTAGGGAGCTGAAGAGGAGGGGGCTCTCAGAGGTTGTTCCCACCGTTGTGCTCACATCGAGGGGGAGCGAGAAGCACAAGGACAAGGCCGAGTCACTGGGCGCGAGGGATTACCTCGTCAAGCCCTTCGATGAAGGCGCGCTGCTTCAGACCATCAGGAAGCACCTGAAGAGCCTTCACCTCACATAGAAGGCGCAGGCGAGACCCTCCACAAGGGCCTCCACCTTCTCCCTGGATATCTTCGCAACGGAGAGACCGAGCCTGGAGTAGACGATCCTCCCCGCCTCTGAACGGCAGGCGATGACCAGAGAGTGAGCCACCCCCTCGGCCTTCGGTATGTTCGAGACGAGCTGGTCACGGAAGGTCTGATGCAATATGCAGAGCGGGTGCAGGATCGCCTCTTTCTCGAACTTCTTCATGTACTCGGAGGGAAGCCGCGACCAGTGTTCAGGGAACCTGCCGTCGACCATGAAGTCCTCCATGACCGATGCCATGGTGCACCTCTTCAGGACCACTATGTCGTTGTACATGATCCCCGGGCCTTCGAGCTCGATGAGGGGCGATCTTCCGAGTTCGTAGTCTCTCTTGAACTCCTCGATCCCCCGGTAGTTTATCGCATCGGCCCGTTCCTTGGCGATCTCCCTGGCCAGTTTCCTCAGCATTATCGTCTTTTCCACTACGTCGGCTCCGGACTCCAGGGTCTTCCTCACCCTATCCTCCACGTCCCTGACAAGCCGGGCCAGTAAGGGAACCTCCGGCATCGCGACTCCTTACATAAAGAACTGGCCGAATGATCCATCTTCATCCGGCCAGTCCCTTGTTTTCAGCCGTCTCTTCTCCGCTGAAGCATCACTGCTGCTGGAGAACCTCTTCTTCGGCAGGCAGCCTGAACCTCTCGACCGATTCGAGCAGCTCCCTTGACGAAGCGGCGAGTCTCTCCGAGATGGAGGTTGAATCCTGGACCAGCCTCAACATCTCGAGTGAGATGTTGTTGACCGATTCCATGGACAGGACCGTGTTGTTGGTCATCTCCCTCTGGGTCTGGGAGAGGGTGTTGATCTCCGAGACTATACCTTTGGTCCTGCCGATGGCACCCTCGATGTCGGTGAAGGCGCTGCCTGTCTCAGAGGCGAGGGCGGACTGTTTCTCCACCGTCTCGGTCTCCTCTTCGAGGGAGGTGGTTATCTCTCCGGCCTCCGACTGGATCGCCCTGATGATGGTGGTGATCTCCTTCGTGGCCTCTGCAGACCTGTCCGCCAGGGAGCGTATCTCCTCGGCTATCACCACGAATCCCTTGCCCGCCTCGCCGGCCCTTGCGGCCTCGATGGAGGCGTTCATCGCCAGGAGGTTCGTCCTGGAGGCGATGTCGGCTATCACTCCGGAGATGGTGCCTATCTCCATGATCCTCTCGGAGAGCATCTTCATCTTCTTGTTGATCGTCTGCACCGCTGCCCTGATCATCTGCATGCCCTCGATGCTCTGGTTGACGAGCGATCCACCCCTGGAGGCTGCATCCGAGGCCATGACGGCGACCCTTATGGCCTCCTCGGTCTTGTCCGAGATCTTCATCGTGGCATCAGCGGTCTCGTCCACGGCCTCCGTGGCCTTCTTCAGCTGGAGCGTCTGGTCTTCGGCGCCGCTGGCCATCTTCCTCAACATCTCCGTGAGCCTGAAACTCTCGTCACCCACGCCGCGGACGGTCTTCTTGACGTCGTTGAGGAGCACCTGCAGCTCATCCATCATCAGGTTGAAGGCGTCTGCAATGGAGCCGAAGACGTCCGCCGTGACGGGCGCCCGGCGGGTGAAGTCGCCTTCCGCTGCGGTGCTGACCACCTCGAGGAACTTTATGACGCTCTCCTGTGTCCTCTTCCTGTCCTCTTCAGTCTGAATGTATGCGCGGAGCTTCTCGAGCGTCTCGTTGAAGGCCTTTGCGATCTGTCCGATCTCGTCAGAGGACTGTACGTCAACAGCCACGTCGACCCTTCCTTCACCGACTGCGGTGATGCCCTTCATGAGCGGTCCGAGGGGGCTGACGATCCTGTTCGATATGAACAGGGAGAGAAAGAAACCGAAGGAGAGGGCGAGCACGTAGATCAGCAGGATCTTGCCGATGTCCTCACCGATCGCACCGGCGAGGGTCAGCTTCTTGAAGCCGATGTTGAGGGTGCCGTAGATGGCGATGGGATAGGTGAAGTTCCTCACCTCTCTTTCCGAGAGCCTGACGTCTTTCACCTCTTCGGCCACCTTCTTCCCCACCTCTTTCAGTGCGTCCGGCAGCTTTCCGCCGAAGGTGTCGGCCATTACGGTGCCGTCTTCGAGCCTGAAGAAGGAGTACACCACATTCGGCGAGGCCTTGATCTCGTCCACGATCTTCTTCAGGACCCTGATGTCGTCGGTCAACATGGCGTCCAGCGCCCTGGTGGCCTGAGAGACGGTGTAGAGACGGTTCCTCTCCTCTTCCAGGGCCGTCAGTCTCTTTGCCATTGAGTAGGCGTAGTAACCGAAGATGCCCGTCACGACCACCGCAATGGCCAGCAGGATGGTGATGGTCATCTTGGTCTTGATGCTCCGGCCTTTTAGCTCTGCCATACGTCTGCTCCTTTCCTTAATAGACTTTCATACGTTTTATTTTATAGCTCCTGCAAGCGACTTTCCTTCCTTGAGACTCACCGTGCCCTGCTTCGAGATGATGGCCTGACCCTCGTCGCTCAGTGCGAACTTGACGAAGTCCTTCACCTCTTTCGAGGGGTTGGGCCCGAGGGTGAGATAGAGGGGCCTGGCGAGGGAGTAACGCCCGGAGATGATATTCTTCTTCGATGGAGAGATGCCGTCGAGGCTCAGAAACTTCAGGCCCTTCCTCTTCTTGGCACTGGATATCCCGGAGATACCGATGGCATAGAGCTCCTTCTCTATGAACTTCTCAAGGGGGCCGGAGCTCTTCTTCACGATGGCATCGGAGGTGAAGTCGATCTGAGGGTCCTTGAAGACCATCACCCGCAGCATGTAGGAGACACCGTTTATCTTGTTCTTCCTGATCACCACCTTTATTGGTTTGTCAGGTCCTCCGAGCTGCTTCCAGTTCTTTATCTTCCCCAGGAAGACCTTCTTCAACTGGTCGGTGGTTATATTGCTCAGCCTGTTCTTCTTGTTGACGATCACGACCAGGGCGTCCCAGGCGACGGGGATGAGCTTCGTCTTCTTCTCGAGCACGGCGCCCTTGAAGGCACCGCCCTCCTCGAGCTTGTGCCTGCAGCTGCCGCCGATGTCTATCCTCCCGATCCCTACGGCCCTGATCCCGTAGGTTGCTCCCCCGCCCTTGATGTGTATCTTTGTACCCGTCTTCTTTTCATAGGCCTTGGCCAGCTCCTTCATGAAGGCCTTCTTCGTTATGCCGCAGCCGCCCCATATCAGGTCTTTCGCGTGTATGGTTGAAGGTATGGAAGGTATGAGCATCAGGCAGAGCAGCAGAAGCAACGGATGGTGTATCTTCTTCATAAGGTCCCCCTTTTTGGGAATATTTTCAGGTCTTGACCGTCTCATGTGAAGACAGGCAAGGAAACAGCGGTTTCTTGGACGTACGGATATCTTTCAGCCCCCCGTCTTCTGAGGATTCGGGTTTTCGATGAATCTCCGCATCCTTGAGAGATCCCCTGAACCGTCAATGATATACAGCATTAATATTATAATATAAAAAGTTAATACCAATGTCAAGAACCGGATTCTCTGGCGGGCTGGTGCGGCCGCGACCGAAGAGGCGGCGGTCAGGGGTTCACTCCAGGTAATCCTCGTCGATGTTTTTCAGGAAGAGAGCGACCAGTTCGGGGTCGAACTGGGTGCCGGCGTTGTCCTCCAGCTCCTTCAGGGCGTGATTGTATCCTGACTGTGGCAGGTAATCCCCCGTGGCGGCGGCGTATTTGTAGGAGTCCTTGCTCACTATGGCGTCGAAGGCCTCGGCGATGGCGATCATGCGCGACTCGAGGGGTATCTCCTCTCCCCTCAGCCCCGAAGGATACCCCCTCCCGTCGTACCGTTCGTGATGGTGGAGGATGATCGGTGCAACGTCGGCATAGACGTTTATGGGCTGGAGCATGGTGTAGGCGATCCTCGGGTGTTCCATATAGACCTCCTTCGAGAAGACGTCCTGGGTGGGGAGCTTCAGGAACCCTATGTCGTGGAGCAGGGAGGCCCGATAGAGGCGTCTCTTGCCGTCCTCGGACATGTTCATGGCATGGGCCATCAGGAGCGCGTATTTTGCGACCCTCTTCGAGTGGCCGTGCTTCTCGGGGATGATCTTGTCCAGGGCGTCGAGGAGGATGTCGGTGAGGTGGATCTCGAAGACCCTCTGGTCTTCGTAGAACCTCGCCCTCTCTATGAAGGCGGCGGCCTGATCGGCGAAGTAGGATATCAACCTCTCGTCCTCGGTGGTGAAGGGGCCTTCCCTCTTGTTGACCAGTTCAATGGCGCCGATCGTTCCCGAGCTCGACCGCAGGGGGACGCAGAGGAGGGACCTCACGTTGTCATCGGTGATCCCGTCCACCTCGGGCGAGAACCTGTCGTCCTTCTCGACGTCGTCGACCCTTACGGGGGTGCCCCTTTCCACGACCCATCCGGCGACGCCGTCGGACTTCGCCACGGTGCGGCCCTTGAGCCCCTTGCTTCCGAGGCCCTTTGTTACCTTGAATACGAGCCCGTCGTTCTCTGACAGGAGGATCGAGCCCGCCTCGGCACCCGTGATCTTCAAGGAGCTGTCGACGATGTTGTCCAGGAGCAGATCGCCGTGCACTATCTCCCTTATCTCGTGCATGGTGGTCAGCAGGGCGTTCAGCTTGTTGTTGAACTCGTCTATCTTTCTTATGGCCGTCCTTGAAGCCGAGTTCGCCATGTAGGTGCCCACCAGCACGAGGACCGCGGCGATCGCCAGGATGGCCACCATCGAGGTCGTCGGTACATAATCGAGGACCAGGTACAGGAACCTCACGATCACGAAGAGCAGGACGTAGATGACGAGTACGATCGACCAGTTGAGGATCTTGATCTGGCGCTTGATGATCTCGATGGCCGTGGTTCTGCTCCCTCCGGTAGAAGACATGGCACCTTAAAGTATATATGATTCTGGACCATTAGTCAATATCTCTTACGTGAACCACCGACTTCTTCCCGGAACGGCCTTGTCTCGGCGGGAATCTCTGTGGTATCTTAAAAGACAACGTCTGCCCTCCTGCCCCGTCGTGGCCTGAGCAGGAAGGCAGGGGGTTGCGGAGGTGTGAGATGGTCGGCAGGGTGGTATCCATAAACGTAAGCGAAGACAAGGGTGTCAGGAAGAGGCGTGTTCGTGAGGCCCTCGTCAGGGAGGGCTACGGGATCGAGGGGGACGCCCATGCATCGTCGGAGTGGCACAGACAGATCAGCCTGCTGGCCGTGGAGAGCATCGCGAAGATGCAGGACCACGGGCTTGACGTGGGACCGGGGGACTTCGCCGAGAACATAACCACCGACGGCATAGACCTCACGAGCCTATCCATCGGAACAAGGATAGAGATAGGGGGTTCCGTGGAGCTCGAGGTGACCCAGAAGGGGAAGACCTGTCACGACCGGTGCGCCATCTACTATCAGGCCGGCGACTGTGTCATGCCGAGGGAGGGCATATTTGTGAGGGTTCTGAAGGGCGGAAGGATAAGGGTCGGTGACAGCGTCAGGATCATCAACGGCCGGTAGCCGTATGCCTTCGGCGTCATGTCAGGAGCGAGGCGGCCTGACACGGACCGGGCTTTATGACGGCTTGATGACAACACATGATCACGGGTGACGGGAGCGACGGCGATGTTCAGAGCTGCGGTGCTCACCCTCAGCGACAGGGGCGCCAGGGGTGAGCGGACGGATGAAAGCGGCAGGGTCGTCTGCGGGATGCTCGAGGGGGTCCCGGTGAAGGTGACGGGATATGAGGTGATCCCCGACGAGAAGGAGATCCTGAGGGAGAGGCTGACGTCCCTCTCCAGGGAGGTCGACCTTATCATAACCAACGGAGGCACGGGTCTGAGCCCGAGGGACATCACACCCGATGTGACCCTGGAGGTGATAGACCGCGAACTCCCGGGCATTGCGGAGGCGATGAGGTCCGAAGGGCTGAAGAAGACGCCGAGGGCCATGCTCTCGAGGGCGGTGGCGGGCGTGAGGGGCGAGTGCCTCATCATCAACCTTCCCGGCAGTCCCAAGGCGGTCCGGGAAGGGCTCTCCGTCATCCTCGAGGTGATTCCCCATGCCCTGGAGAAGATAAAGGGCTCGGAGGAGGACTGCGGAAGATGACCGCCGACGTCTCGTACCCCCTCGCCTTTGCAGCCGGTCTGCTCTCCTTCCTCTCGCCCTGTGTCCTGCCCCTCGTGCCGTCATACGTCTCGTTCATCACGGGTGTCTCCTTCGAGGACCTGACCGGAACGGTGGACAGGGCGCGGATCCGGTTCCTCACGATGACGAACTCACTGGCCTTCATCTTCGGCTTCTCAACGGTCTTCATCATCCTCGGTGCGTCGTCGTCAGCGCTGGGACAGCTCTTCTTCCGGTACCAGGACTGGATCAGGATGATCGGCGGTGTCATCGTGATCATATTCGGTCTCTTCGTAGCGGGTTTCCTGAAGCTCGACTTCCTGATGAAGGAGAAGAAGCTGCACCTGAAAGGCAGGCCTGCTGGATACTTTGGGACCTTTGTTGTGGGGATGGTCTTCGTCGCCGGCTGGACGCCCTGCATTGGTCCGATACTCGGGACCATACTCCTCTATGCCGGATCGAAGGGCTCGGCCACGTACGGCCTCAAGCTCCTCTCCGTGTATTCCCTGGGCCTGGCGATCCCCTTCTTCCTCTCCTCCCTTGCGCTGAACACCTTCCTCAGCTACTCCAGGAGGCTGCAGAGGTACATGAGGGTGATCATGATAGTAAGCGGGCTCCTGCTGATCGTCTTCGGGGTGCTGCTGCTGGCCAACAGGGTGAGGGACCTTGCAGGTCTGATTCCCGACCTCGGTCTCAGCCTGTAGCGAGGACCGCCGGTCCCCTGCCTCTCCTCCCCCTCTTTTTCCCCGCGTTCTCCGTGATCCTGTAGAGGTCGAGGGTCTCATCCCCTGCGGGCTCGGTCCTCAGCGTGGAGGCACCCCCGGCCCTCCGGACCGTCACCTCCACCTCAGAGAGGTACTTTGCATCAGAGTACCTTGCCGTCATGGACGCAGCGATCAGCAGCTCCTCCTCAGAGGGGCTGCCCGTGACGAGGGTCACCGGGCTTCCGAACCCCTCGACATGCATCAGGACGTCCTCCGGCAGTGCATAAGAGAGGATCTTCTCGTTCTCCTCCCTGTTCCTCCCGACCACGACCTTGCATCGGGGGGACGGCCTGAAGTGCCTGCCCACCCGGAGCAGGTGGAACTCCCTGATCCCGGGATCAGGGTCGTGTCTCAACAGGTCGCTGAGCCTGCAGGCATAGGCCGGTTCCGTGAGGAGGCAGCCGCCGGCCGGTGAGGGGTAGTCGGTCAGTCCCAGCTCCCTGGCCAGGGCCATCTGGGGCTTACGGGTCCTTCCCTTGAAGTCATGGAGCAGCTCCCTCCGCACATAGCCCTTCAGTTCGGCTGTGGTCGGTGGCAGGAGCTTCGCGCTGAGGGGCCTCAGCACAAGGCCCTCCACCCCGGCCTCTCTATCGATGAGGGGGAAGCAGGCCCTCCTCTGGCTCATCGGCCTCTGACCGAGCACCTCTCCCGTGACGAGGAAGTCGGCCCCTATGAGCTCCATGCAGGCCCTCGCCTCCTTCAACATCAGGATCCTGCAGTCGATGCAGGGGTTCATGTTCTTGCCGTGGCCGAACTTGGGGTTCTTCACAATCTCGATGAACTTGTCGGCGAGATGGCAGAGCTTCACCTCGAAGCCGAACTTCTCTGCCGCCGGCAGGGGGTTGCGGGAGCAGGAGGAGCTGTCGGTGATGTCGCAGCCGAAGTGGGTGAGGAAGGTGACGGCGGTCACGTCCACACCCTGTCTCAGAAGGGTGAGCACCGCCAGGGTGCTGTCAAGTCCGCCTGAAAGGAGGGCGACCGCCCTCGGTCTCTTGACTCCGTGGCTCTCTCTCTCGGGATTCATCCTCTGCACCTCCCTGATCTTATCGAAACTGAGCGGACCCTTCCGGTCGCTCTACCCGTTGTCCCTGATGGACTGCATCACTTCCTCGGCCGTTGCCGTGGCCGTGCCGACCCTGCCGATCACTATTCCGGCGGCGTGGTTTGCAATGGTTGCCGCATCCCCGAGCCCTGCACCGGAGACGTGGGCGAGGGTTATGGCGGCGATCACCGTGTCTCCGGCACCGGTGACGTCGTATACGCTCCGCGCAACGGTGGGGATGTGGGTGACGGAGCCCTTCCGGAAGAGGCTCATCCCCTGCTCACCCCGCGTGATCAGCACGGAATCGCATCCGAGCCTCCTGAGGAGCCTCTCTCCAGCCTTCCGGAGGGTCCCTTCGTCCCTTATCTCGATCCCTGCTCCGTCGGATGCCTCCTTCGTGTTCGGGGTTATGAGCGAGACCCCTTTGTAGAGGTTGAAGTGGCCGACCTTCGGATCCACGGCGACGAAGACGCCCTTTCTCTTGAATCTGTCGATGATGAAGCGCATCATCTTCTCCGACACCACGCCCTTCTTGTAGTCCGATACTATGACCGCATCCCAGCCGCCGGCCGGGTCGGAGAGGAAGCCCTTGAGCTTCCGGAACGTAGTCTCGTCGAGCCTCCTCCTGTCCTCCCTGTCGAACCTCACCACCTGCTGGTTGTGGGCGATGACCCGTGTCTTGACCGTCGTCGGCCTCTTTCCTATGAAGATCCCCCCCGTGTCCGCCCCCACCTCCTGGAGGAGCCTGACGAGGGTGTCGCCGAAGAGGTCGTCGCCTCTCACTCCGGCGACGGTCACCCCCGCTCCCAGGGCGGCGATGTTGGCAGCCACGTTCGCCCCTCCACCGAGGCTGTAGTTCTCTTCCTTCACATCGACCACGGGGACCGGTGCTTCCGGTGATATCCTCTCCACAAGACCCCAGATGTAGTGGTCGAGGACGAGGTCTCCGACGACGAGGATCTTCTTCCTCTTGAAGTTCCTGAAGATACCGCTGAGCCGCGCCATCAACCCTGCACCCCGGGCGGAGAGACCGAGGTCCGTTCCACAACCCTCCCGCCTTTTAGTATAATCTTACATCAAAACGTGATCAGCCGAAGAAGCGGCATAACTACATTATAATCCGCCCGCTTACCCTGAGGCAAGCCTGCTCCGGCCGGCCTGCAGGGCAAGGCGGGAGCCGCGTGCCCTGCGCAGGAGGAGCATTGGACGGTCTCTGGGTTGTGCTCTCCCTCGTCTCCGCCTTCTCCCTGGCGACGAGCGACGCCTTGACCAAGAAGGGGTTGAGGCTGGACAACGAATACCTGGTCGCCTGGCTGAGGCTCGTCTTCTCCCTGCCGCCGCTGCTTCTGCTGCTGCTCTTCATACCCATTCCAGAGCTTGACGGGGTCTTCTTCCGGGCCTTCCTCACCGCCCTCCCCCTCGAGGTGCTCGCCCTCACGCTGTATATAAAGGCCCTCCGGATCTCACCCCTCAGTCTGACCCTCCCCTTCCTCTCCCTCACCCCGGTCTTCCTGATCCTCTTCTCGAGGCTGATCGTCGGCGAGAGAGTCACTTACAGCGGGGCCGCCGGGATAGTGCTCATCGCCCTCGGCGGGTATTCCTTGAACATATCCTCCCTGAAGGGGGGTCTTCTCGAGCCCCTCAGGGCGATCACCAGGGAGAGGGGATCGATCTACATGATCGGGGTGGCCCTGATATACAGCGTGACCTCCTCCCTGGGCAAGCTCGCCATAGAACACTCCTCTCCGCTCTTCTTCGGTGCCGTCTACTTCGTTGTCGTGACGCTCTGCTTCACCCCCCTGGTGTATCTCAACCTGAGCGGGAGGTCCTTCGCCAGGGTGGTGAGGGAGGAGGTGGGGGCCTCGGTGCTCCCGGGGCTCTTCTACTCCGCGATGATCATCTCCCACATGCTGGCGATGAGCCTTGCCAAGGTGGCCTACATGATCGCCATAAAACGATCGAGCCTGCTGATGGGCAGCATCTACGGATTCCTCTTTTTCGGGGAGGAGAAGGTCCTGGAGAGGCTCATAGGCGCCTTACTGATGCTCATCGGTTTCTTCCTGATCGTGACCTCGGCCTGAGGCAATGGTGCCGGAGATGGTGTATAATACCGGAGAAGACGCCATCGGCAGCGGAGGCGGAGTGCGTCGAACGCATAATCATTCCGATTCAAGGAGGGATGGATGGAGTACAGGGTCGGCAGCATCGGAAGGGTCGTGGTCGTACGCTTCGGTGACGGCGAGGACCCCCTGGAGGGCCTCAGAGAGGTCGTGGAGAAGGAGGGGATCGACTCAGCGGTCTTCCACATCCTGGGAGGGCTCAGGAGGGGGGCCTTCGTGGTAGGGCCTGAGGAGGAGAAGATGCCGCCCAGGCCGGTCTGGAGGGTGCTCGGTGAGAGTCATGAGGTCTTCGGGTTCGGGACGATATTCCCCGAGGACGGAAGACCGAAGATCCACTTCCACGGTGCCTATGCGAAGAAGGACGACGTGAAGGCCGGCTGTCTCAGGAGGGACTCGGAGACGTTCCTCATCCTCGAGGCGGTCGTCTTCGAGCTTACCGGGATCGACGCCAGGAGGATACAGGACCCGGCCACAGGGCTCGCCCTGCTCGGGTTCACCGAGGGTCAGGGCGCCAGACGGTGCCGCTGAAGGCGCTTCGGTACATACCACTTCGGGAGGTTGTAGGATATGCCGATGGGTGACGGCTTGATCCCCCTGAACCTGCCGTGTACTATGGGGAGGGCGTCGGGGACATAGAGGAACACATAGGGGACCTCCTCGGCGAGGATCTCCTGGATCCTGTAATAGGCCCTCTTCCTCTTCTCGATGTCAAAGGTCCTCCTTCCCACCTCGAGGAGCCTGTCGACCTCCTCGTTGCTGTAGGAGACGAAGTTGAACTCCTTCTCCCCCGTCTTCGACGAATGCCAGATGTCGTACTGGTCCGGGTCGAGCCCTATCGACCAGCCGAGGATGACCGCCTCGAACCGCCTCTTGTCGATGAACTCGTTTATGAAGGTGCTCCACTCGAGGATCCTGATGTTCACCTTTATGCCGATCTGTTTCAGCCTCCACTGGATGATCGTAGCCGTCCGCTCCCTCAGGCTGTTGCCCATGTTCGTGAGGATCGTGAACTCGAGGTCCCTGCCGTCTCTGTCGAGGATGCCGTCTCCGTCGCTGTCCCGCCAGCCCGCCTCCTTCAGGAGCTCCCTCGCCTTCCCCGGGTTGTACTCATACCTCTTGACATCAGGGTTGTAGGGCCAGGTGTTGGGTACGTAGGGCCCTGTGGCCACCGAGCCCAGGCCGAAGAGCACCACGTCGATTATCTCTTCCTTGTCGATGGCGTGGGCGATCGCCTTCCTCACCCGTGCATCGCTGAAGAAGGGGTGTCTGAGGTTGAAGCCGAGATAGGTGTAGGCGAAGACGGGGTAACGGAACTTCCTGAAGTTCTTCCTGTAGAAGGGGGTGTCCGTCTGCTTCCTGTACTGGATCGGCGTGAGGCCCATCAGGTCGATCCCTCCGGCCCTCAGCTCCATGAACATCGTTGCCTGATCGGGGATTATCCTGTATATGTAGTGGTCGATGTAGGGCCTGCCCTCGAAGTAGTCCCTGTTCGCCGAGAGGACGAGCCTCTGGCCGGGCTCCCACTTCCTCAGGATGTAGGGACCCATGCCCACGGGGTTCCTCCCGAACTCCGTCTTTGTTATCTCCTTGCCCTCGAGCAGATGCCTCGGCAGCACGGGGAGGTTGCCCCAGCTGCTCAGGGCCGGGGCGAAGGGTTCCCTGTAGGTGACCCTGAAGGTGTATCTGTCGAGGACCTCGGCCTTCTTCACCTGGAGGAAGTCCTCCTTGTAAGGGGTGGGGGTCTTGTCGTCTATGATGGTGTTGTATCCGAACATCACGTCATCGGCGGTGAACTCCACCCCGTCCGTCCACCTCACACCCTTCCTGAGGTGAAAGGTTATGGTGAGGCCGTCGGCGGATATGTCCCAGGACTCGGCGAGGTCGCCTATTATGGTGAGATCGGTGTCGTACTTGACCAGTCCGTTGAAGATGAGGCCGGCCACGTCGTGGGAGGCGCTGTCACCGGCGAGCATGGGGATGAGGATGCTCGGCTCGCCGATGGAGCCCACGATCAGGGCGTCACCGTAGGCGGGTCTGTCTTCATCGGTGTCGGTGCCCCCTGCGGTCGCCAGATAGAGACATGCAGAGAGTATGACCAGAACCGCCGCTGTGAGCGGTCTCGTCCCTGCCATAATGGATGACCTCCGTATTCATCCCTCTTCGCTCGGGACCGGTTCCCTGAAGAGGGGGCTGGTGGATATTATATAACTAAATACTCCAATACAGCCACCAGCAGCACGGCGGTCGTCGAGGGGATGGTCTTTCTGTACACCTCCCACATATCCGCCCTGAAATACTCCTTCGTCAGGATCAGGCACACATGCACGGGCGAGAGGAGGACCCCGGCGAAGCCGGAGGCGAAGGCGAGGGCGAAGGCGTGAGGGTCCGGTCCGGTGAGGCTCAGGATAAGGGGGAAGGTACTTCCCACGAAACCGACCGTTATCCCCGTCAGCACCCCGGTGATGAAGGGAAGGAGCAGGAGTACGGGCATTATGGGGATCTCCTTCTCCGAGAAGAACCGGCTTATGTTCTCCACCGCACCTGAGACCTCGAGCGCCTCCTTGAAGAGCATCACACCTGCGATGAGCACTATCACATCCCTGGAGAAGCCGTGCCTGAAGGCAACGGTCAGCCCCTTCAGGGGCAGCCTGAAGAAGAGGATCAGCACCAGCACCATCACGACGAGGGCCGTGTGTAGCTCCACACGGCCCGCTATCACCAGGCCGAGGAGGCCGAGGATGGGCAGAAAGCTCCGGAACTCCCCCGCGGAGACGGGACCCTCCTTTTCGTACCTCCCCCTCACCCCCCTCATCCCGTAGAGGCCTGTTACGAACATCGTCGCGAAGGAGGCGAGGTTCAGCAGTATGAAGGTCCTCAGCTCGATGGAGGTGAGGACCGAGGCGAGGACGATGCCCGGATAGAGAGGGAGTGTGAACTCCCAGGGATGGCGGAACCAGTAGTTGGCGAAGGCCTTCTCTTCCGGCGCCATGGAGAGGTCCCGCGTGGCCTCAGCGACCATCGGGGCCGAGAAGTAGGCCCCGCCCACCGATGGGAGCATCCCTATCAGGAGGGGCATGGAGATGATCACCGCCTTCTTGTTCCTGAAGATCCCCTTCATCGCACCCATCATCTTGTCCAGGACGGCCTTCTCCCTCAGTATGAACTCGAATACCCGGATGAAGGTGAGTGCTACGAGGAGCTTCAGGGTGACCGGCCCTGTCACGGTGTTCCTGACGACCTGAAGCAACATGCCCGGCCGCATCAGATAGAGCATGGCGAGTGCAGCCGAGGCAGCCATCAGCACGTAGCCCACGTTCCACTTCCTCCTCAGCAGGAGGAGGATGACGAGAAAGACCGTTGCCAGGCGCAGAAGATCAGCCATTATGCAGTACGGGGATTCCACCGGCTCCTGCAGTCCGCGGTCGGGGTCGAAAGGCGGTGACCTCGATCGCGTCTCTCCCGAGGTGAGCCGGCGGGTTCTTCATTATAGCAGAAGGCATGGCATATATATCGACGGATGATGTAAAATAATCACAAGGAAGGGGGTTCATGACAAGGAGGCATTATGGCTCTGTATGTGATCTTGAGCACACTGACCGACGAGGGGAGGAAGACCCTGAAGGAGAAGCCCGGCAGGGTCCTGGAGGTGAACAAGGAGCTGGAGGCGATGGGTGTGAAGGTGAAGGAGCAGTTTGCAGTGCTCGGACCCTATGATTTTGTGAACATCGTCGAGGCCCCGGACAACGAGACGGTTATGAAGATGTCCGTGGAGCTCGGTTCAAGGGGCTCGGTACAGCTCCTCAGCATGCCCGCCATCGCCGTTGAGGAGCTGATTGAGAAGATGAAATGAGAACCCCCACCCCCCTTCCTGATGGTCCTGAAGGACCCCTTCCGTTGACTTAACTCATCGTAAATGTTATATTTTTATATGATGAGATACGCCGTCTTTCTGATTCTGCTCGCCCTCCTCCCTGTGCCGGCATATCCGGATATCTACAGGTATGTCGATGAGGACGGTGTCATCCACTTCACCGACGTCCCTATGGATGAGGAAGCCGTGGTCGTCCAGCGGGAGGCGGTACAGACGGGGTCGTCTTCATCATACAGCCGCAGAGAGATCAGGCGTATCGCTGAAGAGGCAGCGAGGAGGCACTCCCTCGACCCCCAGCTCGTCAAGGCGGTTATCCAGGTGGAGTCCGGATGGGACCCCTTCGCCGTCTCCAGGCGGGGTGCCATGGGCCTGATGCAGCTCATGCCCGCGACCGTAAAGGAGATGGGGGTGAGGAACCCCTACGACCCTGAGGAGAATATAAACGCCGGGGTCAGGTATCTGAAGGCCCTGATCGACAGGTTCGGAGACATCGAGCTGGCCCTCGCCGCATACAACGCTGGACCGAAGGTCGTGGAACGTTATGGAGCCGTGCCGCCCTACAGGGAGACGGTGCATTACGTGAGGGACATCCTCCATCGATACAACGGCGGCGGGGCCGTGAAGAAGGAGCGCATCTTCAGGGTGGTGCTCGAGGATGGAACCGTACTCTTCACCAATTCGCCGTTGTACCTGAAGGGGTACTCGTCATTTTAGGTTCCTCGGCGGGTACCCGCTGAGGAGGCGGAGGCCGCTGAGGTCCTTCATCCCACCGGGAGACCCAGCCGGTGCCAGGTGCCGACACCACAAAGGAAGGTCCCTTTGCGGTCCACCGGAGCATCCAGCAGCATGAAAGAGGAAGACAGAGGGATCATAGAGGAGATCCTGAGGCTCAAGGAGCGGAGACGGGCCGTGATCCTCTCGCACAACTACCAGCGTGAGGAGGTCCAGGAGATCGCCGACTTCGTGGGGGACTCCCTCGAGCTCTCCAGGAAGGCCGCAGGCGTCGACTGTGAGGTCATCGTCTTCTGCGGGGTCAACTTCATGGCAGAGAGCGCCTCCATACTCTCGCCGGAGAAGACGGTGCTTCTGCCGGAGCTCGATGCCACCTGCCCGATGGCTGACATGGTGAGGGTGAGCGGCGAGAGGAAGGTCTGGAGGACCTTCCCGGGGTACGAGGAGCAGCCGACCTTCCGGTTCCCCCATCACTTCACCCTGAGGGAGATGAAGGCCCGGTATCCTGGCGTGCCCGTCGTGGCCTATGTGAACACCACGGCAGAGGTGAAGGCGGAGAGCGACATCTGCTGTACGTCGGCCAACGTGGTGAAGGTCATGGAGTCCCTCCCCGATGAACGGGTGATCTCCATACCGGACAGGAACCTCTCCGCCTGGGCTGCCAGGAACACCAGCAAGGAGGTGATCACCTGGGACGGCTTCTGCCACGTCCATGACAGGGTGACCGCCGGGGACGTGCGGAGGGCGAGGGAGGAACATCCGGAGGCCCTCCTGATGGCCCATCCCGAGTGTCGTCTCGAGGTCCTTGAACTTGCAGACCACGTCACCAGTACATCGGGCATGCTGAGGTATGCCGGGGCGTCTGATGCGAGGGAGTTTATAGTCGGCACGGAGACGGGGCTGATCTACAGGTTGAAGAAGGAGAACCCGGAGAAGACCTTCCACCCCCTCAGGAGGGACATGATATGCCCCAACATGAAGAAGACCCGCCTCAGGAGCGTGTTGAGGTCACTCGCCGAGATGACCCACGTCGTCAAGGTGCCGGAGGAGACGAGGCTGAGGGCGAAGAGGGCGCTTGACAGGATGCTGGAGATCCGATAGTCCTTATCGTTGCCGGCAGGAGAGACGAGAGAGATGGAGAGGTTCTACATACAGACCCTCGGGTGTCCCAAAAACTCGGTCGACTCGGAGGAGCTCTACACCATGCTGACCGCCGGAGGTCTCTCTCCGGTGGAGAGAGCAGAGGGCGCCGATCTCGTACTCGTCAACACGTGCGGCTTCATCGAGGAGGCGAAGAGGGAGTCGATCGAGGAGATACTGGGCATCCTGGAGAGAAGGCCTCCGGGACAGAGGCTCGTGGTCTTCGGCTGCCTCGTCCAGAGGTACATGGCGGAGCTCCGGAGGGAGCTTCCCGAGGTCGACGCCTTCTTCGGCGTCGACAGCCTCGACGAGCTGCTGGACTTCTGCAGGGCCGGCGCCCGGGACAGGGCTGCAGGCCCCTCTCCGGAGGCGGGGAGGACCACCCCCTATGCCTACCTCAAGATCGCCGACGGTTGTGACAGGGCGTGCAGCTTCTGCGCCATACCGGGGATAAGGGGTGGGTACAGGAGCGTCCCTCCGGAGACGTTGCTGAAGAGGGCGGAGGCCCTGATCGGTTCAGGCGTGAGGGAGCTGATACTCGTTGCACAGGACACGACGTCCTACGGCAGGGAGTTCGGCGGATACGGCCTCACCGATCTGATCAGGGAGATCACCTCCATAGATGGAGAGTTCTGGCTCAGGCTCCTCTACCTCTACCCCACGGCGATCGAGGACGAACTCCTGGAGCTCGTCTCCACGGATGAGAAGGTGTGCAGGTACATGGAGATTCCGCTGCAGCACTCCGAGGAGAGGCTCCTGAGGCTGATGAGGAGGGCGGGCTCGAGGGAGAGGTTCGCCGCGCTCGTCAGAAGGATCAGGGAGGTGATTCCCGACGTCACCATCAGGACCACCTTCATCGTCGGCTTTCCCACCGAGAGCGACGACGAGTTCAGGGCGCTGCTGGAGTTCGCCGGTGAGACGGGCTTCGAGAGGCTCGGGGCCTTCAAGTACTCGAGGGAGGAGGGAACACCCTCCTATCACCTTGATGGGCAGATACCAGAGGGGGTGAAGCAGCGGCGTTACCACGAGCTGATGGCACAGCAGGCAGCGGTCTCCCTCGGGAAGAACCTCTCGATGGTGGGCAGGACGGTGAGGGTCCTGGTCGACGACGTACAGGAGGGGGTGGCCTTCTGCCGCTACGAGGGCCAGGCACCCGAGATCGACGGGGTGGTGATGGTGAAGCTGCCCCCTTCAGCCCAGTCGTCCGGTGAGGACCGATCCGTCTCCGACAGGGGCGGCTGCAGGGCGGGGGCGTTCCTGGATGTGAGGATCACCGATGCCTATGACTACGACCTGGAGGGTGAACTGCTGTGAGCTTCAGACAGATCGGGATACACGTGCTGCTCTTCGTCCTCACCGTCATCTCCACCCTCGTGGCGGGTGCGATCCAGAAGGGGGTGAACATCTTCGCCCAGCCCCTCCGCATAATCGAGGGGGTCCCCTTCTCCTTCTCCCTCATGGCCATCCTCCTCACCCACGAGTTCTCCCACTACCTCGCCTCAAGGAGGCACCATACCCTTGCGACCCTCCCCTACTTCATCCCTGCACCTTCCATCATAGGCACCTTCGGTGCGTTCATCAAGATGAAGTCCCCCATCGTCAGCAGGAAGGCCCTCATCGATATAGGTGCCTCGGGCCCGATAGCAGGGTTTCTCGTCGCCCTCGTGGTGACCGTCTACGGGCTGGGCACCTCGAAGTTCGTGACGATCCGGCCCGACAGCGGGGGGATCCATCTTGGAGACTCGATCCTCTTCTCCCTCCTCTCCAGGCTCATCATCGGCACCCCTCCGGAGGGGAAGGACATCCTGCTGAGCCCGGTCGCCTTCGCAGGCTGGATCGGGATGTTCGTGACATCGATGAACCTGCTGCCCATCGGGCAGCTCGACGGCGGACACATCGCCTACGCCCTCCTCGGGAGCAGGAGACACAGGATGCTTTCCAGGGCGCTAACCGTGGTGCTTGCATCGGCAGGGCTGGCCGGTATAGCCCTCTATGCCACCCTGTCGGTATCACCGGTTGTGGAGGCCCTCAGGAGGCTCCTCTGGGAGGGCTGGGCGCTCTGGGCCTTCCTGCTGTTCATGCTCGGCCTCAGACATCCACCCGTCATCTACTGGGAGAGGCCCCTCGAGAGAAGCAGGCGGCTCATCGGCTGGCTGGCCCTGTTCATCTTCGTCATCACCTTCACCCCCGTGCCGTTCAGGATGCTGTAGCCGGAAGACCGGGAGAGGTCAGGGGCGCCTGCCGGACCATCTTGAGAGGAACTCGTTGAGACCGTCCGAGTCGAGCCGCTTCAGGAAGCTCACCCCGTACCGGAACCTCACCTCGTCCACGGGTATGACGTTCCGGACGATACCGAAGAGATCCAGCTCGAGGGCCTGGAACCGATAATCGACGTTGTCGATCCTTATCGAGAGATAGAGGATGGAGCCTCGCTCCATCTCACTGACCTCGACGATGGAGCATCCGCCGAGGGAGAGGTCGCCCAGCTCGACCTCTCGCATCGCCGAGGTCAACCTCCGGGTATGCTGCTCCATCACGGTGAACAGCTTGTTCCCGTCGCCGTCTTCACCCCTGTATCTGCCTACCTTCTCCCTGACGGAGAATCCGCCTCCCGAGCCGCCGGTGGTGCGCAGGACGAAGGTCGACTCCTCCGTCAGCCATTCTTCGTCGTCGTCCACAGGGGCATAACGGACCGGCGTCCTCCCGGCCGGGACGTGGCGGGGGTCTTTCCTGGGGTCCTGGAACTTGAGGCACAGGATCGGGGATTTTATCTTGTTTATGAAGGTCTGGATCACATAGGCTTCATCATCCGTCGGGAACTCGACGAGGAGGAGCGATCCGATCTCGGATTCAAAGTAGGCAGGCACCCGCACGAAGAGGTGCTCGTTGTCGAAGTAGATCACCCTGCTGCTCCACACGGCCTTGCCGGGGGTGATGAGGTTGATGGGCCTGGAACGGTTCTTGAACTCCTCCAGGACCTCCCTGTTTATCTTCTCAGGGCAGTTCACCTGGCGTATACTGCCCGCAGAGGAGGCGAGGGCCTTCCTCAGGCTGAAGGCCTTCCTCAGGGATTCACCCCTGTCAATGCATTCTATCTCGTCCATCCTTCCCTAACAGACCTGTAGTGCGCACCTTTTAAGAAAGGTTTCGGACATACCGGCGGGCGACTTTAGCATCACCTTTGCTTCCACTTCGTAAGTGGAAGTACGACCTAAAGTTTTTTTAATCATTGTCCGATAAATAATCACGAGATAATCTGCAACAGACCTGCAGGCTGCGAAACGGTCCTCCGCCTTTGGCGGAGCAGAGAGAGGAGGCATGGGAAGGGCGGCTTGATCCTGCCGACCATGTCAGCACGTTTACAAGGAGGTAGATGA
>WGEZ01000021.1 GCA_015492515.1 Nitrospirota bacterium
TATGTAGGCAGTGCTGATAGCAATGGCGATAAGGGTCATCATCCCCGGGTTGGCTGACCTTAGTTCATTGTATATACCCTTCAGGAAGGGATAACCACCATAGAAGAAGACAAAGGATGAAAGGCCAAAAAGGACATAGAGATCACCAGGGAAGGCCACCGCCTCCTTCAGTCCAAGAAATCTCTGTACAAGGGGGGACAATGCCAGTATGGGAATGGTTACAACAAGGGATATCCAGAACCTCCGTCTGAAGTCTGCCACCATATGGGCATGGTGGTCATGATGGCCCTGTGCCTTGTGCTCTACATGTCCTTTGTGATCCATCTTTTCCATGGGCATTTCATGTTCAGCATGTGCCATTCCCCCGTGGGTCTTATGGTGGTTATGCTGATGCTCTTTCATTGCAACCTCGAAGTTTCACGGGGCTCTTCCTTCGGAAACCTGTCCCTGCAGCCTTCCGAAGGTTTTGCCTTCGCATTCAGTGGTAAGGGCCTGCTTTTCTCCGACATCCATGTTGCAGGGTCTTTCGCCGTGGTGGCGGCGTCCTTTAACCCCTTATCTAACCCTGAGGAGGAAGTGCTGAGTCTTATTTATCAGAGGTTATGGCCTCTTCCTTTTTATACTGACTCTATGGCATTGCGGAGTTTCTGCTGTACCTTGACCGCGACCTCACTGAGCGATTCATTTTCCACCGCCTGCATCGAGGCAACAGGGTCGATGGCAGCGACCTCGACCTCTCCTTCGGTTATCTCCTGTACGATCACGTTACAGGGCAGCATGGTGCCTATCTTGTCCTCAACCTGGAGGGCCTTGTAGGCGAATGGAGGGTTGCAGGCGCCGAGTATCCTGTATTTTCTGAAATCAACGTTCAGTTTCTTCTTCAGGGCATCCTGCACATCTATCTCTGTGAGTATGCCGAACCCCTCTTTTTTGAGCGCCTCCTTCGTCCGATCGATGGCCTCGGTGAAGGAAGCCTTTATCCTCTTGCTGAAATAGTACTCCGTGACGCACCTCCTTTAAACGTGTGTCTTGTGAAACTCATCGGTCCCCGCAACGGGAACCCGGCGTGAGATCATCTCTTCACAGGAGAGACAGGCTGACGCCCTTGGGGTTCCCGAGGGGCGCCGCCATGACGGTGAGGCTCCCCGGTGCGCTGTCCTCTTTCGGGGAGTGCCGTGAAACTCCTGCCGGCCGTGAGTATGAGGTCGCTTATCCCCCCTCTGAGAAACCCTCAAGACATTTTTATCTTACCGGCACCCGAACCCCGTCTCCGGGGCCTTCTCGTAGATCTTGCTCTTTAACCTGTGGATTTCCTTCCGGAGCTTGTCGATGGTCTCCGGTTCCGTCTTCGGGTTCCTGAGCGCCTCGAAGTAATCGAACATCTTTCCGTGCAGCTCTCTCCGGAGTTCCACGGTATCATTCAGGAACTCCTGAAACTCCTTTGAGTAGCCGTATCCCATACCATAACCCATCATACCGGGAGCCATACCGCCCATCATCCCCCAGCCGCAGCCAGGACCCATACCGCCCATCATGCCATAGCCCGTCCTGCCGTGCATCATGCCATGCATCATACCCATCATGCCGGGACCCATCATCATCCCCGGTCCCATTCCGTAGCCGCCGTAACCCATCATTCCGGACCCGTAACCCTGACAACCACCCATCATGCCCGGTCCCATGCCGTAACCACCCATCATGCCCGGTCCCATGCCCATCATTCCATAGCCCGTTCCGGTTCCTCCCTGGCAGGGGGTCTGCTGGGTCTGCGTGCCCTGTGACTGTCCCATCATCCCCTGGCCGCCCATCATGCCTCCACCCATCTGGGCATAGCCATAGGATGCCGTTAGCACAAGTGCCAGAAAGAGAATCAACACAATCCTTCTCATCGCTTCCTCCTTGATTCTATCGATGGTTTAACATCCACATCCGCGCGGGTCATGTCGATCACCCTCGCTCAATACATAGCATGACACTAAAATGTGAAGGGAGTTTGAAGCTCCTTCTCCTGGTCACCCCCTGGGCTTACTTGTGGAAGAGATAGATCCGGACACTTTGTCCGGATTTCCGTGCCCCTGAATAAATATCGCCCGGGCTTCAGCCACCCGCTCTTGACAAAGGGGGACGGAGTATGATATATCAAAACATGTTGATGCATTATAAGTAGGCTGGATCATGATATATGGAGATATGTTGACGGCGAGGGCGCATCTATTCAGGGCGCTCGGAGACAGGGTGAGGCTGGAGATACTGGAGCACCTGAGGGAGAGATCTCCTTTGACGGTTTCCGAGATATGTGAGCGTACAGGGAGGGAGCAGAACCTCATATCCCATCACCTGAGCTGTCTCAGGAACTGCGGACTGGTGAGTTCGGAGAAGAACGGCAAGAATGTCCTCTATTCCTTGAGGAGCAGAAAGATACTGAGGATTACAGACCTTGCCGATGAACACGTGAGGGAGATACTGGAGGACGTGCTCTCATGCAATGTGGTCCGTGATGAGGGGAAGGGATAGGCCTCGGGGACTGCGGTGAGGACAGCCTTTCGCAGATCGAACGGTCCGGTGACGCCGCGTGTCCATCCTGCGGCAGGGAGGGCGGAGCCGTGAAGACCGCCACCTTGCGATCCCTCATCAGGAAGGAAGGGCAGGTAAGACCTGACCGTCAGGGTGCGGTGAGGGAGGATTCCCCGCCGAGGCAGGCAGGAAGGGCCGTGATGCTTGCGCCTTTCGCCGGCCTCTTCATCGCCCTTGTCCTTGGGTGCCAGCCGTCCACCTTCAGGGTGAGCAAGGACGAGGTCTCTTACTTCCTCGGTTCCGGTGACAAGGCCCTCCACAGGGTGCTCTGTGTGGAAGGGGATTTCAAGAAGGTGCTGAGGGATGCCGACCTGCCTGCAGAGACAAAGGCGGAGTTCTACCGGTATGTCTGCAAGGAGAGGCACTCGAGGGAGAAGGTGGTCTCCCTCTATATCTCTCTCAGTCCTGAGGAGAAGAAGAGTCTCCAGAGGGCCTTCATCAGGCAGGGTTATACGATAAACGCCGGCCCATGCTGTGATTGATCCGTTCCTCGGTCTGTCCGGTCTCTCTCGGCCGTTTTCAGACTCAGGCGGGCGTTCCTCCGTCCTCAGCGCAGGGGATACAGACGATCCTGCCGTCCTTGACCCGCGCTCTCGGCTCCATCACCTTCTCACCGCAGACGGCGCAGTTTATGGAGGGGTAGATCCTCGCCTCCTCCGGTACCTCCACCCTCGTCCATCTCATCTCGATCAGCTCATCGTCCTCTGCATCCAGTATGGACTTCATCTTCCTCGTCTTCCTGTCATGGACCGTCTTGAGGACCTCTTCAGACCTGTCCCCCTCGGCGTATCTCTTCCACATCTGCCGCTCCTGGTCAGTCTCAGGCGGAGGGGTCCATCTGACCGACAGCCTCAGCGCCTCTCCCGTGGATCTCTTTATGAACGTATAGACCTGTTTGCCGTAGTCCTTGAATATGAGATTCCCCTTGCCGAAGGTGCAGCCGGTCATCACCTGTATGGCGTCAACGGCGCAGGAGTTGTTCTCCACCACGGCCACCAGCTCCTCGTCCCGCGCCCTCTCGCCCAGTTCCCTGAGGGCCAGCTCCGCGACCCTGTAGCCGAGGGCCAGTCCGGGACAGGCGTGGCCGTGAAACCTTATGACGTCTTCAAAGCCCATCAGAGCGTCTCCTCGTACCTCAGCACCACCACGTGGTATCCCTCTTCAGAGAGCCTCCTGACCAGCTCTTCGGCATCGTTGCGGTCGGAGAACCTCCCCAGCCTGACCCTGTAGTACCTCTTTCCCTCGACCCGGGCCTTCGATATATAGACGTCGTTGTAGCTGTACCGGAGGGCGGTCTTCAGGCGGAAGGCGTTCCTGATATCGGTGAACGAGGCTATCTGGATGGTGAAAGGCCCTGATGCGGCCAGATACCTGGCGGGCCTCACATAGCCCCGGTCCCTTCCAACGTAGTCCACGAAGACCCTTGCGGTCCCTTTCTGTATTATCCCCAGGTCCCTGGCGGCGATGTAGGAGAGGTCGATATCCCTGCCCTGCACGAAGGGGCCCCTGTCGTTTATCTTCACGATCACGGAGCGGCCGTTCTCCGGGTTCGTGATCCTCAGCCTCGTGCCGAAGGAGAGGCTTCTGTGTGCAGCGGTATAGGCGTACATGTCGAAGATCTCGCCAGAGGCGGTCGGCTTGCCGTGGAACTCCTTTCCATACCATGAGGCGACCATCATCCCGCTCTGAGGACGGCGCTCGTACCTTGAAGAGGCGCACGCCCCAAGCAGTGTAACTACGACCAGGAGCACCAGTGGTCTCTTCATCTGTCCCTACAGTATGTACCTGCTGAGGTCCTCGTCCTTCACGATGTCGCTCAGCCTCTCCCTGACGTAGGCGCGGTCTATCGTCAGTGAGATACCCCTCTTCTCGGGTGCCTCGAAGGACGTCTCCTCAAGGAGCTTCTCCAGTATGGTATGGAGCCTCCTCGCCCCTATATTCTCCGTCTTCTCATTCACCGTCGCTGCGATGGATGCTATCTCATCGATGGCGTCCTCGGTGAAATTGATCTCCACATCCTCGGTGGAGAGGAGGGCGATATACTGTTTCACGAGGGCGTTGTCCGGTTCCGTGAGGATACGGACGAAGTCTTCCTTGTCG
The DNA here is from genome assembly GCA_015492515.1 of Nitrospirota bacterium. GTDB lineage: Bacteria > Nitrospirota > Thermodesulfovibrionia > Thermodesulfovibrionales > JdFR-85 > S146-64. The sequence goes on from WGEZ01000021.1 coordinate 4,675, forward strand.
AGGGAATCGAGCTCCACCCTGATGGGGAACCGTCCCTGGAGCTCGGGGATGAGGTCCGACGGTTTAGCCATGTGGAAGGCGCCGGCTGCGATGAAGAGTATATGCTCTGTCCGTACCGGGCCGTGCTTGGTGGTCACCGTCGTCCCCTCCACTATGGGCAGGAGGTCCCTCTGGACACCCTCCCTCGAGACATCCGGACCATGTGCAGAGCCCCTTGAGGCGACCTTGTCTATCTCGTCCAGGAAGACTATGCCGGTCTGCTCCGTGCGCTGGATCGCCTCCTTCGTCACCCTGTCCATGTCGATCAGCTTGTCCGCCTCCTCCTTGGTCAGCAGCTGCAGGGCCTCGGAGACCCTCGCCTTCTTCCTCTTCGGCTTCTCGGGAAGGAAGCTGCCGAGCATCTCCTTGAGGTTTATCTCGAGTTCCTCGAGCCCCACGTTGGAGATGACGCCGAAGGGCATCACCTTCTCCTTCACCTCTATCTCCACGTAGCGGGAGTCGAACTTCCCCGCCCTCAGCTGTGTCCTCAGTTTTTCCCTCGTCTCGGTGTACGTCTCCCTCTCCTCCTCGACGTCCCTCGTGGTCACGCGCAGTCCGCGTCTCGGCCGGGGCAGGAGTAGATCGAGGAGCCGCTCTTCGGCAAGGGCCTTCGCCTTCTCCTGTACCTTTGCGAAGTGTTCGGTCTTGACCATATTGACGGCGATCTCCGTCAGGTCCCTGATTATCGATTCCACGTCCCTGCCGACGTAGCCGACCTCGGTGAACTTCGATGCCTCCACCTTGATGAAGGGTGCGTTCGCAAGTCTTGAGAGCCTCCTTGCTATCTCCGTCTTCCCCACTCCTGTGGGACCGATCATGATTATGTTCTTCGGCAGCACCTCGTCCCGGAGTTCGGGGCTGAGCCGCTGCCTCCTCCAGCGGTTCCTCAGGGCGATGGCCACGGCCCTCTTGGCCTTCTGCTGCCCGATGATGAACTTGTTCAACTCCTCAACGATCCGTCTCGGCGTCAGTTCGTCCATCGCGGGAGCCTTTCCGGTGTAATCCTTCGGTTTCCTCTCAACCGCTGTGCTTTCTACGGTATCCATCATCCTCCTCGGTATATCTCTTCGGCGCTGGACCGCCTCAGAGGGTTTCGATAATGATCTGTTCGTTCGTATAGATGCATATCTCGGCTGCGATCTTCATGGCCTTTGCCACTATGTCGCTCGCTTCAAGAGGGGTGTTCTCATAGAGGGCCACGGCTGCAGCCTGGGCGAAGGGGCCTCCCGAGCCGATGGCGGCGACCCCTGTATCGGGCTCGATGATATCCCCTGTGCCTGATATGATGAAGGTGTGCTCCCTGTCGGCGACGATGAGGAGCGCTTCGAGCCTCCTGAGGATCTTGTCCGTCCTCCAGTCCTTTGCAAGCTCGACGGCGGCCCTCTTGAGGTTGCCCCTGTAGGACTCGATCTTTCCCTCGAACTTCTCAAAGAGCGTGAGGGCGTCGGCAGTGGCGCCTGAGAATCCGGTGAGGATCCTGTCGTCGTACATCCTCCTGATCTTCCGTGCCTTGTGTTTCAGCACCGTATTGCCCATCGTGACCTGGCCGTCACCGGCTATGGCGACCCTGCCGTTTCTCCTGACGCACAATACAGTCGTTCCCTTTGTCATCCGGGACATCCTCCTGGGTGGGGCTAAAGTATATTATAACAAAGAACCCCTATTTTTCTCCCTTTCCTTTCCTTGCCAGGGGGTGGGCGGCGTCGTATACATCCATGAGATGGGTGATGTCTGTGTGGGTGTAGACCTGTGTAGATGAGAGGGAGCTGTGTCCGAGCAGTTCCTGTATCGTCCTCAGATCGGCGCCGCTTTGAAGAAGGTGCGTGGCGAAGGTGTGTCGCAGGGTGTGGGGGCCGATCCTCCCGCCGAGGCCCGTCTCCCGGGAGTACTTCTCGACGATCCTCCGTATGCTCCTTTCCGTCAGGGAAGAGCCCGTCCTGCTCAGGAAGACCATCTCGGTATCCCTCTTCAACAGGGCCCTCTCTATGAGGTAGGCCTTGAGGGCCGCAGCCGCCTTGCTTCCCACGGGCACTATCCTCTCCTTCCTTCCCTTGCCCCTCAGCTTTATCAGCCCCTCACCGAGGTTGAGGTCTTCCATCCTCAGCCCGGCGAGTTCGCTCACCCTCAGACCGCTGGAGTACAGGAGCTCGAGTATCGCCCTGTCACGCGCCTTCAGAAACCCTATGCCCTCGGGCTGTTCGACGAGGGAGAAGGCCTCATCCACGGAGAGGAACCTCGGCAGTCTCCTCGGTTGCCTCGGACTCGGCACGAGGCGGGCGGGGTTTGAGTCTATGTAACCCTCCCTGTGGAGGAACCTGAAGAAGGACCTGAGCGTTGCAAGCTGCCTGCTCACGGAGGACCTCTGCCTGCCCTCCTTCAGCCTCCGTGCAATGAACCCCCTGATGTCGCTCGTCTCTATATCGGCGGGCCCCTTCTTCACCACGGAGAAGAACTCCTTGATGTCCCTCCTGTATGCCCTCAGGGTATGTGGGGACCCGCCCCGCTCAATCTCGATGTATCTCAGGAAGGCCCTAAGGTGTTCATCCATCGGAGACCCTCCTTTCCAGAGGCCTCTGCAGGCCGACGGCCTCGAGGTAACTGTCCCATGCGGAGAGCGCCCGGTCCACCATATGGGCGCGCACCATCTTTCTGTCCCTCGTCCTGAGCTCAGGAGGAGGCAGGAGGGCGAAGTTTATGTTGCTCGGCTGAAAGCCCCGGACCGGAGAGCGGGTGATGTAGTTGAGCAGCGAGCCGTGTGCAGACTCCCTCGGCGGCATGACGAACCCTTCACCCTTCAGCCTCCTTGCCGTGTTTATCCCGGCAAGCAGACCCATGGCCGTGGACTCGATGTAGCCCTCGACGCCCGTGAGCTGTCCTGCAACGTAGGTCTCCGGCCGTGCCCGGAGGGAGAGGTCGGGGTTGAGCGAGTTGGGGGCGTTCAGGAACGTGTTCCTGTGGATGCTTCCGTAGCGGAGGAACTCAGCCCTCTCCAGCCCCGGTATTATCCGGAAGACCCGTCTCTGTTCAGGCCGTTTCAGCCGCGTCTGGAACCCCACCATGTTGTATGCAGAGGCATCCCTGTTCTCCACCCTCAACTGGACCACCGCATAGGGCTGCCTGCCGGTGCGGGGATCCGTCAGACCGACGGGCTTCATCGGTCCGAACCTGAGGGTGTCCCTCCCCCTCCTGGCTAGTACCTCCACGGGCATGCAACCCTCGAAGACCTTTTCATCCTCGAAGGACCTCGGAGCAACCCTGTCCGCCTCGAGGAGGGCCTCGTAGAACCTGTTGTACTCATCCATATCCATCGGACAGTTCAGGTAGTCGTCACCGCCCTTGTCGTACCTTGAGGCCCTGAAGACCCTGGCGTGATCGATGCTCTCTGCATCGATGATGGGGGCTATGGCGTCGTAGAAGTAGAGGTGCTCTTCTCCGAGGAGGCCCCTCAGGGCGCTGGAGAGGGCCTCGGAGGTGAGCGGACCCGTGGCGATGATGGAGATGCCCTCTGGGATCTCCGTCACCTCCCTCCTCACGACCTCGATCAGGGGATGGGCCGATATCCTCTCGGTGATGTACTCGGCGAAGAGGGTCCTGTCGACGGCGAGGGCGGAACCGGCAGGCACGGTGCATGCCTCGGCGGCCTCCATAACCAGGGAGCCTGCCCTCCGGAGCTCCCTCTTCAGGAGACCCGCCGCAGTAACGGGGTCTTTCGACCTGAGAGAGTTGGAACAGACGAGTTCCCCGAGGAGGTCCGTCCTGTGGGCACCGGTGGTCTTCAGCGGCCTCATCTCGTACAGCACCACCTCCACCCCCCTTTCGGCGGCCTGCCAGGCCGCCTCGCTCCCAGCGAGTCCTCCGCCGATGATCCTCACGATCCTGTCCATGTCTTATTATACCCGAATCCGGCGATAAGAGATGTCGACAGAGAGAGCAGTACGATAGGGTCCGAAGGGTTTTGAGTTTTGCCTAATATTCACCTCGGAGCCCCGGCGAGGCGTCGGGACGGCAATGACCGGAGACCCTGTCGTGCTGCCCCATGACAGCAGTTATCACTGAATCCGGGTTGTACAACGTATCAGGTTTGTCAGGGTAGCACGGAGGTTGCGACATCGGCTCTTTCCGGAGAAAAAATGCCCTCCATGTTGTTATAATAAACAACCATGTCCGTGCTGCTGATAAGGAAATATCCCGATCCGATACTGAAGAAGAAGGCCCTTCCCGTGGAGGAGATCGACGGAGAGCTCCAGGTGCTGATCGACGACATGATAGAGACGATGCATTCAGCACCGGGGATAGGGCTTGCCGCGCCGCAGGTGGGTGTATCGAAGCGGGTCATCGTGGTCGATGTGAGCAGCAGGGAGGAGAGCCAGCCCCTCCTGGTGCTGATAAACCCGGAGATAGTGCGGGCTGAAGGGAAGGTGGCCTCCGAAGAAGGCTGTCTCAGTGTGCCCGGGTATGTGTCCACCATCGAACGGGCAGAGCGGGTGGTTGTGAAGGGCCTGGACCGGGAAGGGAGGCCTCTGGAGATCGAGGCATCGGGTCTGTTGTCCCGGGCGCTGCAGCACGAGATAGACCATCTCGAAGGGGTTCTCTTCGTCGACAGGATGAGCCCCATCAAGCGGGAGTTCTTCAGGAAGCGTTATCTGAGAAGGCAGAAGGCGGTTGTTTAGAAACCGTCACCCTCTGCCACGCTCTCCCGGAGATCTGGACCTGATATGGCCATAGTCTTCTTCGGTACTCCGTCGTTTGCAGTCCCTCCCCTCGAGAGGCTGATTGCTGCGGGGGAGGACGTCGCCCTCGTGGTAACCCGGCCTGACAGGGTCGGCGGCAGGGGCCACAGGCTCATGTCGCCGGAGGTGAAGAGGGTGGCCGGGGAGCACGGCCTCTCAGTCGTACAACCTGAGGACCTCAGGTCCAGGGAATTCATCGACTCGCTGCATGCGATCGCACCCGAGTTCGCCGTTGTAGCGGCGTACGGCGGGATCCTCCCCGTGGATGTACTCAGGATACCCTCGAGGGGATGCATAAACGTACATGCCTCACTGCTGCCGAGGTACAGGGGTGCTGCACCTGTTCAGCGGGCTATAATGGCGGGTGACAGGAAGACGGGTGTCACCACCATGTTGATGGATGAGGGCCTGGATACAGGGGATATACTCCTTCAGAGGGAGGTGGAGATCACCGATGAGGACGACGCCCTGAGCCTCTCGGAGAGGCTCTCCCTGGTGGGGGCTGAACTCCTCATCGAGACGCTCAAGGGCCTCAGGGCCGGTGAGATAACCCCCATGCCCCAGGTCGGCGAGCCGACATACGCCCCCCCGTTGAGGAAGGAGGAGGGGCTGATCGACTGGTCCATGCCCGCCAGGGTGATATTCAACAGGATCAGGGGGCTCTACCCCTGGCCCTGCGCCTATACATTCATAAACGGAAAGGTGCTGAAGATCCTCAAGGCAGAGGTCCTGAAAGGGGAGGGGCCTCCGGGCAAGATCGTGCGGAGGGAGAAGGGAGAGCTCGTCGTGGCCACCCCGGAGGGGCTGCTCAGGATCATCAGGCTCCAGATGGAGGGGAGGAGGCCCATGGAGACCAAGGCCTTTCTGCAGGGCCTCGGAAGGGAGCTCAAGGAGGGTGACCGCTTTGGTGTACAGGATAGTTAGAGGGGTTGTACTGAAGATACTCTATCCCCTGCTCATGCTCTTCTCCGCCTTCAGAAAGGAGAAGAAGGAGGGGCTGCAGGGGTTGATAATAGAGCTTAACAACAGGCTCATAAAGAAGGAGGGGTTCAGGACGAAGAGGATCCTCCTGCTGCTGCCCCATTGCCTCCAGATAGACAAATGCGACATCAGGATAACGCAGAACATCTACAACTGCAAAAGGTGCGGCAGGTGTGACATAAAGGACCTGATAGGGCTGGCGGACGAACACGGACTCAACCTCTTCGTCGCCACCGGCGGCAACCTGGCGAGGAGGATCGTCAGTGACGTGAGGCCCGAGGCCATTGTGGCCGTGGCCTGTGAGAACGACCTCTCAAGCGGGATTGCCGACACGTACCCGATGCCTGTCTTCGGCATCCCCAACGAGAGGCCTCACGGCCCGTGCTTCAACACGCTGGTGAACGTCGAGAGGGTTAAGGAGGCGATAAGGTCATTCTGTCCGTGAGCGGGCCGGGATCGGTGCGCTCTCTTCCCGGACCCGCGCCAAACCAAACCGGTCAAGGAGGTGGAGATGATGGAAGCCGTGGTCAAACTGGTCGATGGTCTCCGGTTCGTTGCAGAGGGCTCCTCCGGGCACTCCCTGGTCATGGACGGTGACCCCCGGTTCGGAGGGAGCGACTCGGCGCCGAGGCCTACGGAGCTCGTACTGATGGGGCTCGGCGGCTGTACAGGGATGGACGTCATATCCATCCTGAGGAAGAAACGGCAGGAGGTGAAGGGGCTCGAAATAGCGGTGAAGGGCAAGAGGGCCGAGTCCCACCCGAAGGCGTTTACAGAGATCGAGATCGAGTACACGGTGACGGGGAAGGGCGTATCGGAGGACGCCGTCAGGAGGGCGGTGGAGCTCTCGATGGACAGGTACTGTTCGGTGAAGGCCACGCTCGAAGGCGTGGCGAAGATAACCTACTCATACAGGATAAGGGAGGAGTGAAGCTGGGGTAGGCCATGCTCCTTTATATCGGCAAACGTCTCGCGGAGATACTCGTCACCCTGGTGGGGATAACCATCCTCTCCTTCTTCATCATCCACCTGGCGCCGGGCAAGCCCACGGATGTGTTGACGGAGCTGAACCCGAAGATCACCCCCGAGGCGAGGGAACGCCTCGAGAAGTACTACGGCCTCGACAAGCCCGTCTACATCCAGTACCTCCTCTGGGCCAAGCGGGTCATAAGGCTCGACTTCGGCGAGTCCTTCTCCACCGACCGCAGGCCCGTGTGGGACAAGATAAAGGAGCGGATCCCCGTCACCCTCTCGATCAACCTCCTCAGCATGGCGATGATATTCATGATCGCCATACCCGTTGGGGTCACCTCTGCGACGAGGCAGTACTCACTGTACGACAAGGTAACCACTGTGGCTGTGTTCATCGGCTTCGCCATGCCCGCCTTCTGGCTCGGCATACTCCTGATGATGCTCTTCGGCGTGCAGCTTCACTGGCTCCCCATATCAGGGCTGAAGTCGATGAATTACGATACCCTCACCACCGGGGAAAAGGTCATCGACCTGGCAAGGCACCTGCTGCTGCCCGTCTTCGTATCCGCCTTCGGCGGTATCGCGGGGATATCGAGGTACATGCGGAGCAGCATGCTCGAGGTGATCAGGCAGGACTATATCGCCACTGCAAGGGCGAAGGGGCTGCCTGAGAGGGTGGTGATCTACAGGCACGCCCTGAGGAACGCGCTGTTGCCGATAGTGACGATCCTCGGGCTCTCCCTGCCCGGGCTGATAAGCGGGAGCGTGATATTCGAGCAGATCTTCAGTATCCCGGGGATCGGTCAGTTGATGTGGATGTCCGTCATGCAGCGGGATTACTCCGTGATCATGGGACTCCTCACGATAAGCGCGGTCCTCACACTGGTCGGCAACATGCTTGCCGACCTCTGTTATGCAATTGTAGACCCGAGGATAAGGAGGCCGGGGCGGTGAGGGTCCACCGATGAGAAATGAACCGGAGGTGACAAAGGGATGAGGAGCATCTTCTGGGAGAGGTTTTCCCACAACAGGCTGGCTGTGGCCGGGAGCATACTCGTGGCTTCCCTCTTCCTGGTCGCCGTACTGGCACCCCTGATCGCTCCCTACGAATACGACCATATCGACAGGGACCACATCCTCGAGCCCCCGAGCAGGCTCCACCCCTTCGGCACCGACGACATAGGAAGGGATGTCCTGAGCAGGATGCTCTACGGCGCCCGGGTCTCTCTCTCTGTCGGTTTCGTCGCCGTGGGTATCTCCACCGCCATCGGGATAGTGATCGGCTCCATCGCCGGTTACTACGGTGGGATGGTGGACAGGGTGAGCATGAGGTTCGTCGACATCATGCTCTCCATCCCGTCGTTCTTCTTCATCCTTGCCGTGATAGCCTTCGTCGGGCCGAGTGTCTGGAACATTATGGTGATCATCGGCCTCACCTCGTGGATGGGGGTGGCGAGGCTCGTGCGGGCCGAGTTCCTCAGCCTGAAGGAGAGGGAATTCATCCTCGCGGCGAAGGCGACGGGGGCGTCGGACCTGAGGATAATATACAGGCACATGCTCCCCAACAGCCTCGCCCCGGTCATTGTCTCGGCGGTGCTCGGCGTCGCGGCGGCTGTGCTGATCGAGTCTGCACTGAGCTTCCTCGGCCTCGGTGTCCAGCCGCCTTATCCGAGCTGGGGCAATATCCTCACCGCAGGAAAGGCGAACATCGAGATCGCCTGGTGGCTTTCCGTATTCCCCGGGCTGGCCATTCTGATAACGGTCCTTTCCTACAACCTGCTCGGAGAGGGACTGAGGGACGCCCTGGATCCGAGACTCTGGGAGAGACGGTGATCCACTTACACTTACGAGGTGTCAGTGCGGAAGGGAAGGGGCGATGAAGGGCAGACTCGTACTCTTCGATATCGACGGTACCCTGGTCAGCACCGGTGAGGCCGGTACGAGGGCACTCAACAGGGCCTTCCTGGAGCTCTTCGGCCTTGCCGACGCCTTCCAGGGGATCAGCATGGCGGGTAAGACGGACGTACAGATAATAAGAGAAGGGCTGAGGGTGAACGGGATAGCCGATGGCGACGGAGTGGTGGAGGCGGTGGTTGAGCGTTACATAGCACTCCTTCAGAGGGAGATAGACAACCCCAGGCGGAGGGTGAAGCCGGGGGTCTATGAGGTCCTTGACGCACTTTCAGGAGGGGGGATCCCCCTCGGACTCCTGACGGGCAACCTCGAGGCAGGTGCGAGGATCAAGCTCGACCCCTTCGGGCTGAACGATTACTTCCCTTCAGGCGCCTTCGGCAGCGACCATGAGGACAGGGATATGCTGCTGCCCATAGCCCTGGAGAGGTTCTCGAGGTTGGGGATAGTCGTTCCCCCTGAAGGCTGCATCGTCGTCGGCGACACACCGAGGGATGTCAGATGCGCAAAGGTGCACGGTGCCAGGTGTATAGCCGTGGCCACAGGCCCTTACAGCAGGGAAGCGCTCCTTGAGGCCGGTGCAGACCTTGCGGTGGAGAGCCTCTCGGAGAGGGACCGCTGCCTCGCCTTCATAGAGAGAGCCGGTTCGTGATCCAGGCGTCACCTCTCTTCCACCAGGCGCTTCCCCGCCTCATAGGCGTCCTCCAGCGCCGTCGGATGCCTCTTGATCGCGCCCAGCTCATCTATGCCGGGGTAGGAGAGGGTCTCATGCTCCTGGACATTGATGCTCCGGAAGAACGCCCTCGCCGTGGCGTCACCACACTTGAACCCCACCTCGTTCTTCATGCCGCCCACGAGGAGGACCAGCCCCTTCCTCCCTCTCGGACCCTCCGGGATCGGCCTCTTCAGCAGGTATTTCTCGCACCAGAAGGACTGACACCTGTCTATGAGGGTCTTCACCTGTGCGGTGAGGCCTAAGAAGAATATCGGAGAGGCGAGTATGAACCTCTCGCCATCGCGGATCGCACCGTAGACCTCGTCCATATCGTCGATCAGTATGCACTCCCCTGTCTCGTCGCAGGCACCGCAGTTGTCGCAGGGGGCTATCTTCATCCGGCTCGGCCTGAAGAGGGTGACGGAATGTCCTCTCTCGGTCACGGCCTTCAGCGCCTCCTCGAGGAGGAGCTCCGTGTTGCCCCCCTCTCGTGGACTGCCCAGGATGGCGATGATCCTCATCGGGGGTTCACCGGTCCGGGGAGGCCCCAGTGCAACGGGATTTCAACTCTATCATATCCTTCATCCTCTGTAGGTTCTCCGCCAGCTCCCACCATCCGAGCTTGAAGGCGGCGTAATCAGGCGCACCTGTCATGGCTGAGGCGTATCGGATGGAGTTGGAGTAGAAGAGCCACTGCTTTATCCACATCTTCTCCAGGGGTTCATCGAACGGGTTGGTCCTGTCTTCTATCCCCCTCTGCCATGCCTGGAGCATCAGCTCTGTTGCTGCAAGGGTCATCTCGTTCGTCTCTCTGATGGTGTTTTCGAGTTTTCCAAAATGGCCGTTTGTCCAATCACTACTGTGGCAGGCGTTGCAGATGGCCTTCATGGATTTCAGCCTCTCCTCCTGCTCCGCCTCATCAATGAGATACTCCGAGGCATACTCTCCGGTAAATGTAGTCGGCAGAGGCAGACCGTCCTTGTTTTTGATTATCGTTGTATCGCCTGATCGGGGCTGGGGATGGCTGTATATGAGGCCGAAGAGCCTCACCCAGAGCCTTGAGCCGAAGTCGTGGGTCCTCTGAGCGATCACCCTGCCCTCGGGTGAGACGAGGAGGCTGCTGTGACAGACGGCGCAGGTGGGTGCAGTGAAGTCCTTCCCCACCGTCCATGGTACCGCATCGAACCTCCACTTGCTGGAGGCGGAGAGGTAGATGTTTCCGTGCTTGCTCTCCTTGTAGACGTTCCAGGCCGGTGTATCAGGTTCAAGGTGACACTGGGCACAGGTGTACGGCTTCCGGGCCACCTCGATGGAGAAGCCGTGTCTCGGGTGGCAGGAGGTGCAGGCACCGAGGCTGCCGTCGGGGTTCTGTCTTCCAACCCCCTGGTTGGGCCAGTTTGTAAGGTCCGGAACCATTATCTCACCCATCTCCGTGGATACCTTCTTCAAACCCCTGACCTCTATCTTTGTGCCGTGGCATCCGAGGCACGTCTCTTGAAGGGTCTTTTCAGAAGGTTTCTCCGATGTTATCTCTCCGTCCTTTATCCTCTTAAGACCGGTAACAGAGTCAACCAGGGTGTGATAAACGGGGTTGTCCAGAAGGTTGCCGATGGCAAGGGCCTTCTTGCTCCCTGCGTACTCTTTGACCTCGACAGGGTGGCAGGTCTTACAGTCCTCCGGGGTGACGATGACGTTTATCCTGAACCCCATGTGGTCGAAGTTGTCCTTATGCTTTTCAGGGTTGCGGCTGTGGCATTCGTAACATCCGACCACATACCGCGAGAGATCCTCGGGTATGCTCTTTGCCGAGACCCGCCTCTGGAGGACGGGGCTCTTCAGCGCCTCTTCAGGGGTTGTCCGCGAATGCCTGCCCGAACGCCAGTCATAAACGATCCCCGGGGTGTATATGCTGTGGCAGCCTATGCACGCCCTGGTCTGCGCGCTCATCCGCGGTTTCTCAGGGCCCCCGTACGCAGGGGAGGTGAAGAGCAGCAGGAGTGCCGAGGCCAGCCATACGACGGCTGATCCCCTGCCGGAAGACCCTCCCCCCACAGGCCGCCCCTCGCTACGCCACCTTGTAGAACGCATCCTTGCCAGCGCCGCATATACGACATCTATCAGGCGCCTCGGCCTCAACGGTGTTGCCGCAGACGCGACAGACGTAGTAATCCACGTCCTCGTTTCTGCCCAGGTTATCGAGGGCCTTTCTGTAGAGTTCGGCATGGATCTTCTCCACCTCAAGGGCGTAACTGAAGCTCCTGAAGGCACCCTCCTTCCCTTCGGCCCTGGCATCTTCTACCATCGGTGGATACATGCTCTCGAACTCGTAGGATTCGCCCTGGATGGCCGTCTTCAGGTTCTCGGCCGTATCCTTGATCCCCCCGAGCTCCCTCAGGTGGGCGTGGGCGTGTATGGTCTCGGCCTCAGCCGCTGCCCTGAACAGCTTTGCCACGGCGCTGTATCCTTCCTCTTCGGCCTTCTTTGCAAAGGCGAGGTATCGTCTGTTGGCCTGCGACTCTCCCGCAAAGGCCTCCTCAAGGTTCTTTTCCGTCTTCGACATGGCACTACCTCCTTTGAATGGATGACATCCGTCTCTGATCGACGTAAGCCTCTCTCGGTCGGAATCAACGGTGCAGTCGTGTCCGTTACGTCCTCGTTATCCCTCGATAAGCTCCATGGGCTGGCCGCAGCAGACAAGCTCGCCGCCTCCGACCTTTGTTACCACAACCTCGTTGCCGCAGACGTTGCACCTGTACTTCTCTCCTTCTTTCCTTACCGCCATCTTGAGACCTCCTTTCAGACAGGATTTTCTCTTGCAGGGACGCGGGGCGGTCCCATTATCCATTTTAGCAGATTCAGGACCCCCCTGCAACGGTTGGTTCAGAAAGGGCCCTGTTAAGTGCGGCTGTGCACTTAACAGGGCTAAGGGAGGGGGGAGGTGTAAGTTTTATATCTCCGGCCGGCCTCTCTTTACTTCAATGCCTCGTACACCCTGCCCACCAGTTCCGCTGAGGGTTTGAGGGTTTTGTCCCCCTCTTCCTTCCATTTCGCCGGGCAGCCCTCATCGGGATGCTTGGAAAGATGGAGGTTGGCCTTGAATTTTCTCATCAGCTCATCGACGTTCCTGCCCATGTTGTAGTAGTTCACCTCCGAGTTGAGGAGCTTACCCTCAGGGCTGATTATGAAAGTCCCTCTGAGGGTGAGTCCCGTCTCCTCGTCGTAGACGCCGAACATCCTGGAGACCTTCCCGTTGCAGTCTGAGCCCATCGAGTACTCGACGTCCTTCAGCATCTTCTCTTCCCTGTGCCAGGCAAGGTGGGTGAACTTCGTGTCGGTGCTGACGGTGATCAGCTCTGCACCCATCTTCTTGAACCTCTCGTGCTGCTCTGCCAGAGCCGCGAACTCCGTTGCTCAGACGAAGGTGAAATCCGCCGGATAGAATATCAGGATCGTCCACTTCTTCTGCGCCTTCAGATCCGCAAGGCTCACCTCGGAAAAGTCGTTCTTAGAGGGCTCATAGGTCTCGAGCTTGAAGTCAGGCACGTCCTGACCGACCCTCAGACCGCAGCAAACCTCTTCTGTCGTCATAAAAAGCCTCCTTGATGTTTGTTAAGGAGCCGAGGGCTCCCGTTTTTATTCCGTAATCGTTATATCCTTCGTCGCCTCCCACTGGCCGTGGAGGTTACACCTCTCGATGACCCTCAGCGTGGAGGTCCTGTGCTTGCCGCCCTTGACGAGGGTTATGGTTACCTCGGGTTTCGTGAAGACCGGCGTGAGGTCCACCCTTGCAAGAAAGTTCTGCCTGGAGTAGATGTCCAGCCACTGGATGTGGTGACCCTCGTCCATCACATGAGGTATCTCTCCGACCCGTATCTTGACCTGGAACGGCTCTCCCGCCTTGACTGTGTCAGGGCACTCGATCACCGGTGTGTGTTTCTTCTCCATCTCTGTCATGTTCGCAGGATCCTGAGGTTTGTTGATCCCGCAAAAAAGACTCTTTTCGCCCATTGTTCAGCCTCCTTCCTTTATTTGGATATCCAGCACCAGGCGGTTTCCCTCCTCTGGAGGGAAGAGCAAGTCCCGCGCCTGAGTCAGACGCTCTGCTCCACCAACGGCTCAAAGGCCGCCTTCGGTGCATTACAGACCGGACACATCCAATCGTCCGGCAGATCTCTGAAAGGCACGCTCTTCTTTGTGTCGTCGTAGACGTAGCCGCAGACAGTACACTTGTACACTACAGTCCTCCTTGATTGATCGGGTTTGCTTAAAGACATGCCCCCTCCGTCCCCCTCATTCTACCATATGGAGGCGGGGCATGCAAACCGTCTTCTCCAGAACATCAACTCACGATCCTTTCATGGTTGAAGACCCTGTAACCGCAGGCCGAGCATGAGGTCACTTCCTCGTCGCTCCAGATCTCGATATCCGCTCCACACCGCGGACAGGTGACCTCGTCCGGAAACGGTGCGGACTGCGTCGAGCATGCCGGTTTCTCAAACCCTTTCTCTTTCATTTGCCTTCCTCCATCCTTCGGCCCTGAGGCGTTCCATCCTCTCGATGCCCCAGGTCTTTATCTTCTGTATATATCCACGGGGGTCGATCTTCGCCAGCCTCGCCAGCTCCTCCCTCTCCTGAGCACTGTCGATATGGTCTCCGGGATAGACGCCCCGCCAGGTTGCATAGCCTTCGTCGAAGAGCATCTCCGGGGAGAGCTGCTCTCTGAGGGACATCGGCAGCTTCAGGGCCGAGAATTCGGCTATCTCCATATCGTACTCGATTATCCAGCCGTTGTCGTTGATCATGCTCCCGGGGTCGTAGGCCGTGTCCTTCGAGCAGTCCGGACAGTAGAGCCTGCTTATCACCTCAGGCGGCATCACCTCGTCCCGGAAGTTGAAACTCGCTTCCCTCGAGCCGCAAACACAGCTCATGGAGTATTCCATACACATGTTACGCCTCCTTCTTCATGGTTCCCGAAGCACCACATTTTGGGCACTTCTTCGGTTTGCACCTGCCCTCTTTCGTAGCACCGCATTCAGTACACTTGAAAAGAGCCATCCTCAACTTCACCGTCCTTTCTTTGGTCTTCCATCCAGGGACGGCTCCGACCGTCCCGCGTTAACATCACCCACTGTTGAATGTTCAACAGCTCCGCCTCAACCTTCCTCCCCTCGAGATGCCATATCGTGTTCATTGACAAGTTCCATAAGCTCTCCAGTTATACTGGGTCAAGATCCCCTGTTTGAGAGTAATATTGACGGCTTCGCCTCTATCCACACTCGGGGCAGACCCCGTAGAACTCGACGTGTGTCCCCGTCACTTTGAAATCCTTTCTCTGCTCTTCCGGCACGTTGAGTTTGAAATCGGCCTTCACATCGACGATCCTCTTACACTTCAGACAGATGAGGTGGTGGTGTGGGTCTGTGTTCGGATCGTACCGCTTTCTGCTCGGATCGATCGTGAGCTCCAGCAAACCGCCGCGTTCCCTGAGCCGCTCCAGGGTGTTGTATACCGTTGCAAAGGACATGGTGGGGAACCTCTGTTTAACAGCCCTGTAGACCGTCTCTGCAGAAGGGTGCTCCGTGTTGCCTTCGAGGTACTCGAGTATGGCCATCCTCTGAGGCGTCAGCTTCAAACCCATGTCTCTGTATCGTTCCATAACCTTAGAATCATTATTGATAAATAAATCATATCAGATAAAAATCATTATTGTCAAGAAAAAATTTTAAATGCATTGATAAGTGATGATTATAGGATGCCCGGCACTACGGTGAGTGTCTACACATGATGTGTCTATTCAATCTCTCGAGCCATGCCTCGCATTCATCGCCCAGGTTGAGAAACAATCGATCACGGGGGATTGCAGAATCCCCGGAAAGCGCAAACCTTGTCAGCCATCCGAAGGTTGCATTGGTGAATCTGATCTCCAGGACCTCCTTCTTGTCATCCATGGATGCAGAGGTTATATCAGCGGTGTCGATCTCGAAGATCAACAGGTGTGGAAAGATGAGCCTGCAGTACAGCTTCTTCTCCGTCAGAAACAGAGTCGCGCAGCTCACGCTGAACTTGATGTCCTTGATAAAACGCCTTCCCGTGTATGCTGACGTATGGCTTCGATCATGATAGGGGAAAAGAACAATCGGCCATATAAGGCTTGTCTTTTTCAGAGATGCTTCTTTAGAGCCCCGGGCCTTCAACCTACTTAAGCGGTCCTTTCAAGAGCCTTATATCATCGATCCATACAGTCCCTTTGCCGTTGATCACCAGATTGAGTTTCACGTTGTCGGGGTTTTCTCCTTTCTTGAGGAAGAACGGCGTCTCTTCCGTTGTCCAGTTTGTACTGCCCGTTAAGGGCGTCTGGAGTCCTCGGGAGAAGAACTCGCCTTTGCCCGGGAAATGGCACCACATCTCAAGATAGGCCTGCCCCTCCACCCCTTCAGTACGAACCTTCGCCTGATAGATCAATCGTGCGTCTTCAACGTCTATATCGCCAAGCTCGAATAACCTGACAACCATCGGCTCTGCTGCATCTATCCGCAAAGAGCCCTTGCCGTCACTTGTGATCTCTTTGTCCAGCCGGACGCCTGACCGTGTAATGATCCCTTCGAGACTGTCCAACGGAAACCTCTTTATCTCGACGACCTGTTGTGACGGTTTGGAACAGGCGGTGATCAGGACAATCGCAGAAACACTCAAATACCAGACAAGTCTTTTCATTTTTGCCCCCTTTCATAATACAAACGTAGCTGTTTTTATGCAACGACGGAACATCACCCGATGCATGGCTCCCTCCAATCTTTCGCCTGAGACGGAACTCAGCGGAACCCTCTACTGGAATGTTGTCAGGAGTTCCAACATAATATATCCAGGTTTATGGTATCAGCCCTCTAAAAGATTCGTAGGTAAGCCGTCAATACTTATCTGATTATTCATCCTCCAGTATTCACGTATGCCCTGCTTTTCTTTCTTCTCTGCCCAGTTAAGTAGAGTATCCCTTTCTTTCTTAAATTCATACATTGGCACCCCATAACCACAGGAGGTTTGTACAGATTCGATTTTAAGAATAATGATCTGACGCATACCGGGCAAAGGGTTAAAGAGCCTGGATAATTCCTGCCACTCTCTGTCTTGCTGCCTGACTACTCTGCCACGACCGTATAACCTAAGAATCAAAGGCCTGGCGGAGAAACTGCAAAACATGATGGTCATCCGTCCATTTTCAAATAAGTGGGCAGCGGTCTCATTACCGCTGCCTGTTAAGTCGAGATAGGCAACCGTTTTATTGTCAATGCATCGAAAAGTATCCATACCCTTTGGTGAGATGTTGATCCTCCCTTCCTCTGGAGCAGTAGCGACAAAGAATATTCTCTGCTCGGTGATGAATCTTTTCATCTCCTCGTTCAACTCCGGATAGAGCTTGCCCATCTTCTCTCCTTGTTATGCCGATTACGTCCAACGGCAGGTTTCAGCGGTTGCTGGATTTCAAAGCACCGGCACCGATTTGCAGCAAAAACCTCGATAAAGCACAATTAAATATCACGCACGAGCCCTGCAATCCGCTGGAAACCTTTGTTATACGCTGGTTCACTATTTTTATGATAATTCTTCCAATACTTTTCTTGCCATATCTCTTGTTAGAAAGCACACAGAAACCACTGAGTTAAGTTTATTATCACTAAGCACCAGCAGGAATTCATCTTCTCTTAAAATCGCCTGACGTATTTCCCTAATGTCTATGTCAGATACTGATACTTCAATTGTATGCCTGCTTAAGTCACTTCTGAACCAGTTCTCAACGTCACGAATTGAAAGATATTCACTCCGATTTAGATTTAAATCGTGCATCATTTCTGACATACGGAGAAAGAAGTGTTCAAATCCTTCATCACGAAATCTGCCGGAAACGAAAAAGTCTTCAAATCTAATACTGTCGTTAAATCCTCTGAAATCAAATATGCGACTCAGTTGCGGGAATCGTTCCAAGAAAACCCGCATTACCCTTTTACCCATAATGGCACCAAGTATCGAGTCTCGTCTAATATCTGATAATGTTCGGATATGCTGTTTTGACGATACAAAGAGAACTGTTATTGACGCACCAACAAGGTCTAAGAAAAACAAGTATATAAATAGCATTGGGATAGAGATGTATTGGTCATCTCCATCTCTAAGATTGACTACCAGTAGAACAGGTTTATCAGGAACTCTTGCTGCTTGTTCAATTATGCTGGTAAGATTGCGAAAATCTCCTTTAGTGGAAAATATGTGTTTGTCAAGGTCAGGGATGGATAAGAAATCCTTAGAAGTGGCTTTTGCTACCGTCTCTTGCAGCTCTAGTTCGAAGTCTTTTACCTTTATCTTTTTTACCTTATCAAGAATATTGGGGAATAAGGAAAAAAGTAGGACGAAAACTGAAATCCAGACCATAATAAGAGCTGGGGTAGTGTCTATAGGCGGTCGCTTTGTTATTGATAGAAAACCATACCAAGCACCACCGACAATAGCTGCAACAAATAGAAATACAATAGTTCGTTTAACAAACGGTTTGACAATTTTCCACATTACAGGTAACCATTCATTAAAAAAGTCTTGTAAATCCATGTTTCAACATAGTTTCATATCTTTATTTTCAAATCATGGTAAATATGTAGCGTATATCGACAGCTCAGCCGCCCGCCGGAGCGCCAGCGGAGGCGGGTCGGCTGGAGCGGATGTTAGGCCGTGCCCCCTCAACACCGTCCGCCCGGACCATAGCCCACCAAGGGCTCAGGCCTGCCGAGCGCGCGCTAACGTTTAGATTGAGCCGCCGACCTGCTGTCTGTAAACCCTGAGCTGCCAGCATGACCCCAAACATGCGCTTAACCTTCAGCCTGGCAGTATGCCCCTCATCTGGACTTCATCTAACCCAGGTCCTTGTGACTTCCTCTTTACATGTATAGTGCATTCTCGGGATATGCCACTGTCACGTGATAAGGAACGCAACACGCAGCACGATTACCCGGGGTCAATGTATTGTGCGTATAGGTACGCCCCTTCCGTGGGCTGCATGACGAGCTAAGCCCACACAGACGTATAGGCGTTAATTTTCATTGAGTATTTCCCTCGTCTTGCGAATGCATGGACCGTTGTAGAGAGGATGAACACGTATTTGCTGCCTGCTTGGGGTGAGAAAACCACTCTCAGATGCTGATTCGTCTGTGGGTCAATAGCAGTGAACGGCATACTTGGACTCACTCCCGCAAGGAAGCTGGTGGTTGCCGATGTGCTATTCCTTCCGATGACGAAACCCCTGCCTGCTACAAGTCGTCCTTGTAGAACAGTGATGTCATGAACACTGAAATATAGATACCCGGAGGCCGCGCCGTATCCACTGGGCTTGAGCTTCCACATGAAAGAGTAATCTCCGGTCACGCTGGCCAGGACTGTGTGCGGATGGCCGCTCATGTAAGTCAAGAGGATTTGCGACATGCTGACCTGAAGTATATTACGGTGCTGATTTCGTGACATCGCATCAGCAATTGCCTCAACACTCATGGTACCTTGACTGGGATCAACCGAGAAGCGTCCATCGCACTGTGCCGGGGTACATGGTGAGGTGTTGATACGCCTGAACGGCCTGTCGTCCGGTTTATGCCATGCATCCCAATGGTCCCAAGGCGGTGACAAGTAGATGGCGAAATTAAATGGCTTCAGGAAGCGATAATATCTGAGAAGCTCCGGCATGTATTCCAAGAAGCCTGTTCGCAGATGTGACAGAGGTCTGGGCATATGTCCGAAATTAGGGGCGTCTGGTGTGATGTAGTTTACGACTTGAACTGGGGACTCTGCCGGCAGCTCACCCACATCATCGTCCTCTGTCCCCCAAAATGTGTCGAATTCGCTCATTCGCTCAAGAGCATGGGCACTGTGATCTTCCCGGGCATACTGTAGGTGTTCCATCTCTTGGTCCGTAAGCTCAATTTGATCGGTGATTATGATAGCCATGATTTGCCCCCTCTTCTCTTTTGTACGATTTGTCCTCAGTACATCCAAATTTTCCTTATAATTCTTCCAGAGATTCCTCCCGGCTCATGTAATCAGGATGTTC
>WGEZ01000022.1 GCA_015492515.1 Nitrospirota bacterium
AAATATAACATGGGGGTTCATGGCTTTGTCAAGGAGGCTGTGCATGAAAGGACAGCTCCCGCCCCCATGCTGTACATTTCTGAACAGGAGGCCCCCCCGTACACCCCTCACGCGGGACAGTGATCATGGCATATATCTTGCTACCGTAGAGGAGATTCAAACCCTCAGAGGAGGTCTTCAAGCGGAGATGAGCGGCAGAAGGTTGAAGGACTGGTTCGGTGCGGCCCTTGTCTGTGCGGGGTTTCTGTTGTTGTTGTACCTCGTCTTCAAGGTGAAGGGCTACGGGGAGATCGACGCCTCCTCCCTCTCCGAGGAGGAGGTGGAGCGGATCAAGGACTCCGTCAGGAACTCCGTAATCCTCGGCGGCTTCCTGAGCGGCGGGCTGCTTGGTGCGATCGTGCAGCGGTCGAAGTTCTGCATCGCCTCTGCATGCCACAGCATCGTGACCATCGGGGAGCTGACCCAGTCGAGGTCCTATGCGATGGCCCTGTTCGTCGCCATCCTGGGCACCCAGCTCCTGTACAGGACTGGCCATGTGGAGATACCCTACAGCATATACATCTCCTCACCCTTTACATGGCTGAGCTACATCGTCGGTGGGTTCATATTCGGGGTGGGCATCGTCTACGGCGGCGGGTGTGCGAGCAGGATACTGGTGAGGGCCTCCGAGGGAAACCTCGGCGGTCTCGTGAGCGTCATGGCCTTCATCTTCTCCTCCGGCGCCACCCTCTGGGGCATCACGGCGAAGCTGAGGGCGGAGTACTTCAACGCCGTCACGCTCGATCTCGAGACCCAGTACCTGCCCGAGGTGGTGAAGCTCCCCGGTTGGCCGGTGATACTCGCCGTGGAGGCCCTGCTGGTCATCTTCATGCTGAAGGCGCCGAAGGACTCCGAGTGGTGGGGCTGGCGCTGGCCCGTCGCAGGGGCGGCCATCGGGCTGACCATCGTCATGGCCTGGTGGATCAACGGCGCCGCCTTCAAGGCCCTGCCCGTGGTGGACTCCTTCAGCTACACCGGCCCCGACGACCCGACCCTCCTGCAGAGGTGGAGACCGAAGAGCCTCACCTTCGCCCTGGCGGATGCACAGACCTTCAGGTACATCATCCTCTGGACAGGGGAGTCCATCAACTTCGCCGTCGCCTCGGTGCTCGGTGTAGTGGCGGGTGCGCTCGGAGCCGCCCTGTACAGCGGTACCTTCAACTGGGTGGCCCCCACGCTCCAACAGTTCAAGTACAACCTCGTGGGAGGCCTCCTGATGGGCTTCGGCGCCGTGCTCGCACTGGGCTGCAACATCGGACAGGGCCTGAGCGGTTTCTCCACCCTCTCGGTGGGCAGCATACTCACCACGGCCTTCATCCTCCTCGGAGCGATCAGCGGTGCGAAGTACATGACCTGGCGTTTGATGAGGGAAGTGTAGTATCCTTTTGAATACAGACCGATCGGGAGACCCCGGAGTGTCCAGGACCATGACGGCTCTGCGGCTGCTGCTTATACTCGCCCTGACGGCACCCCTGCTCCAGTGCGCCCATGCCGGCGGCAGGTCGGCGGAGGACGGACCCGTCGGACCCGTCGTCATCACCTCCGTTGAGGGAGGGTTCGACGAGGTCTGGGAGGGCCTTGAGACGGCCCTGAGCGAGAGGGGACTGACCGTCTCGAGCGTCTCCCACGTGGGTGAGATGCTGGAGAGGACGGGCAGGGCCCTCGGCAGGACGAAGAGGATATACGGCAGGGCGAAGGTGATGGAGTTCTGCAGCGCCCTGCTCTCGAGGGAGATGCTGGAGACGGAGCCCCACTTCATCGTCTTCTGTCCCTACCAGATCGCGGTCTACACCCTGGCAGGCGACGACCGGAGGGTCTACCTCTCCTACAGGCGCCCGATCTGGAAGGACGACTCCGGCAGGAAGGTCCTCTCCGCAGTGGAGAGGTTGCTCCAGGGGCTCGTCAACGACGTCGTCGAGATGCAGAGGGAGTTCCGTTAGCTCCCCTCCTGCTGCTGAGATTGAACCGCCGGATCCGCGGATAAAAAAGAGAGTTTCAAGGAGGTCGAGAGAATGACCGAGATCGCTGTCGATGTGGTGCTGGACGCAAAGGGGCTGAACTGCCCCATGCCTGTGCTCAAGACGAAGAAGGCCCTTCAGACCATGGGGTCAGGCCAGGTGCTGGAGGTGATCGCAACGGACCCCGGGGTGAAGCTCGACATCCCGGCCCTGCTGAAGAGGCTCGGCCACGAGCTGCTGGAGATGAGGGAGGAGGACGGGACGATCTCGTTCTATATCAGGAAGAAGTGACCGGGAAGGGGCGGCCCCTCCCGCCGGGAACCCGCCCTCCGGGGCTCCTTGCTTGTCGCCGTCCCTTGGATGTATAATTCCTTCGATGAGGATCGAGAAGATCGAACTGAACGGATTCAAGTCCTTCGCCGAGAGGACGGTCTTCACCTTCCATCCGGGCATCACCTGTTTCGTCGGCCCCAACGGCTGCGGCAAGAGCAACATAGTGGACGCCTTCCGCTGGGTCCTCGGTGAACAGTCCGCGAAGTCCCTCAGGGGCGAGAAGATGGAAGAGGTGATATTCAACGGCTCCCAGACCAAGAAGCCCAGGGGGATGGCCGAGGTCACCCTCCACGTCGCGGGGCTGTACACCGAAGAGCAGGACAACGGCGACAGCACCGAAAGGCCCCTCACCATCACCCGCCGCCTCTACCGCTCCGGTGAGAGCGAATACTTGATAAACAGGCGGATCTGCAGGCTGAAGGACATCAGGGAGATCTTCCTCGACACAGGCCTGGAGATGAAGAGCTACTCCGTGATGGAGCAGGGCAGGATAGGGGAGATCATCAATGCCAGGCCCCAGGACAGGAGGTTCCTCATCGAGGAGGTCGCCGGGATAATGAAGTACAAGGTGCGGAAGGTCGAGGCCCGGAACAAGCTGGAGCTCTCGCGCCAGAACCTCCAGCGGGTGAGCGACATCATCTCCGAGGTGAAGCGCCAGCTCGCCTCCATCGACCGCCAGGCCCGGAGGGCGGAGAGGTACAAAAGGCTCCTCGACGACCTCAGGGAGGTGGAGCTCCGGCTGATGAAGAAGGAGTACGTGGAGACGGTGGGGTCCCTGGAGGAGCTGGCGAGGGAGATCGATGTGCTCCGTACCGAGGAGGCCGGCAAGAGGGCGGCGATGACCGGGCTGGAGGCCTCGCTCCAGCAGAAGAGGCTCCTCATCCTCGAGAGGGAGAAGGAGACGGAGGCCCTGGCCGCCGGGCTCCAGACGGTGGAGAAGAGGATAGCCGAATTCGAGAGGAGGATCGCCGTCAACAGGACCGAGACGGAGCACCTCCGGGGCCGGATCACCGCCCTCGGCAGGCAGCTCAAGGAAGGGGAGGGCCTGCTGGAGGTGAAGAGGGGACGTCTCAAGGGGATCACCGAGGAGGAGGAGTCCCTCGGCGGTGAGATCGACTCCCTGAGGGAGACGATCTCCGGGCTGGAGGCCGGGCTCTCGGAGGCCGAGGAGGGGCTCGCCTCCATCGAGGACGAGATCGACGACAAGAGGAGGGAGGTCTTCAGGGTGACGGACCGCCTCGGCTCCCTGAGGAACGACCTCAACAGGCTCGAGGCGACCCTCGAGGGCGACAGAAGGAGGCTCGCCGCCTCCGGCAGGGAGGCCGAGGAGGCCGAGAGGAGGCTCTCGGAGCTCGAGGAGGAGCTGGAAGGGATAGAGGCCCGCCTGGAGGCTGCCGAGGCAGACCTCCGCAGAGAGAGGGAGAAGAGGGAGGGGTACCTGAACGAGCTCACGGGGTTGAAGGAGAGGCTCCAGGCCCTCGGGCGGGAGAGGTCCGAGCTCCGGGAGGAGCTCGCCTCGCTACGGACGAGGGCCCGGTCGCTCCAGGACACGGTCACCGGCAGGGTCGACAGGGAGGTCTTCCATCGGGAGGGCATCGAGACGGTGGCCTCCCTCTCCGAGGTGGTCGAGGTGGAGCAGAGGTACGAGAAGGCCGTGGAGGCGGCCCTCTCGGAGAGGCTCAAGGGGTTCATCGTCCCCTCCACAGACGAGATCAGGAGGTCTGCCGATGTCGTCAGGAGGGAAGGGCTTCCGAGGACCGCCCTCATCCTCTGGAGGAGGGAGCGGAAGGAGAGGGGGGTCCCGGAGGGGCTCCGGCCCCTCGCCTCCTTCGTCCGGGCGAGACCTGAGTACGCCCCCGTGGTCGACTCCCTGCTCAGGGGCTGCTTCCTCACCGATGACATCGATGCCGCCCTCGGCTTGCTCGAGCGCCTGGAGGGTATGGATGCCAGGGCGGTCACCCTCGAGGGTGAGATCGTCGAGCCCTCCGGAGCGGTGCTCTGCGGCAGGGAACAGGGTATCCTGAGGCTGAAGCGGGAGCTCCGGGAGACCCTCGCCGCCGTCGAAGAGAGGAGCGAGGCCCTCTCAAGGGTCGAGAAAGAGGCGGCGGAGGCGGAGGAGAGGACCGAGGAGCTGAAGGCCTCGATCACCGGAACGGAGCAGGGGATCATCTCCCACGAGAAGGAGCTCTCCCTCCTCAGGGCCGCTGGGTCGAGGCTGGAGGAGGAACGGGAGCGGTTCGAGAAGAAGCTGCAGTTCATTCGGCTCGAGATGGAGGAGCTCCAGAGGGGGTGCAGCGGCGTCGAGGCCGAGATAGCGGGGAAGAAGGAGGAGATCTCGGCGCAGGAGGCGAGGAAGGGCCTCGTCGAGTCCGAGCTCGCCTCCCTGCAGGAGGAGCTCTCCGAAGCGCGGTCCGACCTCGATGCCAGGCGCCACACCCTGACGGAGCTGAAGGTGGAGCTGAACGGGTACACCGAACGGCTCAGGGCGATCGTCCGCGAGAGGGAGGGCCTCGAGACGGAGATCCAGGAGGCCCTGAGGAGGCAGGCCCGCCTCGCAGAGGAGATGGAGGCCGGGACCGCTGAGCTCCGGGAGAGGGAGGAGGGCTCGGCCGAGCTCGAAGAGGGCCTCAAGGCCGCCGTATCCGAGGCGGATGCACTCACCGCCAGGATATCAGGGATGAGGGAGGCCGTCAGGGAGGAGAAGCGGGAGATGCTCGAAGCAGAGGAGTCCCTGAAGGGGATGAGGGCGGCCGTGGAGGGGCTGGGCAACGAGATTCACCGGAAGGAGCTCCTCAAGACAGAGCTGGAGCTGAGGCTCTCGGGCCTCGCCGAAGGGGCGAGGGAGAAGTACCGGGTCGACCTCGCCGCCGCCGAGATCGCAGCCGAGGCCACCGACGAGGACAGGGAGCGCGCCAGGGAGCTGAAGGAGAAGATACAGGCCATGGGGAGCGTGAGCCTCGGTACCCTCGAGGAGTACCGGGACCTCAAGGAGCGTTACCGGTTCCTGACGGAGCAGCACGACGACATCGTGCAGTCCGTGGCCGAGCTCGAGGAGGCGATAGCCAGGATCAACAGGACCACGCGGAAACGGCTCAGGGAGGCCTTCGAATCACTGAACGCCAAGTTCGACGAGGTCTTCAAGGTCCTCTTCGGCGGAGGCCATGCGAGGCTGAGGCTCACGGAGGAGGCGGACATCCTGGAGGCGGGGATAGAGATAACCGCCCAGCCGCCGGGAAAGAGGCTCCAGAACCTCAACCTCCTATCAGGCGGGGAGAAGGCCCTCACCGCACTGGCGCTCCTCTTTGCAGGCTTCCTGCTGAAACCCACGCCCCTCTGCATCCTCGACGAGGCCGACGCACCGCTCGACGAGAACAACACGGAGCGGTTCAAGGCGATGCTCAAGGAGCTCTCCGAGGGCATCCAGTTCATCATAGTGACCCACAACAGGATGACCATGGAGGCCGCCGACTACCTCTACGGGATCACCATGGAGGAGCCGGGTGTTTCAAGGGTGCTCTCCATGGAGTTCGTCTGATACCGAAACGGGAGGGGGATATGGAGAAGAGGAGGTTTGAACGGTTCACCGTCCAGGGGGAGGTGGAAGGCAACATCGTCTACACCGCCGAGATCTGCCTGCTGGACATCAGCCTCGGAGGGATACGCTTCCTCACCACCAAGAGGCTCAACCCCGAGGGCAGCTGCAGGATCAACCTGAGACACCGTGAGAAGGAGGTGACGCTGAGGGGGAAGATCATCTGGTCCATATTCAAGGGGACAAAGAAGATAGACAGCGAGTTCCTCCAGAGCAGGCTCCGTTACATCGTCCCGGGCATACTGAAGAAGAAGAAGATAGACATCGACTTCCTCCCCGTATACGAGGTCGCCGTCGAGTTCAGCCCCTTTTCAAAGGAGACGAAGGCCTCCCTCAGCGAGCTGATCGATCAGATCAAGGATGCAACGGCTGTATAGAGTCCTCGGTGAGGGGAAGGTGAGCACCGACCCGGAGGACCTCATCTGCTACGGCTTCGATGCCTCCAGGGTGGAAGGCACCCCCGGTGCAGTGGTCTGGCCTGAGAGCACCGGTGACGTGGTGAAGGTCACCGAGTTCGCCCACCGCAACTCCGTTCCGATCGTCCCGAGGGGTGCGGGAACGGGCACCACCGGCGGCGCCGTGCCCGAGCGGGGCGGCCTCGTCCTCAGCTTCGAGAGGATGAACAGGGTCCTCGAGGTGGACACCGCCAACATGACCGCCCTCGTAGAGCCCGGGGTGATAAACGGACGACTCCAGAAGGAACTCGGCCTCAAGGGCTTCTTCTTTCCGCCCGACCCGGCAAGCATGGACTTCTGTACCATCGGCGGCAACGTGGCCGAGAACGCGGGCGGACCGAGGGCGATCAAGTACGGGGTGACGAGGGACTACGTCCTGGCCATCGAGGCGGTGCTGCCCGACGGGAGGGTCATAAACACCGGCGTGAGGACGCCGAAGGGGGTCGTGGGCTACGACCTCACCAGGCTGCTCGTCGGTTCCGAGGGCACCCTCGCCGTCATGACGCGCATAAGGCTCAGGATACTCCCCGAGCCCGAGGCTGTCGTCACCCTCCTCGCCGCCTTCGACGACCTGAGGGCCTCCGGTGAGGCGGTCACGGCCATCCTCGCCTCGGGCGTTACACCAAGGACGCTGGAGTTCATGGACCGGGAGGCCATCCAGGCGGTGGAGGCCTACAGGCCGTGCGGCCTGGGGGAGGCCGAGGCCCTGCTGATCGTCGAGCTCGACGGTGACACGAGGACGGTCCAGACCGACTCGGAGCGGGTGGCCGAGGTCTGCACCTCCCGAGCCGCCGAGGTGGCCGTTGCGGAGGACAGGGCCTCGAGGAACAACCTCTGGGCCTCAAGGAGGGCCGTCCCCCTGGCGCTGAACAGGATCGCACCGAGGAAGATCAACCAGGACATAGTGGTCCCCAGGACGGATATACCGGAGATGCTCGTCTTCCTCAGGGGGCTGTCGGAGCGGAGCGGCGTCAGGATAGTGAACTTCGGCCATGCCGGCGACGGCAACATCCACGTCAACATAATGGTCGACGAGGAGGACGAGGCTGGATACAGGAGGGGCCTCTCCCTGGTGAGGGAGATCTTCAGCGAGACCATAAGGCGGGGCGGGACCATCTCCGGTGAGCACGGCGTCGGCCTCACCAAGTCGGCCTACATCGGGATGGAGCTCGGCCCGGCCGAGATCGAGCTGATGCAGGGGATAAAGGCCCTCTTCGACCCGAAGGGGATACTCAACCCGGGGAAGATCTTCCCCTAAGCACCCTCCCGCCCCGGGACGACGAGGTCCCTCAAGGTGCGGTCGCCGAGGGCCTCACCGGCTGCGGCGTCGATCCGGCCGAGGACTGCGTCGACCTCAGGGATGGAGAGGAACCTCTCCTCGATATGGGAGATGTCCTCCTCGGCGGACCTGACGGAGACGAGGATCTCCCTCAGCGTGATCGACCCCGGGTCCCTTGCAGGGAGGTAGACCGGCGGGTCGTCGCCGGTCTGAACGATCAGCCCCTTCCTCTCGAGGAGGTCCAGCACCTCCTGGACCGGTTCCACCGGGAGCCTCAGGTGCTCCACGAGGGAGTCCATGCTCCAGCGGGGTCCCCTGTGATGGAAGTTGTACGCGATGAGGAACATGACCAGGAGGCTGAGCCTCTCCTTCAGCCTGTTGCTCAGCAGGAGAGGCTCCTTCCTCACGGTGAGGAACTGGGGGTACTGATGGTAGTATGAGACCTTCGCACCCACCAGGAG
>WGEZ01000023.1 GCA_015492515.1 Nitrospirota bacterium
ATTGACGACTGGGTTTGGAGGAGCTCTTATGACAGATACGATCGAGATCAGATGGCACGGCAGGGGCGGGCAGGGCACCGTCACCGCTGCAAAGGTCCTGGCTGACGCATGCCTCAGCAGCGGCAAGAACGTCCAGGCCTTCCCCGAATACGGACCGGAGAGGTCCGGCGCCCCCCTCAGGGCCTACAACCGCATAAGCACCAGACCCCTCAGGCTGCACTGTCCTGTGACCCAGCCGAACATCGTGGCCGTCGCCGACGCAACGCTCCTTGACAGCATCGACGTCACCGAGGGCGCCTCCGACGACGCCGTCTTCGTGATCAACACGGGGAAGGCCCCTGAGGAGATAAGGAGACAGCTCGGACTGAAGGAGACCCAGAAGGTCTTCACCATAGACGCCTCGAAGATCGCCCTCGAGACGATCGGCAGACCCCTTCCGAACTCCTGCATGCTCGGCGCCCTGGCGAAGGCCTCCGGGCTGGTGGACCTCGAAACACTCCTGGAGGACGTGAAGAAGAGCTTCGGCGGGGGCAAGTTCTCAGAGAAGATCATCACCGCCAATCTCGAGGCGACCAGGAGGGGATACGAGGAGGTAAGGGAGGGATGACGAGACTGAAGGGCTGGAGAGAGCTGGAGATCGGAGCTGTCATACCGGAGGCGGGCAACGCCGTGCAGTACAATACAGGCTCCTGGAGGGCCTTCAGGCCCGAGTGGATCGTGGAGAACTGCATCCAGTGCCTCCGCTGCTGGATCTACTGCCCCGACACCGCCATAAAGGCGAAGGACGGCAAGAGGGGCGAGTTCGACCTTGACCACTGCAAGGGCTGCGGCATATGCGCCACCGAGTGCCCGGGCAAGAAGGGCAACAAGGCGATCCTGATGGTGGAGGAGGGCAAATAGTATGGGGAATAAACTCGCGGTCACCGGAAACCAGGCCGTTGCAGAGGCCATGAGGCAGATAAACCCCGATGTCTGCGCCGCCTATCCCATAACGCCGCAGACGGAGATCATGCAGAGGTTCTCGAGTTTCGTCGCCGACGGCAAGGTGGAGACGGAGCTCGTCACCGTTGAGAGCGAACACAGTGCAATGAGCGCCTGCATAGGCGCCTCTGCAGCGGGCGGGAGGGTGATGACCGCCACGAGCTCGCAGGGGCTCGCCCTGATGTGGGAGATGCTCTACATAGCATCCGGCATGAGGCTGCCGATCGTGATGCCTCTGGTCAACAGGGCCCTCTCGGCGCCCATCAACATCCACGGTGACCACTCCGACGGGATGGGTGCGAGGGACTCCGGCTGGATACAGCTGTACTCAGAGAACGCCCAGGAGGCCTATGACAACCTGATCCAGGCGGTGAGGATCGCCGAGCACGAGGAGGTGAGGCTCCCGGCGACGGTCTGCATGGACGGCTTCATCATCAGCCACTCCATCGAGAGCATGGAGTTCCTGCCCGACGATGCGGTGAGGGACTTCATAGGCGAGTTCAAGCCGCTCCATCCCCTGCTGGATGTGGACAACCCCGTCACCTACGGCCCCCTCGTGCTGCCCAACTACTACATGGAGTTCAAGAGGGCACAGCACGAGGCGATCGGTGCGGCGAAGGAGGTCACCCTCGAGGTCGCACGGGAGTTCGAGAGGATATCGGGCCGCAGTTACGGCCTCTTCGAGGACTACAGGCTCGATGACGCCGAGCTCGCCCTGGTGCTGCTCAACTCCGCAGCAGGTACGGCGAAGGACGTGGTGGACGCCTACAGGGAGAAGGGGCTCAAGGTCGGTCTGCTGAAGCCGCGCCTCTTCAGGCCTTTCCCCTACGACGAGGTCGCCGACGCCCTGAGTGCGGCGAAGGTGATCGCCGTGCTCGACAGGGCCGACTCGTTCGGAGGCTTCGGCCCGATGTACATGGAGATAGCCTCCGCCATGATGACGAAGGGGCTGAGGCCCCTGATGATCAACAAGATCTACGGCCTCGGCGGCAGGGACTTCATGCCCGAGCATGCCGGTGCGGTGATAGAGGAGCTGAGGGAGACCCTTGATACGGGCAGGGTGAAGGTGCCGAAGGAGTACATAGGGGTGAGGGAATGACCCGGGCCGGGTGCAGGGGCCGGTCTCCGTCACCGAAGAGGGATAAAAAGAGGAGAGGAGCAGAGACATGTCGACACCGTTGAGATTAAAGGAGCTGACAAACAAGGAGGAGCTGCTGACGGGAGGGCACAGGCTCTGCGCGGGCTGCGGGGCGCCGATCGCGGTGAGGCAGATATTCCTCGCCCTGGATGTGCCCGTTGTGGCCTCGAACGCAACGGGTTGCCTCGAGGTCTCCACCACCATATACCCCTATACAGCCTGGAAGATCCCCTGGATACACAGCGCCTTCGAGAACGCGGCGGCCACGATCTCAGGTGTGGAGGCGATGTACAAGTCCCTGAAGAGGAAGGGGAAGATCGACAGGAAGATCAAGTTCATCGCCTTCGGCGGCGACGGAGGCACCTACGACATAGGGCTCCAGAGCCTCTCCGGCGCCATGGAACGCCGGCACGACATCGTCTACATCTGCTACGACAACGGTGCATACATGAACACCGGGATACAGCGCTCGAGCGCCACACCCCTCGGCGCGAACACCACGACGAGCCCTGCAGGGACCGTGATCCCCGGGAAGCTCCAGCCGAGGAAGAACCTCACGAAGATAATGGCCGCCCATAACATCCCCTACTCAGCCCAGGCCTCACCCCACAACTGGCGCGATCTGATGACCAAGGTGAGGAAGGCCGTTGAGATCGACGGGCCCGCCTTCATCAACATCTTCGCCCACTGCAACAGGGGGTGGAGGACACCCACCAACACCGCGATCCAGGACAGCAGGCTCGCCGTGGAGACCTGCTTCTGGCCGCTGTACGAGTATGACAACGGCAGGCTCACGGTGAACTACAAACCGAAGGAGAAGAAGCCTGTCACGGAGTTCCTCAAAACACAGGGAAGGTTCAAACACCTCTTCCGCCCTGGCAACGAAGACCTCCTGAGGGAGATACAGGAGAACGTGGACAGGGAATGGAACGCCCTGTTGAGAGAGGAAGCCCTCCAGTCATCTGCAGAGTCGAGTTGAAAATAATCGCCTGTTCTGCTATAGTTATATTGAAGATGCTTCGGTGAGCATCTTCCCGCAGTTTGTTGGACTTTTCGCCCGATGGTCCTGTGGATGTGCCATGGATCCTCCGGAGGCGCTTGACGGGGTCCTGTCGAGGCTCTGATGCGGGCTTCTCAGAGAAATGAAATGAAGATACCCG
>WGEZ01000024.1 GCA_015492515.1 Nitrospirota bacterium
GAGGAAGAAGATACTCGTTGTAGGCGGAGAGGAGGGCTTCTCGGAGAAGCTCGTTCATTACGCCATCGGGATGGCCGAGAGAATGAACTACGAGATCGTCGCCCTCAACGTAATACCCGTCGGGAATCGGCTCTTTTCCCTGTTGAACGACGGGATCAGGAAAGAATTAAGGGAAAGGACGACGAAAGAGGCGGAATCCTTCAGGAAGAAGGCTGAAGAAAAGAATATACTCTTCAGCCACAATGTAAAGTTCGGCGACTTCGACAGATCCATCAAAGAGGCGCACAGGGAGTTCCGGCGGATCACTTTCGTCCTGACGGAACCGGAGCACGTCACCGACGGGTCGTCTCCGGCGAAGGCCAGCATCCCTGTCTTCTGCCTTGCAGATGGATAATATCCCTCTGTCCGGAAGCATCGCTCTATTCTGGAAGCCAGCCTGCGACAGGATGCAGCGATGAACTTTCAAGGGGCAGGATGATCGAGTCTCGTCCATCCCTGCCGGCCCTTCACTGCCGGCAGGGATCCGTCTCCCGGATTCACGACCGGATGAATCCTGCGGAGAGTTGAAGACCCCTCGATCAATCTGCCCCTTTCCGAGGTTCAATCCCGATATTCAGGTTATAAAGGAGGATCTGTACCGATGCTCACAGCAGACATGATCATCGTAATGGCTGTCATTGTAGCCGCAGTGTTTCTCTTCATCGTGGAATGGGTGAGGGTGGATGTGGTGGCGATAATCGTCATGATCTCCCTGCCGCTGCTCGGGTTGGTGAGTGGACAGGAGGCCTTCATGGGCCTTAGCAGCAACGCCGTGGTATCCATAATCGCCGTGATTATAATAGGCGCTGGACTGGACAGGACAGGCATAATGAACAAGGTGGCGAAGCCGATCACCAGGCTTGCGGGAAACAGCGAGTCACGTCTCATAGCGCTTGTCTCCGGCACGGTAGCGGTCATCTCTTCCTTCATGCAGAACATAGGCGCTGTCGCCCTCTTCCTGCCAGCAACCCAGAGGGTGTGCAAGAAGATGAACGTCCCTCCCTCAAGGGTGCTCATCCCCATGGGGTTTCTGGGCATCATCGGTGGTTGTCTCACCCTCGTAGGGTCAAGCCCGCTGATCCTCCTGAACGACCTCATGGCTCCGAAGAACCTTAAACCCTTCGGTCTTTTCGACGTCACACCGATAGGGATAGCCCTTATCGTTGCAGCGCTGGGATACTTCGTCCTCTTCGGCAGGCTCATACTCCCGAGCGGAGAGAAGGCAGCAGAGGGCGTGGTCAGCGGTATAGACTTCAGCAAGATATACTACTCCGCCAATGGACTGTATGAGCTTAAGGTGCCCCCTGACTGCAGCGTCTGCGATCAGACCCTGGAGGAGATGGCCATCCGGCCCCATTACCTCGTAACGGTCGTCGCCGTTGCGAAACATGCTGAAGAGAGAAAGCTCTTTGCACCGGAGAGGACCGTGAAACTCGACCCGAACGACGACATAGCGGTGCTTGGAGCGAAGGAGAACGTGCTGAGGTTCGCCGAAGACATGGGATTAAGGCTGAAGGATAAGCTGGAGGTCTTCGAAGACGACCTCTCGCCTACAAATGCAGGCATGGTGGAGGTGATCGTCACCCCACGGTCCGAGCTCGAGGGCAAGACCCTGAGGGAGGTACACTTCAGGGAGAAGTATCAGGTCAACCCTGTGGCCATCAGGAGGGGGGATAAGGTCTTCTACGGAGGGCTCTCGGACATCCCTTTACAGCCCGGTGACGTGATATTCCTGCAGGGACTCTGGGAGAAGTTCGCGATCCTGAGGGATTCAAGGGACCTCTCTTTCATCACGCCCTTTGAGGCTGAGGTGATGAAGACACACAAGGCGAAGGCGGCAGCGATCTGCTTTGCAATAGCCCTTGTCCTCGTGATCTCCGGCAAGGTGAAGCTCTCCGTCGCCCTTATGACAGGCGCACTGGGGATGATCCTCACAGGTGTCCTCACCATTGACGAGGCCTATCACGCAGTGGACTGGAGGACGGTCTTCCTCCTGGGGGGACTTATACCGCTGGGCGTGGCCACCGAGAAGACGGGCACGGCGGCGTTCATCGCCAACCAGATCCTCAGCTTCATAGGTGATGTCTCACCCGTCGTCCTCCTGACGGTCATAGGGCTTCTAACATCGGTCTTCACCCTCGTCGTCTCCAATGTGGGTGCAACAGTGCTCCTCGTACCCCTTGCCATCAATATGGCGGCGGGCGGCGGTGCAGACCCGAGGATGGCTGCACTCACCGTGGCCGTGGCCGCATCGAACACCTTCGTCCTCCCCACCCATCAGGTGAACGCCTACATAATGGGGCCGGGAGGGTACAGGACGGTTGATTATCTCAAGGCAGGCTCTGTTATGACGGTACTGTACCTCATCGTCATGATAGGGACGATGTACGCACTGTACGGGATATCGGGTTGAAGTCAGGCATCCCGGGTCCGGCCTGCCCGCCGGGCGAGGAAGAGGGCTCCGTCCTTACCTTGACAGAGACGCCTCATGGCCCGGGCTTCATCCCCGAAGAAGGCCGTGCTGTGGAGGACGGGCCTTATTTGACCACCAGTACCGCACAGGAGGCGTGACCGATGACCCTTTCCGCCACGCTTCCCATCAACAGTCTGCTGAGGCCGGTCCTGCCGTGGCTTCCGACAACGATGAGGTCGGCCCTCTCCTTCTCAGCGGTATCGACGATCATCTCGTAGGCCGTGCCCGTTGGGGTCCTGGTCTCGGCCTTTATACCCCTGTCCTCAGCCATCTCACGGGCCTTCTGAACGAATCTCTCGGCATCGCTGATCTCGGACTCCCTCGGCGCCACCGATACAATTACGACTTCACTCCCGCTGGTCACCGCGATCTCCAGGGCATCGCGGACCGCCTTCTCACCGAACCCGGAGCCGTCGGTGGCGATCAGTATCTTCCTGCACTCGAGCACAGCGGCCCTCGGGACGACGAGGACATCGGTTTCAGCATGCCCTATGACACGAGCGGTGACGCTCCCCATCAGCAGTCTCTTCAGCCCCGACCTGCCGCGTCTGCCCATTATGATCAGGTCAGCCTTCTGTCTGGATGCCTCCTCGACGATATACCGGTAGGGCTCCTCACCCTCATGTGTTATCGTCTCACAGGCGACGCCCTCCTTTTCAGCCCTCTCTTTTACACCCTCCAGGTGCGTCCTCGTTTCCCTCTCGAGCTTTTCAACGAGTCCGGGAGCATAGGTCTCAAGCTCAGGGTTTACCTCGACTACGGCTATGGCATACAGCCTGCTGTTACACCTCTTTGCGAGGCGGATGGCCTCCCTTATGGCACCGTTGCTGAACTCCGAACCGTCGGTACAGAGAAGCAGTCTTTCAAGCCTTCTGACAGGACATACATCGAGTGTACTCATCACTAATGTCCCCCTGTAATTATTCCGCTTGCCGCAAGCAGAAGGATGAGGATCTGTATGAAGACGATAATCACGTAAGGGGTGTCCTTCTTGCGGAGGAAGGCGGGGAGCACAACGGCGAAACAGACAAGCGTGCCCGCAGCGAGCAGGATTATTCCGAGAAAGCTCACTATATCTCCATGGCCGAGCAGGGGCAACCAGCTCCACCCCTTCGGCATCCCTGTCTCTTCAACGAAGTCATGAACCCTCATCCCCCAGTACTCGGGGATCTTCTCTACCGGAACGATGGTTGGAAGGACGCCGCTCAGGTATACAAAGAAACCGATGACCAGGAGCGCCAGCCCTCCGAGGGAGACCTTCTGCAGGACCGATGCATATTTCAGCTGCTCTTCCGACGGTTTTGTCTTGTTACTCATGGTTCATCACCCCCATATGCCGAGACCTTTCAACAGCGCCCTCAGTCCGGCGAGGAAGAGGAAGCTTATGACGATCCATTTTACCGCTTTGGGCTTTGCCCTTGCCAGTATCCTCACGCCTATCCTCGTCCCGAGCATCATCCCGGCGACGGATGGAACGGCGATCAACGGCAGCACCGCCCCCTTGTTGATGTATACCCATGCCGCCGCTGTGTCGGTTATGGAAAGGAGGAACACGCTCGTCGCCACGGAGATCTTCAGCGGTGCACCGAGCAGCAGGTTGAGCACGGGGACATTCGCCCATCCGGCACCAAGGCCGAACATGCCCGCCATGAAGCCTATCAGTATGAAGAGCGAAAGACCGAGGGGTGTCCTGTGGATCTGCCAGTTTATCTCCTTGCCCACGGACTCCTCATAATAGATGCCGGATATCCTGAGAACAGTGGAGAGTGCATCGGGCTTTTTGACCTCGGGAAAGTCCGACCGCTTCGCCGTCGCCATGATGACGACGATCGCGATGATCGTCGCCCCCAGTGCGGTCTGCACCACATTCGTGGGCAGGGCGAGGCCGACCATTGCACCAAAGATCGAACATGTGGATGCTATGAGCGCCATGGGGAGCGCAAGCCTGAGGTTTGCGAGTCCGCGTTTCAGCAACCCGGGGCCTGCCGAGAGCGCACCGGTAAGGGCCACCAGCAGGCCGGCCCCTCTCACGAAGTCGAGGTTGAAGGGGAAGAAGCTGCTCACTATGGGAACAAAGAGCACCCCTCCTCCAACACCCGCAACAACGGCAAGGATACCGAGGAGGAAGGTGAAGACAAACAGGATCACCGGCCACATCCACCATACGATGGTGCTTCCTTTCCGGGTCGCCTCTGCAACCTCTCCAGCAGATGCGATGCCGTAAAGCCCTATCACTACAGCCACCACTACCACAAAAAGGGAGAAAAACCTCCGCAAAGCGCGTGACATGCAACCGCCTCCTTCGTCATCTATTCGGAGCTGTTGATTATTGTAACACTGACATTGCAATACGCAATCGGATGATATGATAATCCCCTGTCTGGAGATATGTCAAGAAAATGGCATTTTTTTATTTTAATAGACCGTTAAGGGGAAGTTATAGGCCGGCGGAATGCGGCGTCTTCTCTACATCTTCAGCACATAGTATCTCAGCCATACATAGACCGTGGACAGAAGCACCGTGAGTATCATCACAGGCATCCCGTAGGCCATGAACCTGAGGAAGGATATCTTCTT
The DNA here is from genome assembly GCA_015492515.1 of Nitrospirota bacterium. Taxonomy (GTDB): domain Bacteria; phylum Nitrospirota; class Thermodesulfovibrionia; order Thermodesulfovibrionales; family JdFR-85; genus S146-64. Next base: position 5,090 of record WGEZ01000024.1, read on the forward strand.
CCCCGCCCGTTCGGCCAGCCCCACCACTATAACGTTTGCAGATGCACCGATGGCCGTTCCGTTGCCACCGAGGCATGCACCGAGTGCAAGGGACCACCACAGCGGCATCAGTTCAGGGTTGTGGAGGAGCTTTATGCCCTCAAGGTGGGGCCAGAGCTGCTTGGCCATGTCTATAATCAGGGGGTTCATCGTTGCAACGTAAGGGATGTTGTCCACAAAGGCCGAGGCGAAGGCAGAAAACCACATGACGAGCATACTCGTGGCAAACATGTTGCCCTCCGTGATTGCAAGCACCTCCAAGGACATCCACTTGATCAGCCCCACCTTCACCACACCTCCGATGACGATGAACAGTCCCATGAAGAAGAATATAGTGGGCCATTCCACCTCAGCAAGGACATGGTGCGGCTCGTGGGTGCCTGAGAGCAGAAGGAGAAGTCCCGCTCCGAAGAGGGCGACCGTTGCCGGTTCGTAGTGGAGCATGCCGTGAAAGACGAAACCCGTTATGACGATCGCGAGGACGAAGAGCGATTTCTTCAGCATGAGCGGGTCCTTGATGGCCTCTCTCTCGTCCATCTCCAGTATCCTCTTTTTGAGCTCAGGTCTGACATGGAGCTTCCTGCCGAACATCACCTTCAGGACGAAGAGGAAGACGGCCATTATTACAACAATCGCCGGTGCCAGGTGGTAGATGAAGGACATGAAATCGAGCTTCGCCTTTGAGGCGATCATGATGTTCGGCGGATCGCCGATCAGCGTGGCCGTACCGCCTATGTTGGAGGCGAGGGCCTCGGAGATCAGGAAGGGCACGGGGTCGACCTCGAGGGCGTCGGCGATGAGCAGGGTGACGGGGGCGAGCAGAAGCACGGTGGTGACGTTGTCGAGGAGGGCGCTCAGGACCGCTGTCACAACGGCGAATATGGCCATGATCCTCATGGGC
>WGEZ01000025.1 GCA_015492515.1 Nitrospirota bacterium
CTCGACAGGGCATCAAACAGCAAGGAGGCGGTGGAGATAAAGCTCGGCTCGGGGTATGCGATACCCGGTTCCGATATAGTGGTCAAGACAGGAGACTTTCTGCCTGACTTCAGGATGGATGGTCTGACGATCACCTCTGCATCGGCGGAGCCGAAGAACCCGGCGGTACACGTCACGGTCTACGCCGGGCAGAAGGAGATCTTCTCAGGCTGGCTCTACTCGAAGTTCCCGGGGATCCACGCCTTCCAGCACGAGAGGTACGGTCTCACCCTGATCGAGGGCGTGAGGAAGAGGCAGTAGGCGCTACCTCCTGCCCTCCATCCCCTCAAGGAGCACGCTCCTCATGAGGTCGACGGGCGGGGTGGCTCCGGTCCAGATCCGGAATGCGAGCGCACCCTGCCACAGCAGCATCCCCAGGCCGTTGATCGCCCTGCACCCGAGCTCCCTGGCCGTCCTGATCAGCGGTGTGTCCCGGTAGACGAGGTCGCAGACCACCTGTTCCCTCCGAAGGATGCCCCTCTCCACGGGGAGGGGGTCGCCCTCCTTCATGCCGAGGGGCGTGGCATTGATGATCATGTCCGCTCCAGCCGCCTCTTCGATCCCCCCGGCGACCACCACCTCACGGCCGAGGCTGAGGAGGTCGTTCCGGAGAGAGCGGCTCCTGCCGGTGTCGATATCGAAGAGGCAGAGCCTCGAGGCCTTCTCCGACAGATAGTAGCTGACCGCCCTTGCAGCCCCTCCGGCGCCCGCGATGAATACCACCTTCCCCGAGGGATCGATCCCCGCCTCTCTCAGTGACTCCATGAACCCCCTGCCGTCGGTGTTGAACCCCCTGAGCAGGCCGCCGTCGTTCTTCACGGTGTTCACCGCTCCGATGAACCGCGCCTCCTCGTCTATCCCGTCCAGGTGGGGTATGACGTCCTGCTTGTGCGGTACGGTGACGTTGCAGCCGTGGAAGTTCAACGCCCTTATGCCCCTGACGGCGTCGGGGAGGTCCTCGGGCCTCACGGGGAGGGCGACGTAGCAGTAGTTCAGCCCCAGCTCTTCAAAGGCGGCGTTATGCATGGCGGGCGAGAGGCTGTGCTCCACGGGATGGCCGATGAGGCAGACTATCTTCGTCTTCCCGTCAACGGCCATGCCTGTCCGCCTCGAGTGCATTTACAAGGCCGTCCGGTGTCGCCTCTATCACCTCAACCCTCATCCCCAGGAGGTGTTCGATGTCCCTTACGGTCACATCGTCGAGGAGGACGTCCCTTCCGTCTCTCAGGAGCACGTCCGGCAGGAGGAGCACGTCGTACCCCGAGGAGACGTCCGCAACACTCTGGATGATGTCCCTTCCCGTGAGGAGGCCGGTCACCGTGACGGAGGTGCCGAAGAACCTGTTCTCCACAGGGATGACGTTGATCTCGACGTGGTTCTTCAACCGCTGCACGAAGCCCTGGAGGAAGGGATGGAAGGAGCTTCCTGTGACGGTGAGGAACCTCTCCCTGGAGGGCCTCCTGGGCGGTCTCTTCCTTGCGGCCCTGTGCAGGAAGTAGGATACCAGGCCGACGCCGTTTTCAAGCTGCGGCAGCTCGCCGTAGTGCTTCAGGGGCGGGAACCTCTTCTCCGCCCTGATGTATAGTTCGTCGGAACCGTACACGAAGGGGTCTCCGTGCTTCTTCATGAACCTCTTCTGGAAGCCGTCTATGATCCTGAGGGTCTCGATCGCCTCCTCCTTTCCCACGGGACGGAGGGAGGCCCTGCTGTGCTTGGTGAGGCCCACCGGGACGACCGCAACGGACGATACATAGGGGTAGAACCTGTGGAGGTCGCTGATGGTCCTTCTCAGCTCATCGCCGTCGTTCAGCCCGGGACAGAGGACGATCTGCGTGTGGATCCGGATCCTCTTCTTGGTGAGCCAGCGCAGTTCCTTCATTATGTCGGAGGCGTTGTTGTTTCCGAGGATCCTGTTCCTCAGCTCCCTGTTGGTGCTGTGTACGGAGACGTAGAGGGGGCTCAGTCTCTGCTCGACGATCCTCTTCCGCTCCTCAGGGGTGATGTTCGACAGGGTGACGTAGTTGCCGTAGAGGAAGGACATCCTCAGATCCTCGTCCTTGACGTAGAGGCTCCGCCTCAGCCCCTTGGGGAGCTGATTCACGAAGCAGAAGACGCAGCGGTTCCTGCACCTCTTTATCCGGAAGGGTCGGAGCTCGATCCCGATCTCCTCACCCTCCTCCCTGGTCAGCTTCACCTTTATGGTCCTGTCCTTCCGTCTCAGCGACAGGGAGACCTCAGGGGTGTCTGCATAGAAGGCGAAGTCGATCGAGTCGTGCACCTTTCTTCTGTTGATGGTGAGCAGGACGTCGCCGGGCATGATCCCCGCCCTCTCGGCAGGGCTCCCGGGCTTCACCGCTTCAACCGTGTTTCCGTTGCAGGCCCTCGGCATCACGTCAACCCCCTGTAAATATAATGCAACCCCGACAGAACGGTCAAGACGGCGGTCACCGTGATCAGCGGCTCAGGCCTGGGAATCGCCCTGCCGAGGTTGATGTACAGGAGGATATAGGCGAGCAGGATGAGCTGGGATGCGGCGGTGAGCTTCCCCAGGACCGAGGGTTCCACCTTTGCCCTGTGGGTGATGAGATAGAGTATCAGCCATCCCGTCACTATTATGATATCCCTGCTTATCACGGTGATCGTAAGCCACTTCGGGACGAGGTCGTATATGGCGAAGAGGACGAAGGAGGTCACGAGGAGGAACTTGTCCGCAATGGGATCGAGGAACTTGCCGAGCTCGGTCTGCTGGTTCTTGACCCTTGCGACCAGCCCGTCGAGGAAGTCCGTCACAGCTGCAGCGATGAATACGATGAGGGCATAGTCGTATCGCCTGTACAGCAGTGCGGTCACGAAGACGGGTATGAGGACGATCCTCAGCGTGGTTAGTGAGTTCGGTATGTTGAAAAACGTCAAATCCCTCTCCCCCGATGGAGGTTGATATGCACTGCGCTCTTACGGGATGTTGAAAGGCACCCTGTCGAAAGAGAGCCTCACGCCGAGCCTTTCGTAACAGGAGGTCCTTGTCCGCCGGCGTTCCCCGGCCATAAACGTCCTCAGGTTCCGGGCGTGGCATTCTTCAAGGGGGAAGCCGTACCTTCCGGAGATCTCAAGGGCCCGCGAGATCTCCCTTCCGGCCTTCCCGGTGTCGCCCCTCATGATGTGGCACTGGGCCATGCCGAGATGACAGTACACGAGCCCCCTCTGGTCGTTCGTCCTCTTGAAGAGGACCCTCGCCTTTCCGTAGTACCTCTCGGACAGCGCCACCCTCTCGAGCATGGTGTAGGTCTGGCCGATGCTCCAGAGCGTGTAGGCTGAACTTACCACATCCCCGATCCTTTTGTAAAGGCCGAGGGCCTTCCTGAGGAACCCGAGGGCCTCGTCGTATCTTCCGAGCATCCTCATGGCGTTGCCTATCCCGCAGAACGAGTAGGCGCGGCCGAAGGTATCACCCGTCTCCTGGAATATCCGGTTCGCCTCCATGTAGCACTTGAGCGAGTCGGCCTTGAGGCCCGCTGCCCTCGACGCACCTCCTATACCGTTCAGGCAGTAGCCCTCCGCCTCTCTGTCACCGGATCGGCGGTTGATCCTGAGGGCCTCCTTCAGTATCCTGATCGACTCGAGCGGTCTGCCCCCGTACCTGAGAGCACCGGCTTCAGCCCACAGGGCGAAGGCGAGGCCCTCAGGGTCGGACCCCCTTTTGTAGGCCTTCTTCGCCTCCCTGATGTGCGGGAGCGCCTCCTTCCACCTGCCGAGCCCCCTGAGGCAGAGTCCGGTGCCGAGCCTGGCATCGGTGACCGTTACCCTGTCCTTCATCAGCCCGGCAAGTTCAGCCGCCCTCCCGTAGTGAGACATCGCCTCCTGGTACCTGCCGAGCATCCTCAGGGTGTCGGCGGCGGCCATGTGGCAGGAGATCTCACCAGCAGCGTCGGCCTTACCGATGAACCCCCTCAGCGCCGAGCGGTACTTTCTCAGCGCCTTCGTATAGAGGGCCCTCTGTCTCAGTCCCTCGGCCTCCTCGAACAGCCGGTCAGGCTCCAACTCTCTCTCTCAGCTCCCTGACGACCTCTGCGTAGTCTCCGGAGTTGAAGAAGCCGGACCCCATCACGAGTATGTCGGCCCCGGCGTCCACGACTTCCTTCGCGTTGTCAGGTTTTATGCCGCCGTCCACCTCGATGAGGGTGTTGAGCCCCTTCTCCTGGATCATCCTCTTGAGGGTCCTCACCTTCTCGATGCACTGGGGGATGAACTCCTGTCCGCCGAAGCCCGGGTTCACCGACATCACGAGCACCAGGGAGACCTCGGAGAGTATGTTCTCGAGGCTCCATATCGGGGTGGCCGGGTTCAGTGACACCCCTGCCTTCTTGCCGCTCTCCTTGATCCACTGCACCGTACGGTGCAGATGGGTGGCCGCCTCGACATGGACGGTGATGATGTCCGCCCCTGCATTCACGAAGTCGCAGATGTAGCCGTCAGGGTCCTCGATCATGAGGTGGACGTCGAGTGGGAGGCCCGTGGCCTTCCTGATCCCCTTCACCACCACCTGGCCGATGGAGATGTTCGGCACGAAGTGGCCGTCCATCACATCCACATGGATCATGTCGGCGCCGGCCCTCTCGGCAGCGGCGATCTCCTCTCCGAGCCTGGTGAAGTCAGCCGAGAGGATCGACGGTGCTATCATAACCACCTTATCTCTTCCTCCTCCTCTTCCTGCCTCAGCCTCAACTTCACCGTCTCGCCCCTCTTCAGGATACTCCCGGGAGGTGGTGTCTGTTCGGCCACTACGCCGCCGAACCCCGCCGGCTCGATCTCGATCCCGAGCCTCCCGGCGAGGGCCTTCGCCTCATCGAGGGGCATCTCCCTGAAGTCAGGGCAGGAGTAGAGGGTCTCGAAAGGCCCCTTGCTCACAAGGAGGGTCACGCTGTCAGAGCCCTTCTCCTCCGGAGCAGGCCTCTGGGCGACCACCGTACCCTTCTCGAAGCTCTCCGTGTGTACCCTGATGACCTTCCTGATCTTGATGTTCTCCTTGAGTGCAAGCTCCCTGGCCTCGTCCATTGTGAGACCGTTGAAGACGGGCATGTAGTAGATCCTCGGCCCCTTGCTCACCACCACACGGATGGTACGCCCTTCCTTTATCTTGCTGCCAGGGGGTATGTCCTGCCTGGTTATGTATCCCGCAGCGACCTCTGTGCTGAACTCCTCACCCTCGATCTTCATGTACAGCCTCTTGGAGAGGAGCTCCTTGTTCGCTTCCACCAGGCTCTTGCCGGTCAGGTCGGGGGCTTCTATGGTCTTCTTGGCTCCCATCACCCTGAAGGTGACGTAGCTGCTCACGACCACCAGGAAGACAAAGAAGGAGGTGTAGATGAGTATCCTCAGTAACCCCTGCATTCTCCTTCCACCCCGGACCGTCCGTCAACCTCTCCTGGAGAGCCTCGCTGCAAAGAAGCCGTCCATGTCGTTTCTGTGCGGATAGGTCCTGAAGAATCCGTCGCCGCCGAAGAGCGCCTGCAGTTTACTCTCCACCGGGAAGGGACAGCTGGACCGGTCCCCTCCGTCAGTATCTATAATAAAAAAATCGTCCTCTTTATGCAAGAACCTCCTGATCACCTCCTCCCCTTCCTCGGGTTCGGTGGAGCAGACGGAGTAGAGGAGCATGCCACCGGGAAGGAGGTGTCTGCCGGCGGCGGTGAGGAGCTCGATCTGTCTGTCCTGGAACCTCCTGAGCGCCCCGGGGGTATGCCTGTATCTGACGTCGGGGTTCCGTCTGATCACACCGAGGGAGGAACACGGGGCGTCGAGGAGGACCCTGTGGAAGCCCCTGACCGATGGGGTGAAGGTCCTGAGATCGGCGAGGACCGTCTCAACGGACCCGATGCCCCACCTGGCGATATTGTCCTTCAGGGTCCTCAGCCGTTCGGGGCTGCTCTCCAGGGCGAGTATCTCCGCCCTGTCCGAGGTCAGCTCCGCGATGTGGGTCGTCTTGCCGCCCGGAGCTGCGCAGGCATCCAGTATCCGCTGTCCCGGCTCGGGCCGGAGGAGATAGGTGATCAACTGGGCCCCCTCGTCCTGGACGAAGACCTCTCCCAGCAGCCCCTCGATATCCGGCAGGGTTGCTCCGGCCTTCTCTATCTTTATGCCCACGGGGGAGAACTCCGTGTACCTGTAGCCTATGCCCATCTCCGAGAGCCTCCGGGCCACACCCTCCCTCTCCGTCCTCAGGGTGTTCACCCTCAGGGTGAGGGGCGGGACCTCGTTGTTCGCCCTGGCCAGGGCCTCCGCCTCCTCCGGGCCGAAGCGGTCGATCCACCGTCTCAGAAGCCATTCCGGATGCGTGGTGAGTATGGAGAGCCTCTTCACCGTGTCTTCCGGCAGGGGAGGGCAGCTCTTCTCTCTGACCAGCCTCCTGAGCACGGCGTTGACGAGCCTCTCTTTCCTGCCCGCGGCCTTCTCCACCTCTGTGGTTTCATAGACCACCGCCCTTGCAGGGACACGCGTGAAGAAGGCCTGGTAGGCCCCGAGCCTCAGGTTGTTCAACGTGCTCTCGCCGAGGCCCGAGGGGTCTTCGAGATAGGCGCTCAGGCACCAGTCGAGGTAGTAGCGGTTTCTCAGAACCCCGTAGAGGAGCTCCATCAGGAAGGCCCTGTCCCTTGCGTCAAGGGATCGGCCGTGACGGTCAAGGGCGTCCTTCGGCTTCAGCCCCCTCTGCCACAGGTCGTTCAATGCTCGGAGGGCGAGGAGCCGGGGGTTGGCCTTCTTCATCTTCAAGCGGTCAGGCGCTTGACAGTCCCGAGACCTTCAACCTCACCGTGAGCTGGGCGGGGTTCCTGTAGTTTCTCACCCTGACGTCAAGCTCTCTTATCACCATGTAGGGCGTACGGGACTCGATGCTGTAGATGATCTCATTGAGGGAGGATATGCCGTCGACGATCATGTCGACGCTCACCGAGACCACCCTGTAACCGTCGTAGTCCTCGGTCTTTTCCACCCGCTCACTCGAGATGGTGGCCCCTTTGGCGGTGATTATCTGCTTTATGATCTCCTGGAGCGAGGCCGAGGCGAGTGCCGGCGTGTTCCCGGAGAGGAGCTTCAGCTCCTCGTCCTTCAGCAGCCTCTTCAACCCTGCCACGTCCTGCGAGATGGACTCCCTCTTCGACAGAAGGGCCCTGTACTTCGAGAGGGTCTTCACCTTCATCTCCCTCTCCTCCCTCACCTGCTCGAGGCGTTCACCGAGGTAGACCACCCCGTAACGGTAGATGGTCAGGGCCGTGAGTATGAAGATCACCGCCCCGGCTGCCACGATTCTTCTATTGCCGGTCATTGTCCCCCCTCTCGAGCTCCGCCTTTATCCTGAAGCGTTCCTTGTTCAGCCTCCTGTCCTTAATCGTGGGGGATGTGAAGCTTGCGTTCTTAAGAAGCCCCGATGACTCGAGCACGGAGATGAGCCCTGTGGCGCTCTCCGAGTAGCCCTCGAGAAAGACCTCCCGCTCCGTGACCTTGAGCCTCGTGAGCCAGGTGTTGTCGGGCAGGAGACGGGTGATCTCTTTCAGGGTCTCCAGCATCAGCGGGGCCGAGGCCTTGAAACGCCGGATCTCTCCGATCTTCTCCGCGAGGGTCTTCCTCTCGGACCTCAGCGTCTCCACGGCCCTCACATCGGCCTTCAGGGCGTCGATCTCCTCCGTGAGGATGCGCACCTCTTCCCTGTCCCTCACGAAGGGTAACGTTATGTTCAGTATCAGGAGCACCAGCACTCCGGCAGCGAGGAGGTAGCTC
>WGEZ01000026.1 GCA_015492515.1 Nitrospirota bacterium
GGGAAGGACGAGGTGGAGCGCGGGCAGGTGCTGGCGAAGCCCGGCAGCATAACGCCGCACAAGAGGTTCAGTGCGCAGGTGTATGTGTTGACGAAGGAGGAGGGGGGCAGGCACACGCCGTTTTTCAACGGCTACAGGCCGCAGTTTTATCTGCGGACGACGGATGTTACGGGAGTGGTGAAGCTGCCGGAGGGAGTGGAGATGGTGATGCCCGGTGACAACGTCAACCTTGAGGTGGAACTGATATCAGAGGTGGCCCTTGAGGAGGGGCTGAGGTTCGCGATAAGGGAAGGTGGCCGGACGGTGGGCGCAGGTGTGGTCACCAAGATCATCGAGTAGCCGGGGCCGACCGCCTGCTGCAGAAGGGCTTGCCGAGGCGTGACCAGGCCCTTCCGACGGAGGCTCGGGCAAGGAAGAGACGTTAATGAACCAGAAGATACGGATAAAACTGAGGGCTTACGATCACAGGTTGCTCGACCAGTCGGTGAAGGAGATCGTGGAGACCGCGAAGAGGACGGGCGCCAGGATCGCCGGTCCTGTGCCTCTTCCGTCGAGGATACACAAGATCACGGTCCTGCGTTCACCCCATGTGGACAAGAAGTCGAGGGAGCAGTTCGAGATAAGGACTCATAAGAGGTTGATAGACATACACGATCCGACGCCGCAGACGGTGGATGAGCTGATGAAGCTCGAACTGGCCGCCGGTGTGGATGTGGAGATAAAGCTATGACGGGTATACTCGGAAGGAAACTGGGGATGACGCAGGTCTTCGACGACAGGGGAAACGTGATCCCCGTTACGGTGATAGAGGCCGGACCCTGCAGCGTGGTACAGGTGAAGACCAGGGATAAGGACGGCTACGACGCGGTACAGATCGGCTTCGACGAGATCAGGAAGGACAAGAGGGTCACCAGGCCGATGGCCGGCCACTTCAAGAAGGCGGGTGTCTCCTTTTTCAGGGTGCTGAGGGAGTTCCCCATGGCTGAGCTGAAGGTCGGTGACGTGATTACCGTGGAGAGGTTCCAGAAGGGCGACAGGGTAACCGCAAGTGGCATCTCGAAGGGGAAGGGCTTTCAGGGCGTGATGAAGAGGCACGGCTACGGCGGCGGACCAGGCTCGCACGGCTCCATGTTCAACAGGGCCCCGGGCTCGATAGGGGCCAGTTCTTTCCCCTCGAGGGTCTGGAAGAACAAGGGCCTGCCCGGTCGGATGGGGAGACGGAAGGTGACGATAAGGAACCTCGCCGTCGTGGACGTAAGGCCCGAGCAGAACCTGATCCTGATTAAGGGCGCTGTCCCCGGGCCACGTGGGGCCTACCTCGAGCTGAGGAAGGAAGGCTGAGGATGCCGGAAGTGGACGTGAAGGATAGAGAGAACAAGGTCGTGGAGAAGATGACCCTCCCGGAGAGCATCTTCGGGTTGGAGCCCAGGGCGGATCTCCTCCACGAGGCGGTGGTGAACTACCTTGCCAACCAGAGACAGGGAACGCACGCCGCGAAGACGCGGGGGATGGTCCGCGGAGGCGGCCGGAAGCCCTGGAGGCAGAAGCACACCGGAAGGGCGAGGCACGGGAGTATAAGGTCCCCCATCTGGAAGGGCGGCGGCGTGGTCTTCGGACCCAGGCCCAGGGACTACTACTACAGGATGCCCAGGAAGCAGAGACGACTGGCGCTGAAGACGGCCCTGAGCTCGAAGCTGCGAGACGGTGAGCTGACCGTGGTGGACGAGATAGGGTTCGACAGGCCGAGGACGAAGGACATGGTCGCCCTGCTGAGGGGCCTCGGGCTCGACGGCAGGAGCGTGCTCGTGGTGACGCCGGAGAAGGACGAGAACGTATACCTCTCTGCAAGGAACATCCCCGGGGTGGATGTGGTGAGGGCGGCGGACCTGAACACCTACGCCCTCCTCGTCCACGACAACGTGTTGATGACCAGGGAGGCCCTGAAGAAGGTACAGGAGATCTGGGGATGAGAGACCCCCATTCGGTCATAATCAGGCCCGTCTTCACGGAGAAGGCCAACTACCTGAAGGAGTCGGAGAACAAGCTGATCGTCGAGGTGGACAGGAACGCCAACAAGGTGGAGATCAAGAGGGCCTTCGAGGAGCTGTTCAAGGTGAAGGTGGAGAAGGTCGCCACCGTGAACGTGCGGGGGAAGATGAAGAGGTGGGGCCGCTCCGTGGGGAGGGGTCCGGCGAAGAAGAAGGCCATCGTGACCCTCCAGAAGGGTGAGAGGCTCGACTTCATCGAAGGGATGTAGTCGAACGGGAGAGAGTGAGCAGATATGGGTATAAGGATATATAAGCCGACCTCGCCGGGCAGGAGGTTCATGTCCGTCGCTGATTTCAGCGAGGTGACCACCGAGAAGGCGTACAAGCCCCTCTGCGTCCCCCTCAGGAAGCGGGGCGGGAGGAACAACGCCGGCAGGGTGACCGTCTGGAAGAGGGGCGGTGGAAACAAGAGGCTCTACAGGATCATAGACTTCAAGAGGGACAAGTTCGGCGTCCCTGCCACGGTGGAGACCATCGAGTATGACCCGAACAGGACGGCGAGGATCGCCCTTCTGAGGTACGCAGACGGTGAGAGGAGGTACATCCTTGCACCGAGCGGCATCAAGGTCGGTGAGCAGGTGATGTCAGGGCCGGAGGCGGAGATAAAGACGGGCAACGCCCTGCCCCTGAGGAACATGCCCCTCGGCACCTTCATACACAACATCGAGCTGAGGCCGGGACAGGGCGGCAGGCTCGTCAGGAGCGCGGGGGCGCAGGCGCAGCTCGTGGCGAAGGACGAAAGATACGCCCAGATCAAGCTCGGCTCCGGAGAGGTGAGGCTCGTCCCCATAGACTGCATGGCCACCATCGGACAGGTGAGCAACGTAGAGCATGAGAACGTCAACTACGGCAAGGCGGGCAGGAGGCGCTGGCTCGGCAGGCGGCCGAGCGTCAGGGGTGTGGCCATGAACCCCATAGACCACCCGCTCGGGGGCGGAGAGGGCAGGAGTTCCGGCGGCAGGCCGGCGTGCTCGCCGTGGGGCAGGCCCGAGGGTGTGAGGACCAGGAAGAACCCCAGGACCGACAGGTTCATCATAAAGAGAAGGAAGTGAAGGAGGAGTAAGTGCCGAGGTCTCTCAAGAAAGGCCCGTATGTGGATCCCAAGTTGATGAAGAAGGTCCAGGCGATGATCGATCGTAACGAGAAGAGGATAATCAAGACCTGGTCCCGGAGGTCCACGATCATACCCGAGTTCGTCGGGTTCACCTTCGCGGTCCACAACGGCAGGAAGTTCATCCCCGTCTATGTTACGGAGAACATGGTGGGGCACAAGCTCGGGGAGTTCTCCCCCACAAGGACCTACAAGGGGCACGCAGGGAGCGAGAAGACGACGAGGGTGAAGGGATAAGGGCGGTAAGGAACGATGGAGGCGAAGGCGGTATTGAGATACGCGAGGATCACGCCGAGGAAGGCCCGGAGGGTGATAGACCTGATCAGGGGAAAGAAGGCCGGTGAGGCGATGACGGCCCTCAACTTCATGCCCTACAGGGGGGCGTGGTTCGTGAAGAAGCTGCTCCGTTCGGCGATGGCCAATGCCGAGCAGAAGGATGTGGCCGTGCCTGAGGAGATGAGGATCGTCAGCGCCTATGTCGACGAGGGCCCGATGATGAAGAGGCTCTTCCCGAGGGCGATGGGGAGGGCGAATATCATTAAGAAGAAGACGTGCCACATAACTATAAAGCTCGCTGAGGAGAAGGAGGAGTAGAACGTATTGTCTTGTTTTGTAACGAGATCGGGGGTGTATCTTGGGACATAAGACCCATCCCGTAGGCAACAGGATCGGGATTATCAGGACATGGGACTCGAGGTGGTTCCTGAAGCAGGGTTATGCGGAGCAGCTGCACGAGGACCTCAGGATCAGGAAGGGCATCAAGGAACGGCTCTACCACGCAGGGGTCTCGAGGATCGAGATAGAGAGGGTCGGCGAGAAGGAGGGCCAGAAGATCAGGATCGCCATTCATACCGCAAGGCCGGGCATCATCATAGGCAAGAAGGGCGTGGAGGTGGAGAAGCTGAAGAAGGACCTGGAGGCCATGGTGGGCAAGCAGGTCACAATCGATATAAAGGAGATAAGGAAGCCCGAACTCGACGCCCAGCTGGTGGCCGAGAATATAGCCATGCAGCTCGAGAAGAGGGTCTCATACAGGAGGGCCCTGAAGAAGGCGGTCGGTTCAGCCATGAGGTTCGGTGCGCAGGGGATCAAGGTGCAGTGCTCCGGCAGGCTCGCCGGTGCCGAGATAGCCAGGAGGGAATGGTACAGGGACGGCCGCGTGCCGCTGCATACCTTCCGGGCCGATATCGACTACGGTTTTGCAGAGGCGAGGACCACCTACGGGGTGCTGGGCGTGAAGGTCTGGCTCTACAAGGGAGACGTACTGACCGGTGGACGATAGACGGTCGAGAGTTCTGCGGACGAGGAAGGAGCATAAGCCATGTTGATGCCGAAGAAGGTCAAATTCCGGAAGATGCAGAAGGGCCGCATGCACGGCAAGGCATACAGGGGCTCGGAGATAGTCTTCGGACAGTTCGGACTGAAGGCCCTCGAGCCCGGCTGGATAACGAGCAGGCAGATAGAGGCGGCCAGGGTGGCTATCACGAGGCACGTGAAGAGGGGCAGCAAGCTCTGGATAAGGATCTTCCCCGACAAGCCGGTCACCAAGAAGCCCGCGGAGACGAGGATGGGAAAGGGAAAGGGGAACCCCGAGTTCTGGGTCGCGGTGGTGAAGCCCGGCCGGATCCTGTACGAGATGGCGGGAGTGCCGGAGGAGGTCGCGAGGGAGGCGCTCAGGCTGGCCTCGCATAAGCTGCCGATCCAGACGAAGATCGTCAAGAGGGAGGAGACCGTACTGTGAGGGCCTCGGAGCTGAGGAACATGACCATCGAGGAGATGAGGCAGAAGGAGAGGGAGCTGAGGAAGGAGCTCTTCAACCTCAGGTTCCAGCAGGCGACGGGCGAGATCCAGAACCCGAAGAGGATCAGGGCGGTGAGGAACGACATAGCCCGGATCCTGACGGTGATCACCGAGAAGGAGAGGCAGGAGAAAGGATCTGAAAAGAGGTAGTCATGCCGAAGAAGGTCTTCATAGGTAAGGTGATAGGGGACAGGATGGACAAGACGGTGACCGTCGCCGTCACCAGGCAGCAGAAGCATCCCCTGTACAAGAAGTACGTGAAGCGGGTCACGAAGTTCAAGGCCCACGATGAGGACAACCGCTGCAGGCCGGGTGATACGGTGAAGATCATCGAGTCCAGGCCGGTGAGCAAGACCAAGCGCTGGGTTGTCCTCGACATACTGAACAGGGAAGCATAGGGAGCAGCAGGGATAAAGGGAGCCGAGAGGGATGATCCAGGTACAGAGCATGCTCGATGTGGCGGACAACTCGGGGGCCAAGAAGGTGATGTGCATAAGGGTCCTCGGAGGCGGACAGAGGAGGTACGCCAGGGTGGGTGACGTCATAGTGGTGAGCGTCAAGGAGGCTGTTCCCGACAGCAACGTAAAGAAGGGTTCCAAAGCGAAGGCCGTCGTGGTACGGACGAAGAAGGAGACCAGGAGGCCCGACGGGACCTACATAAGGTTCGACCAGAACGCCTGCGTGCTGATAAACGCCCAGGGCGAGCCCATAGGGACGAGGGTCTTCGGCCCTGTGGCGAGGGAGCTGAGATGGAAGGAGTTCACCAAGATCATATCGCTGGCGCCGGAGGTGCTGTGAGCATTCCAGGGAGAGCGAGGGTATGGGGCTGGGTATAAGGAAGAACGACAGGGTGATCGTCCTCTCGGGAAAGGAGAAGGGCAAGGAGGGGAGGGTCCTCTCGGTGCTGCACAAGAAGCAGCGCGTGATCGTGGAGCGCATAAACATGATAAAGAGGCATATGAAGCCCTCGAGGCAGTACGCCCAGGGCGGGATAATAGAGAAGGAGGGGAGCATCCATCTCTCCAACGTGATGCTTGTATGCCCCAGGTGCCAGAGGCCCACGCGTATCGGGAACAAGCCCCTGGAGGATGGCCGGAAGGTGAGGATCTGCAAGAAGTGCAGGGAGGTAATAGACCAGTAGTGGCTGAGAAGAAGTACGTACCGAGACTGAAGGAGAGATACCGGAAAGAGGTGATCCCCCGGCTGATGAAGGAGTTCTCCTACAGGAACGTGATGGAGGTGCCGAGGCTCGAGAAGATCGTCCTTAAC
>WGEZ01000027.1 GCA_015492515.1 Nitrospirota bacterium
GGATCGTTGAAGAGGCCACGGCCGAGGAGATATTCAACGATCCGCGCCATCCCTACACCGAGGCCCTCCTTGACGCCATACCGAAGGTGAGGTTCGTCCAGCAGAGGACGACCAGGCGTCCGGGCAGGGGCGGGCTCCCGGAGCTCGGGGTGGAGCCTCCCTCGGGATGCCCCTTTTATCCGCGTTGTCCGAAGAGGACCGCTCTCTGCGACAGGGAACCGCCTGAACTGAAGACGGTGGGGGGCAGGAAGATCGCATGCCATCTCTGTTGAATACGGGGAGGCATCGGTGTTTTTCCACATTTCCACTGCATATATCCAGCGACGGGAGGGGCCGGAGGAGCCCCTTCAGGGTTCTCCGTTTCGGTTATAATAAAACATGGATTCGGAACAGCTCGCCGGTTTGAACAGGCTGAAGAGAGAGATATTCCATCAGCTCCTTGAGATCGCCGGACGCGTCTTCGTCGTGGTGAGATACTCCGAGGATGTCGTGATCGGCAAGAGGGGGTTCCTCCCTGAGGAGAAGGAGAAGGGCCTCGTCCTGGTCTTCAACAGGAGGATGAACTTCATCTGGGACGACCACGGCATCGACGCCAGGCTCGTCTTCGGAACGAGGCCTGAACACTGCCTGATCCCCTCGGAACATGTGGTCGGCCTGTACAGTCCCGAGCTGAACACCCAGTTCCTGTCCCTTCCGGATGCGCCCCGGCAGGGCGGTCTCTCTCCGGAGAAGGACGGCAGGGTCATCAGGGTCGACTTCCAGAGGAGGAGGGACTGACAGCTCAGAAGAGGTATTTCTGCCGGGTGGACTTGAGTATGAAGTTCCAGAGGGAGTACTCCGTGGACAGGAGGCTGCAGACGGGGATCCTGTAGTTGCCCACTATCCTGTAGAACATCTTCGCCGCCTTTGAATAGAACCCCTGATCGAGGAACCTCCGCTTGAACGCCTCGGGGAAGAAGCTCTGGTAGAAGAGGATCTTGTCCGCGGCCTTTCTGTAGGCGTCGATGGAGACCTCCGTCTTCTCCAGCTCCTCCTCCAGGACGTCGATGACGCGCACCAGGTGCCCCGGGTCGCCGAAGTGCCTTTCAGGGTCCACGAAGCGGGAGAGCATCTTCGACAGGTAATCTATCTGGAGGAACTTCTCCCTCACGTCGACCCGGGCCTCGTCGCAGACCTTCACCACGTAGTACTTGAAGAACCTCTCAGGTTCCACCCTTTCCGATACGAGTCTCATCGTTCACCACCTGATATCTTTATCGATCCTTGATCTGGATTTCTTTAATCCCTCCGGTACCAGTCCTTCACAGATCCGAGCCCTGCGTCACCCTCAGCACCTCTTCGAGGGTGGTTATGCCCGAGACGACCTTCCTCAGCCCGTCCATCCTGAGCGTCTTCATCCCCTTCGCCAGCGCTGCCTCCTTGATGGCGAAGGAATCGGTGTTCTCGGTGATGAGGGGTCTTATATCGTTGTCGATGATGAGGAGCTCGAAGACCCCCGTCCTGCCGACGTAACCCGTCCCGCTGCAGGAGCTGCAGCCCCTGCCCCTGAAGAGCACCCCGACGGAGGTCTCCGTCGACGGGAAGTAGGCGAGCTCGTAACCCTCCGGCCTGTAGGACTCCTTGCAGTCAGGACAGATCACCCTCACCAGCCTCTGGGCGATGACGCATATCAGGGAGGAGGCCACAAGGAAGGGCTCGACGCCCATATCGACGAGCCTGGTGATCGCGGAGGGGGCATCGTTGGTGTGTAGTGTGCTGAGGACGAGGTGGCCGGTGAGCGAGGCCTGAATGGCTATCTCCGCGGTCTCGAGGTCCCTGATCTCTCCGACCATGATCACATCCGGGTCCTGCCGGAGTATCGACCTCAACCCTGAGGCAAAGGTGAGCCCTATCCTGGGGTTGACCTGGATCTGACCGATCCCCTTCAGCTGGTACTCCACCGGGTCCTCGACGGTTATGATGTTCATATCCTCCTTGTGTATCCTGTTCAGCGCTGAATAGAGGGTGGTGGTCTTGCCGCTGCCCGTGGGCCCTGTGACCAGGATTATCCCGTTCGAGCGGTTCAGGAGCTCCTCCAGCCGCCGTGCCTCTTCCTCCTCGAGCCCCACCTCCCAGAGGCCTATAAGGCCCTGCTTCCTGTCCAGCAGCCTGAGCACAGCCCTCTCTCCATGCACTGTGGGCACAACCGAGACCCTCACGTCGATATCCCTTCCTCCTATTATAACCCTTATCCTGCCGTCCTGGGGAAGCCTCTTCTCGGCGATGTCGAGGTTGGCCATGATCTTCACCCGGCTTATCAGGGCGTCCTGTATTATCTTCGGTGGTCGCAGCACCGTCCTGAGGACGCCGTCGACCCTCATCCTGACATCGATCTCGTTCTCATAGGGCTCGATATGGATGTCCGAGGCCCGTTCCTTCACCGCCTGCAGCAGCAGCGCGTTCAGGAGCCTTATGATCGGGGCCTCGGTGGTGAGTTCGAGTATGTCGCGGGGGGATTCGAACTCGGTGGCCACAGAGGAGAGGTCCTCGCCGGAGATGTTCTCCATCACCTCCTCTGCGGAGCCGATCTGTCCGTAGAGCCTGTTGATCTCGTTGCTGAGGTGGTCCGCGTCCATCCATACCGCCTGGGGCGTGAGCCCCTTCGAGGATGCCACCTCCCTGAGGGCGAGGAGGCCGTTCTCTCCGGAGACCGCACCGACAAGGACCCCGTCCTTCACCCTGAGGGGGAGGAGACCGTTGCCCTTGGCGTATGAGAGGGGGATCTCTTTCAGCAGCGAGAGGTCTATCCCGTCAGTGTAACCTTCTGGTGTAGTTGGGTTCTGCATACCTCACCTCCTCAAGGGCGTTGAACGCCTCCAGGGCCTCCTCGACGGATACACCCTCGGGGAGCTCGATCAGGTAGATATCGAGGTCCCTCAGGTGCTTCACCACCTTCGCCTCCTGCCCGGCGATGATCCTGGCGGCCTCATCCTCCGTCACTCCGGCCTGGAACCTCACCAGGATCTGACCGCTGACGTAGGGCTGCTCTTTCGCTCCACCGCCCGTTCCGGATGCCCCTTCGCCGCCTGAGGCGCTCCGGAGGGTCTCGTCGAACTCCCTCCTCTTCTCCTCGGTTATCCTGCCCATCGACTCGGCATCCCTCACTATATGGGGGGTGAGGAAGACGAGCAGGTTGGTCTTCTCCTTGGTGAGGCTCTCGGACTTGAATATCCATCCAAGCAGGGGCAGATCACCGAGGAGGGGTACTTTGTCTATGGTCGCTGACTTCTTCTCCTCCATAAGGCCGCCGATCACCACCGTCTGGTTGTCCTTCACGACCACCGAGGTGCTGGTCGAGCGCTTCGTCGTAGTCGGCCCCACGCTGATCAGGACCTCTGTGTTCGGTTCCTGTTTCACCGATGATATCTCCTGGTAAATATCGAGTTTGACGAAATCACCCTCGGTTATCTGGGGTGTGATCCTGAGGGTTATCCCCACGTCCTTCCGTTCGATGCTGCTGAAGACCGAGACGGTCCTCGAGGGATCGGACTCCCTCTTCGTTATGAACGGTACATTCTCCCCTACGACGATCTCGGCCTCTTTGTTGTCCGATGTGAGGATCTGCGGGGTCGAGAGGACGTTCACGACGCCCGAGAACTCCTCAAGGCTGAAGAGCGCCGCAAACCCCGGCACCGTGAGGGTGGATGTGGTGGTGGTGCCGTCGGAGTCGACCTGTATGACCGGTATGTCGATGAAGTTCCCCATGCCTCCTGCGGTAAGGCCTGACAGCCCGTAGATCACCGACTGTATGGCCGTGGGGTCGAGTATCCCGACCCCTCCTATGACCACGGGTTCACCCTTGTGTTTCGCCGTGGCCCGCCACCTGGCACCGAGTTCCCTCAGTTTGTCGATGGAGGCCTCGACGATCATCGCCTCCACATAGACCTGCCTCCTCCGTCTGTCGAGTTTCTTGATCACCTGGACGAGGTTGTTGTAATCCGAGGGTGAGGCGACGATGAGCAGGGAGTTTGTCGCCTCGTCAGGGGTGATGACGATCCTCGCAGATGCACCGGGAGGCTTCACCCCTTTCTTTGCCGCCGGAGGCCTGGCGGTCTCCATGCTCTTCACGACCCCTTCGAGCACCTTGGCAAGCTCTTCGGCATCGGCGTTCTCGAGGAAGTAGACGTTGATCCTTCCCTGCTCCTCAGGTGACGGGACGTCCAGCAGGGCTATGAGCCTCTTCATCGATTCCCTCCCGCCCTTCGGACCGAAGAGGACCACCGCATTCAGTCTGGTATCCGCAACCACCCTTGTTTCACTCCGGAACGGGACCTTCCTCGGCGGGGATTTCGCCATGCCCTTCAGCCCCTCGTTCAGGATCCTGGCCACATCTTCCGCCGCTGCATGCCGCAGGTAGACGATCTCCGGCGTCTCCACTGTTGATGGCCGGTCTATGTTCTCTATGATCTTCAGCACCTTCTCGATATTCAGGGCCGAATCTATGAGGAGCAGGAGATTCCCCGGTGTGAAGGCCGATATGTGTCCGTCCCTCGATACGACGGGCCGGAGGAACCCGAGGGCCTCTTCCGATGATATATGTTTCAGTGGTATCAGCCTGACGATGTAACTCTCATTCACCGGAAGTCTGCCGGAGACCACGGCCGTCCCCTTCTGCTTCGCCACGGCCGAGGGGATGATCTTGTAGGCGTTCACTCCCGAGGGCGTGACGGTGAAGCCCTTCAGCTCGAGGACGGATGTGAAGAGCCTGAAGGCATCGTCGATCTTCAGTTTCGACGGTGCTATGATGGTGATCTTCCCCTTGAGCTGCTCATCGAAGATGAAGTTCTTTCCCGTCACGTCGCTGACGAACTTTGCGAGGACGGGCAGTTCGATATCGATGAAGTTGAAGGTCACGAGTCCTCTGGAGTCTTCCGAGGTGGCGGGTCCTCCGGCTCCATCCCCTGCCGGGCCACCGGCGGTGGACGCCGTGGCTGAGGTGGAGAGGACGACCAGGGCCGCCACAACGACGGTCATCTTCAACAGGTACCCTGTCACAGCTCCTCCTTTGTCCCCCCCTGTTCGGAGCGGGGAGTCTATTTTATCTGATATACGAGGGTCTTTCTCTTCCCGTTCCTCAGGATCCTGAGCACTATCCTGTCCGCACCCCTCAGGGCGTTGAAGGCCTGGAGCGCCGCCTCGGGGTCGGTTATGTTGTACTGGTTGATGCCGAGGAGAACGTCGTTGTTCCTCAGGCCGAGTCTGTGGTAAAGACCTCCCACCCTCACCTCCTTCAGGACGAAACCCTCCTGCCTGCCATCATTGAACATCGGCTGGAGCCTGGCATCGGTCATCAGTTGCTGGGGGTTCTGGATGGTCTCCTCTATCTTTCTCCTGTCCACTACATAGGCGCCCTCTGAGGTCCGCCTGATGAAGGGTGCCTCGGGAGCCCTCCTCAGGGGGAGCCGGACCCCCTCTCCGTATCTCTTGAAGGCGGTCTTCGGATCTATCAGTGAGACATCGGCGCCCCCTATCCTGACCCTGTCCGTCATGACGCTGGAGAGCCTCCCCATCCCGTACACCTGCTGCCCCGTTCTGAAGACCTCCTGTCTGCCGCCATCGGTGGCGAGCACCGCATAACCCCATCCGTCCACACCGGCCACTGTCCCCATGAGGGTGAGTTCACCCATCGACCCTGGGGCCTCCCTCCCCAGCCTGTCCAGCGTGCCGGCCTCAAAGCCGAAGGGGTTTCTCCTGAGTACAACGGAGTAATCATCGAGTCCTCTGGCCGGAGCACCGCCGGAGGGACCGGTGACGTCCTCCCTCGCATCTGTCCCCGCCCTGCTCCGTGAGTCGTAGTCGAGGATGCTCCTCACGACGAAGAGCAGAGAGAGTACGACCCCTGCAACCGCAAGGATCTGGGCCCTCCTGAGGAGGGTCAACGTATTAACCGGGACTCTCATCTTCATGGATAGACGTATCCGCTCCGATCAAGGTCGGGCCGTATTCTAACCATGATACTACTTTCCAGGAGACAAAGACAATCGGACCCGTTTGACATTTTATCATATCTTTTATTAATTTATAACCTGAGAGCACTCGTGGTTTTCCCGTCCGCCGACGGGCTGGGAAAGGGACCACCCTTCCCTGGAAGGGGTCTTTGAAAGACCGAAGGGCCCCTGTGAGGGGGTCGACAACGACGGGGCGTAGCGCAGCCTGGTAAGCGCACCTGCCTTGGGAGCAGGGGGTCGGTGGTTCAAATCCACTCGCCCCGACCATTCCCGGCCGGAGGCTGTACGGTATAGTATATCTGGAGCACAGCGATAAGGCGGGGAGGGGCGAGGGGGGTCTACGACCTGAGCCCCCTGCATCCGAAGACCATGGAGGACGTTCAGAGTGCGCCTGTAGCTCAGCAGGACAGAGCAACTGACTTCTAATCAGTGGGTCGGGGGTTCGAATCCTCCCAGGCGCGCCATTCCACACCGCTTGAGATTCCCCGTCAAGAGGGTTTCCGTCTTTTCAAGGCTGGACAGGGTGATCCTCGTTCAGGACTTCTTTGATGTCACGGCAAAGAACCCGGAATACACGGGCCTTACCTCGGGGCTGTTACAGCCAGGACACCTTATCTCCTTCGTTTCCCTCTCTCTGATCGTCATCACCAGGGAGAAGGTGTCGCCACATCCAAGACATTTGAAGTCGTAGACGGGCATGGGCACCTCCTTTGACTCTCAGAACCCGATGGGGTTGTCGAGATGTCGCCGGGCAGGGGTCACCCCTGCGCCGAAAGCCCGAAGGCGTCATGCAATGCCCTTACCGCAAGCTCCGTATACTTTGATTCTATCACGCAGGAGATCTTTATCTCCGATGTGCTGATCATCATTATGTTTATGCCGTGGCTTGCCAGGGTCTCGAACATCCTGGCGGCGACGCCGGAGTGTGTCTTCATCCCCACACCGATGATGGAGACCTTGGCGATGCCGTCATCCACGGAGAGCCCCTTTGCGCCGAGCTCTTTCACGATCTCCTCCACGATCCCCACCGCCTTTTGCAGGTCGGGCTTGGGTACGGTGAAGGAGATGTCCGTCGCCTTTCCGTCGCTGCTGACGTTCTGCACTATCATGTCGACCACAATGTTTTCGTCAGCGATGGACTTGAAGAGCCTTGCCGCGATGCCGGGCCTGTCAGGTACGCTCAGGATGGTGATCTTGGACTGGTTCTTGTCGTATGCAACACCTGAAACCACGACCTTTTCCATATCTCTGTCCTCCTTGACCACAAGGGTGCCTGGTTTGTCGGAGAAGCTGGACCTCACGACGAGGGGAACGCTGTATTTCATCGCAAACTCCACGGATCGGGTCTGCAGGACCTTAGCTCCGAGGCTGGCGAGCTCGAGCATCTCCTCATAGGAGATCTTCTCCAGCTTCCGCGCCTCCGGCACGATGGTGGGGTCAGTGGTGAAGACCCCCTCGACGTCGGTATAGATCTCGCAGAGATCGGCACCGAGGGCGGCTGAAACCGCCACGGCCGTCAGGTCTGAACCACCCCTGCCGAGGGTGGTCACCTCGGAGGTCTCCGTTATGCCCTGGAAGCCGGCGATGACGGGGATGAAACCCTTGCGGAGGGCCTCCTCGACCCTCTCGGCGGTGATCCTCTCTATCCTCGCCTTGGTGTGAGCCTTGTCGGTGATGATACCCACCTGCCTGCCCGTGAAGGAGACGGCCTTCACGCCGAGTTCGTTGAGCGCGATGGCCGTGAGGGCCGCGCTTATCCTCTCTCCCGAGGAGAGGAGCAGATCCATCTCCCTGTCGGGAGGCGAGGGGGAGATCTCCCTGGCATAGGAGATGAGCTTGTCCGTCTCACCCGCCATGGCGGAGACGACCACGACGACGTCGTTTCCGTCTCTCTTGGTCCTGGCGACGCGCTCGGCCACCGCCTTGATCCGCTCAATGCTCCCCACCGACGTACCGCCGTATTTCTGGACGATGAGCATCAGCCCGAGACCTCCTTCACCCTGTCCGTTACTCGTTCAGACATCCTTTCAGCCTCACAGAGGGGATGGCGAGCCTCGCCCTTCAGCGGCCGCCTCTGTATTGCAGCGCAGATCCTGTCGAGATCGATGGATTCAGCCTCCATCGCTCCAACCCCCCTTGATGAAGTACTCCATCAGTCTGTATCCCTCTTCCACCACGATTATATCGTCCCTCTCGGTGATGGATTCGTCAAAGCCGACGGCGCCGTTGTCCCTCTCGTCGGTGCTGTCGTAAATGACGAAGGGGACCGGATCGTCGGTATGGGTGCGCACCTCGACGGGGGTGGGATGGTCGGGTGCAAGGAGTATCCTGTATTCATCAAAGGACCTCGCCCCCCTCAGGATCGTTCCCACCGTGAGGGCGTCGAAGTCCTCGATCGCCTTTATCTTCACCCTGTGGTCGCCGCTGTGACCGGCTTCGTCAGGTGCCTCGACGTGGATATAGACGAGGTCGTGATCCTCGAGGGCCTTCAGCGAGTACTCCGCCTTTCCCCTGTAGTTGGTGTCGAGGTATCCCGTGATGTCCGGCACATCCAGTATATCGAACCCGGAGTAGATGCCCAGCCCCTTGGTGAGGCTTACAGCGCTTACCAGTGCTCCCGAGAGGGCGTACTTCTCCCCGAACGTGGGGATGCGGGGTCTCTTTCCCTGTCCCCACAGCCATATGCTGTTTGCAGGTCTTTTGCCTTCCGCCACCCGTTTCTTGTTGACGGGGTGTTGCTCAAGGATCGGAACCGATCTGGTCATGAGCCCCCTTATGGTATCCTCACCCTTCCCGACAGGGAGGTATTCCGTTATCTCCCTGCCGATTATGTCATGGGGCGGGACACACTCCAGCTCGCTCTCGCCGTTCCGCCAGACCATCAGATGACGGTAGCTGATGCCGGGATGGAAGGATATGGTGTCGTCGCCGAGCTGGTCGTTTATCGCCCGGATCAGCTCTTCAGCCTCTTCCGTGCTTATGTGGCCCGCGCTGTAGTCCTCCATCAGGGCCCTCTTCTTTGTCCTGTCAAAGGCGAGGGTCACCAGGTTGCACCTGAAGGCTACGTCGCTGTCGCCGATATCGACACCCAGGCTGGCTGCCTCAAGCGGTGCCCTTCCGGAGTAGTACCTCGCCGGATCGTAGCCGAGTAAGCTGAGGTTTGCGATGTCGGAGCCGGGATGGAACCCCTCGGGAATGGTCCTCACCCTGCCGAGCCTGCCCTTCCTGGCAAGCCTGTCCATGTTCGGCGTGAACGCGGCCTGCAGAGGGGTCTTCCCGCCGAGCTCCTTCAGGGGCCTGTCGGCCATCCCGTCGCCTATGAGTATTATGTATTTCATCCCGCGTTGAAGGCCCTGAGCGTAAGGACCGGTCTAAACAAAGTCTAACACTTTGCCCAGGGCGTCTTCAACAGCCTCAAGCGTCGCCTTCGTCCTCCGCGGTTTCTCCGTGACCCTGAAGACCGTGTCGGGATCTTTGAGCCCCGTGCCGGTGAGGGTACATACGACGGTCTGTCCCTTCCTGAAGTAGCCTTCGCGGTGGAGCTTGACGACGCCTGCAAGGGAGGCGGCGGAGGCCGGTTCACAGAATATCCCCTCCGTCGATGCGATGAGACGGTAGGCCTCCAGGATCTCCTCGTCGGTCACCGCGTCTATGCGGCCGCCCGACTCCTCCCTGGCCTGCAGTGCCGGCTTCCAGCTTGCGGGATTGCCTATCCTTATGGCCGTTGCAACCGTTTCAGGCCTCTCAACGGGACGGCCGAGGACGATGGGGGCTGCACCGGCCGCCTGAAACCCGAGCATCTTCGGCAGAGACCGGATGATCCCGGCCTTGTGATACTCCTTGTATCCCTTCCAGTGGGCGGTGATGTTTCCGGCGTTCCCCACCGGGAGGGCGTGAAAGTCGGGGACCCTCCCGAGCTGGTCGCAGACCTCGAAGGAGGCGGTCTTCTGCCCCTCCAGCCTGTAGGGGTTAAGGGAGTTCACAAGCGTGATGGGATGTCTCTGCACCATCTTCCTGACGATCCCCAGGGCCTGGTCGAAGTTCCCCTCCACCTGGATGACCTCGGCGCCGTGTATAAGCGCCTGGACGAGCTTACCGAGGGCGATCTTCCCTTCAGGTATGAGCACGATGGCCTTCAGAGAGGCCCTTGCGGCATAGGCCGCCGCGGATGCGGAGGTGTTACCCGTTGAGGCACAGATGACCGCCCTTGATCCTTCCTCAACGGCCTTCGATATGGCCATCGTCATACCACGGTCTTTGAAGGAACCGGTGGGGTTTGCACCATCAAACTTAAAGTATAACTTTAAATCAAGCGCAAGCCTCTCGCAGAGGCGTTCTGCTCTGATAAGCGGGGTGTTTCCTTCAAAGAGGGTCACAACGGGTGTCTTGTCGGTAACGGGCAGGAAGTTCCTGTATTCCTGGAGAATGCCTCTCCATCGGCGGCACATTCGGTCATCCTGTTCGGACGACTCCGACATCTGAGATTCGCTCGTCATCATAGATTGCTCCTCCGTAATTGAGTTTAGACCCAGAGTATCCTGCTGACAGAGGGGGTTCACCGTCCTGGAACCCTGCGGTCCCGGACCCCGGTCTATTCGATGATATCCCCTTCGACCGTCTCCACCTCGACCCCCTGGTCCCTCAGTGACTGGAGCCCCTTCTCCAGGTTCTCCTCCTCACCTTCCAGCTCGAGGACCATCTCTCCCACGGTCTCGGTCACCCTGGCCCTCCGGATGTTGGGCATTACGTCGAACTTCTTCGCCATCGTGAAGAGCACGGGCTCCTTTATGAGGTGTTGCGGAAAGGTCAATTTCACCCTCCTTTTCATGACCACCCCCTTCCACCTGCGATTGCAGGCACTATTGATACCTCGTCACCGTCCTTCACCTCCGTCTCCTCGGCGTTCAGGAACCGGATATCCTCCTCATTGACGTAGATGTTGACGAACCTCCTGATCTTGCCGTTTTCGGAGACCCTCTCAGCCAGTCCCGGGAAACGGGAATCGAGATCGAGTATCAGGTCGATCAGTTTTCCCGGCTTGCCTTCCACCACCTCCTGGCCGTTGGTGAGCCTCTGCAGAGGGGTCGGTATCCTTACCTTCACCGCCATGACTTCCTCCCTTTCTTGAAGTTCTTGATCATTGAGCAGCCGGTTGCTTCCGGGCCCTGTTTCACTCAAGCCTCTTCAGCATCTCCTCGAAGGACTCCATGTTCGGTTTTATGTAATGAGGCTCTGTCATCCTTCCCTGGAGTGCTTCCTGTGTCTTCATCCCGTTACCGGTGATACAGAGGACCGTCAGTTCCTCCTTCCCGATGTATCCTTGCTCGATCAGCCTCCTTGCGACAGCCACGGTTACACCGCCTGCGGTCTCGGCGAAAATCCCCTCGGTCCTGGCAAGGGTCTTTATCCCCTCGATTATCTCCTCGTCCGTGACGTCCTCGCCGTAACCGCCCGAGTCCTTCACGGCCCTGTATGCATAGAACCCGTCCGCGGGATTCCCGATGGCGAGTGACTTCGCGATGGTTTCAGGTTTTACAGGCCGGATCACGTCGGTGTCGTTCTTGATGGCCGTGACGATGGGGTTGCATCCGGCGGCCTGGGCGGCGAATATCCTGGTGTCCGCCTCCTTCAGGAGGCCCACCTCCTTGAACTCCTTGAAGGCCTTCCAGACCTTTGTGAGGAGGGAACCGCTTGCACAGGGTACCACCACGTTGTCCGGGGCCCTCCAGCCCAACTGCTCGGCTATCTCGAAGCCGATGGTCTTCGAGCCCTCGGCGTAGTAGGGCCTGATGTTTATATTCACGAAGGCCCACCTGTACTTGTTGGCGATCTCGCTGCAGAGTCTGTTGACATCGTCGTAGTTGCCGTCCACCGCTATCAGGTTCGGTTCAAAGACGAGGGATGCCACGATCTTGCTCTCCTCCAGCGTGGCCGGGATGAAGATGAACCTGTTGAGACCGGCCTTTGCCCCGTGTGCTGACACGGAATGGGCAAGGTTGCCCGTCGAGGCGCAGGCGGCGGTGTCGAAGCCGAACTCCTTGGCCTTTGTGAGGGCTACGGCGACCACCCTGTCCTTGAAGGAGAGGGTGGGATGCACCACTGTGTCGTCCTTGATGTAGAGCTCCTTCACACCGAGGAACCTCGAGAGGTTCTCCGCCTTCACCAGGGGGGTGAAGCCTGAGTGCAGCCCCACCCGGGGCTCTCCATCCACGGGGAGGAACTCCCTGTATCTCCAGAGGTTTTCGTCCCTGTTGCCTATCTTCTTCTTCGATACGGCCTTCTTGATCCCCTGGTAGTCATAGACCGCTTCGAGAGGGCCGAAGCAGAACTCGCAGACATAGATCGGCTCCACGCCGTACTCCCTGCCGCACTCCCTGCACTTCAGCCCTTTGACGAAACTCATTCAATGCCTCCTTTCAACGGCACCAGAGGGTGATTCAAGAGGATAAAGGCGATCGAAAAAATCAGTATTATTTTACAGGAATGGGGGAGGAAAAATGAAGGCTCTCCCTTCGTCGCCTCGCCCCTCATACTCCTGTCTTCGTTATGCTATAATCTTCACTATGCGGGTCATCATTATAGGCGCGGGAGAGGTCGGCTACCACATATCAAAGTTCCTCTCGCTGGAGGAGGATGTGGATGTGGTGGTTATAGACACGAACAAGGATCATCTGAGCAGGATAAGCGATGAGCTCGATATAGCGGTTGTGGAAGGCGAGGGCGGCTCTCCGGCTGTGCTGAAGGAGGCCGGTGCCGACGAGGCCTCCATCCTCCTCGCCGTCACCAACAGCGACGAGACGAATATGATCGCCTGTCTGGTGGCAAAGGCCCTCTTCAACATACCCCGTAAGATCGCGCGGATCAGAAACGACGAGTATTACTCGAACAGGAGGCTCCTCTCAAAGGAGAACCTCGATATAAACCCGGCAATAAATCCCGAGCTCGAGTCGGCAAAGGCCATCCTCAGGATCATCGAGGCCCCCTTTGCATATGATGTCGAGGAGTTCGAGAACGGTCTCGTCAAGGTCGTGGGGTTCAGGGTACAGAAGAACCCGCTCCTCGTGGGCAGGACGCTCCAGGAGTTCAGGGAGAAGGTGAAGGACCGGGTCCTGATAGGCATCATCCAGCGTGAGAACAGGGCGATAATCCCCACCGGGAAGGACAGGGTTGAAGACAACGACATCATCTATCTTCCCCTTCACCGGGACGATCTTCAGAGGACCGCCGCCTTGATTAGCGGTGACCTCAAACCCGTCAAGAACGTGATCATAGTCGGAGGCGGCAGGATAGGCTTTCACGTTGCAAGACAGCTGGAGAAGCGGGACGTGACGGTGAAGATCATAGAGAAGAACCCCGAAAGATGCAAGTTCCTCATCAAAAACCTTGAGCGCACCGTCGTGCTGAGCGGCGACGGCGCCGACAGGGGACTGCTCGAGGACGAGAACATAGAGGATATGGACCTCTTCGCCGCCATGACCAACAACGAGGAGCTCAATATCATGTCCTCCCTGCTTGCCAAGAGGCTGGGCGTCAAGAGGGTCGTTACCGTGGTGAACCGCACGGACTACCTCTCCTTCGCCCACAGCCTCGGTATCGAGGTGGTTATCAGCCCGAGGCTGATTACGGCCAGTTCCATCCTGAGGTACGTAAGACGTGGAGACATCCTCAGCCTGACGGCGATCGCCGAGGACATGGCGGAGATCATCGAGGCCGGTGTGAGCGCCGAATCGACCTTTGCGGGCAAGAGGCTGAAGGACGTGAGTATGCCCG
The DNA here is from genome assembly GCA_015492515.1 of Nitrospirota bacterium. GTDB lineage: Bacteria > Nitrospirota > Thermodesulfovibrionia > Thermodesulfovibrionales > JdFR-85 > S146-64. The sequence goes on from WGEZ01000027.1 coordinate 13,758, forward strand.
TCTCCGCCCTGATTGGGGCGATAATCAGAGAGGGCGAGATCATCATCCCCGGCGGTGATGACGTGATACAGGTGGGCGACAGACTGATAATCTTCGCACTCCGCGAGTCCATAAGGCAGGTAGAAGACCTACTCTTATGATATGAACTGGAAACCCATCGTAAATCTCACCAGCATCGTCGTCCTCCTCGTCTCTTTCTTCATGCTCCTGCCCCTGGGCGTCTCCCTCTACCTCGACGAGGGTGATCAGACGGCGCTGCTGTACTCCTTTGGAGCCACCTTCTCCGCCGGGCTGATACCCTTCGTCCTCACCAGGAGGTTCAGGAAGGAGGACCTGAGGCACAGGGACGGCTTCGTCACCGTTACGCTGAGCTGGATCGTGGTCACCTTCTTCGGTTCCCTGCCCTTTCTCCTCTCCCAGACGTTCACCACCTTCACGAACGCCTACTTCGAGGCCATGGCGGGCTTCACCACGACCGGTGCCTCGGTGCTGGAGGATATAGAGCGTGTCCCTGGGGGCATCCTCCTCTGGAGGAGTCTGATGCAATGGCTCGGGGGTATGGGGATCGTCCTCTTCTCCCTCGCCATACTCCCCATGCTCGGTGCCGGGGGTATGCAGCTCTTCAAGGCGGAGGTGCCGGAGATCACGGTGGACAAGCTGAGGCCGAGGATCGTGGATACCGCAAAGTCATTGTGGTACATATACGCCTCCCTCACCGCCATGGCCTTCGTCCTCTATCTCCTTGGAGGCATGTCACCGTCGGACGCATTGAACCACGCCTTTACGACCCTCGCCACAGGAGGCTTCTCAACAAAGAATTCAAGCATCGCCCATTTCAACAGCCCCTACATAGACGGCGTGGCGACGGTCTTCATGTTCCTTGCGGGGGTCAACTACACCCTCTACTTCCATGCCTTCAAGGGTGATCTGTCCAGGTTCGCAAGGAGTGACGAGTTCAAGTTCTACGTCAGGGTGACGGTTGCGGCCGTTGTCCTGGTGACGTTGAACCTCTGGAGGAAGGATTTCGGCACCCTGCTGGAGTCGATCAGGTACGCCTCCTTCCAGGTAGTTTCGATCATGACCACCACGGGCTACAGTACGGCCGACTACGAGGGATGGAGCTACTTTGCACAGATCATCCTCGTCATACTGATGTTCTTTGGAGGGATGATCGGTTCAACGGGCGGTGGCATGAAGCAGGTGAGGGTCCTGTTGATGTTCAGACAGTCTTACAGGGAGCTCTACCAGTTGATTCATCCCAGGGCCGTGACGGCACTGAAGCTGGACGGCAAATTCCTCCCCAAGGAGATCCTCGGCAGCATCTGGGGCTTCCTCTTCCTCTTTCTGATAATCTGGGTGGGAGCGACACTGCTGCTGGCGTACTCAGGGGTTGATCTCGTTACGGCGGCAACGACGGCCGTCTCGGCGCTGTGCAACGTCGGCCCCGCTCTCGGTGCGGCGGGTCCGGCTGACGGCTATGCCTCCCTGCCCCGGGTTGCGAAGTGGATACTCGTGTTCTGCATGCTCGTGGGCAGACTCGAGGTCTACACAGTGATAATACTCTTTATCCCCCATTTCTGGAAGAAGTGAGGGCCGAGGGAACGGATGAGAAGAAAGGCTTTATGGCTGGCGGCAGCGGGGCTGGTCCTGCTCTTCGGGGTGTACCACTACGTCCGTACCGGAAAGGCCGTCGATGTGAAGATGCAGGAGGTGAGGAGGGGGGAGCTTCTCGTCACCGTCACCTCTACATCGACGGGAACGGTCAAGTCCGAGAAGGAGGTGAGGGTAACCGCCGAGAGGTCGGGAAGGCTCAAGAGGCTCGAGTTCGATGAAGGTGACGTCGTCAGGAGAGGGCAGCTCCTCGCAGAGCTTGACAGTGAAGAACTGCTGCTCGAGATCAAGCGGGTGAGGGCCTCCCTTGCAGCGAGGGAAAGGAGGAAGGCGGAGCTGCAGGCCGCGCTCCAGTCCCTCAGGACCGAGGTGGCCTCGAAGATAAAGGAGGCCGAGGCGGTCCTCAAGGAGGTTGGATGGAGGTATCAGGGCTTCAAGGAGCTGTTCGAGAGGGGATACATATCGAAGATGGAGCTCGAGGATGTGAAGAGACAGTACGAGACCGCCCTCGCCTCCAGAGAGATCGCCCTTTCGGGGAGGAAGAGGATCGAGGCGAAGGAGAGGGAGCTGGAGCTACAGGAGGCACTCATACGGGAGGTGGAGGCTGAACTCGAGAGGCTCGGGCTGGACCTCAGGAGGTCCTCTATCACCTCTCCCATCGACGGCGTCGTGACCTCAAGGGCCGTCTTACCAGGTGACACACTGGCAAGGGGGACGGTCGTGGCCACGGTGGTCGGTACAGAGCAGCTCTACATCGAGGCCCCCGTGGACGAGGCCGACGTGGCAAAGGTCAGGCCGGGCCAGGAGGTGAGGGTCGTCATGGATGCCTACCCGGGTGAGGTCTTCAGAGGGGTGGTGAAGGGCCTGTCACCGATCGTGCTCGGCAAGAGGCTGGAGGCGAGGACGTTCAGGGTGAAGGTCGTGCTGATGCAGGTGCCTGCCACCCTGAAGCCCGGGATGTCAGCCGACGTGGAGGTGATAACAGGGAGGGTGGAGGACAGCCTCGTCGTTCCCACACAATCCATCATCGAAAAGGGAGGAAGAAGACTCGTCTATATCGTGGACGACGGCCGGGCGAGACTGAAGGAGGTGAAGACAGGTCTCTTCAACTGGAACTTCACAGAGGTAAGGGAAGGGCTGAAGGAGGGTGATCTTATAGTGGTCAACCCCGACGTCCCGGGGCTCAAGGACGGGGTGAGGGTGACGAGTGATTGAAACTTTTCCTCCCTAAAGGTTAAAATATCTTCCCGGTGACACGACCTCTCGGCACCTTCGTGGTCGGAGAGGGGTCTTGCCGGAGACCGGCAGCTACATTTCCGAGATCTTCTGTGAAAGGAGCCTCTTATGCCTGAAGGTATAAAACTGCTCACAGGCAATGCCAACAGGGCGCTCGCAGAGGAGATATCCGGGTTCCTCGGCGAGCCTCTCACGAAGGCCACCGTCTCGACCTTCACCGACGGAGAGATACTCGTCCATATAGATGAGAACGTGCGCGGGGCTGATACCTTCGTGATCCAGCCCACCTGCAACCCGGTAAACCACAACATCATGGAACTCTTGCTGATCATAGACGCCCTCAAGAGGGCGTCAGCAAGGAGGATCACCGCTGTCATCCCCTACTACGGATACGCCAGGCAGGACAGGAAGGTGAAGCCGAGGGTGCCGATATCATCCAAGCTGGTGGCGGACCTCATCGAGACCGCTGGAACCCACAGGGTCCTCACCATGGATCTGCACGCCGGACAGATCCAGGGGTTCTTCAACATCCCCGTCGACCATCTCTATGCCACCCCTGTTCTCCTTGATTACATAAGAAAACACTACCCCAACGGGGACCTTGTCATCGTATCCCCTGATGCCGGTGGTGTCGAGAGGGCGAGGGCCTTTGCAAAGAGGCTCGGTTGCTCCCTCGCCATAATCGACAAACGGAGGGAGCGTGCCAACGTCTCCGAGGTGATGAACGTCATAGGTGACGTGGACGGCAAGGACGCAATGGTGCTCGATGACATGATCGATACCGCCGGCACGACGGTCCAGGCGGCAGAGGTGTTGAGGGAGCGGGGGGCGAGGAGGGTCTCGGCGGCATGCACCCACGCCGTCCTCTCCGGTCCGGCCGTAGAGAGGATAAATTCGTCGTCTCTCGAGGAGGTCATCGTAACCAACACCATACCCCTTGACAGCAAGAAGGAAAGATGTAGTAAACTGACCGTTCTCAGTATCGCCAGGCTCTTTGCAGAGTCCATAAGAAGGATACATGAGGAGACGTCGATAAGTTCCCTGTTTGTATAGAAGACGGAAGGAGGAAGAGATGGAAAGGGTTACACTGCATGCAGAATTGAGGACCGAGGCGGGAAAGGGTGCGGCCAGGTCTTTGAGACGCAAGGGTTACATCCCCGCGGTGATATACAGGGCGGGAAGGTCAACGCCCATCAAACTCAGGAGGCAGGAGATCGTCAACTTCCTGAACTCCACAATGGGTGAGCAGGTGATGGTCGACCTCAAGCTGTCCGACGGAAAGTCGAAGCTGGCCCTGTTGAAGGATTACCAGGTCGACCCAGTAAAGGGGGAGCTCCTGCACACCGATTTCTACGAGGTCTCACTCAAGGAGAAGGTGAGGGTGACCGTGTCGGTACTTCTCACCGGTGAGCCGGTCGGGGTAAAGAGGGACAAGGGGATACTCCAGCAGCCTCACTCCGAGGTGGAGATCGAATGCCTCCCCGACAGGATACCACCCCACCTCGAGCTGGATGTCAGCGGGCTCACGATCGGGCACTCCCTTCACGTAAGGGACATCCCCCTCCCTGAGGGTGTCAGGGTCCTGGATGATCCGGAGGAGGTGATAGCAACGGTGATACCGCCGATCGTTGAGGCAGAAGAAGCGGCAGTGCCGGCTGAAGAGGAGGCCCCGGAGCCTGAGGTCGTCAAGAAGGGCAAGAAGGAGGAAGCGGCGGCGGAAGAGAAAGAAGGGGGATGATACTTGTGGGTGGTGACAGGGCTTGGTAACCCGGGCAGGAGGTACAGGGGTACCAGGCACAACGTCGGGTTCAGAGTGATCGATGTCCTTTCGGAGAGGCTGGATGCGGGTCTTTCCGAGAAGAGGAAGTATGTGAAAGGGGAGGGGCTTTACGGAGACGAGCTGGTCGTCCTGATCAAGCCCCTCACCTTTATGAACCTGAGCGGTGCAGCCGTAAGAGAGGTGCTGAGGCGTCGGAGATGTAGTCATGAAAACCTCATCGTCGTCCATGACGACCTCGACATCCCCGTGGGAAGGATCAAGATCAAGAAGAAGGGCTCATCCGGAGGGCACAGGGGTGTCCAGTCCATCATCGATCACATCGGCACAGAGGAGTTCATCCGCGTGAAGGTCGGTATCGGCAGGCCCCCCGGGGTCCCTCCCGAAGTCTATGTGCTCGGGCCTTTCAGGCCTGAAGAGAGGGAGGCCGTCGAGGGTGCAATAAAGTCGGCAGCCGATGCGGTGTTGACCATTATTGAAAAGGGTGTCGATAGGGCGATGACAGAGTATAACAGATGAGTTGTACGAGGATATGCTGATAGGTGCTACGAAAAGAAATTGCCGTATTTCCCGTTTTCTCGCAGTATCGTATTTTCTTGTTTCCGTATTAGCGTATCATTCAATATTTCCGCGTCCTCTGCGGTAAGGTGTCAAGCCTTGCGAGGATCTTTCTCACCCTGTCGAGGTTTCTGATATCGTCCCGGTCAGACTCCTTCGGGGTCTCCAGTATCAGGGGTGTCTCCCTGAAGAGGGGGAATGAGAGGAAGCGCCTGAACCCTGCAAGCCCTATGCCGCCCTCACCGATATGTTCATGCCTGTCCACGCCGGAGGCAAGAGGCCTCCTTGAATCATTGAGGTGTATGAGTTCGACCCTCAAAGGGTTCAGATACTCCTTGATCTCCCTCTCAAGTCCCTCGAGCACCTTGATGTCCCCTATGTCATAACCCGCGGCATAGGCATGGCAGGTATCGAGGCACACACCCCGTATACACCCCGGGGGTGTACCGGCTATGATCTCGGCGATCAGGGGGATGGTGGATGAGATGTCCCCCCTCTGTCCCGCGGTGTTCTCAAGCAACAGCCCCGTTCCGCCTCCGGCCTTGTCGTATGATACGGTGAGCGCCTCTGATGCCTTCCTGATCGCTGTCCCGATGTCCTGCCCCACCGCCCTGCCTGGATGGAGCACCAGGTAGTCCGCTCCGAGCAGCCCTGCTGTCCGCAACTCATGGGTCAGCAGCTCTATCGACCTTCTCCTCACCCCCCTGTCCGGTGAGGCGAGGTTGACGAGATAGGAGGAGTGGATGAAGACGGGCCTGATGTCAAGGGCTGCCGCAAGCTCCCTGAACCTCCTGACCTCGTCCTCCTTCAGGGGTCTTCTGTCCCATCCGCGCGGGTTATGGGAGAATATCTGTACTGTGTTGCACCCTAACCCCTCCGCCCTCTTCAGTGAGAGGTGTAGCCCGCCTGCAATGGATGTATGAACCCCCAGCCTCCTCATCCTGTTTCAGGAAGTACGTTGTCTTTCTCGTGTTCTCGTATAACGTAATAACGTATTCTAAGGCATCTCAGTCTTTCGGCCTCAGAACGACGAGGCCTGGGGTCTTGGAGAGATAATCGATCAAATCCTCGTCAACGACCCCCCTCTTTCCCTTACGGGATGAGGCGTGCCTCAGGAGGAGCCGGTCTCCCTCCCTGATGACGATCCCGGTATGGGAGACGTCCAGCCCCTCCCTCTCGGTGTATATCCCTACGTAATCCCCTGTCCTGAGCCTGCTCATCACTTCCTCATCAAGGGCATCGGAAGGGATGTATCTGATCTCCCTCTCCCTCGGGGTGATGCCGGGAAGAAAGAGGGTCCCGTCTTCTTTCAGGTTCAGCCTCTTCAACACCCTCTCCGTCTTGCTGCCTCCCACCAGGTCTGTCACATCCGAGATGCGGGCTGAGTTGAACTCACGCCAGTCTGTAAAGAAGTGGTTCCTCGTCTCAAAGGAGACCTTCCCTCCCCGGTATCTCACCTGTTTCAGTTTCTCCTTGAATTCGGCAAAAGAGCTCGACAGCCTCATCGCCTCGATGTAGTCGATATAGGTGAAGCAGTCAACGCCGCCGAGGTTCACAACAAAGGCCTCCGGTGTGTCGGGGTCTCCGATCAGGGTGGACTCCTCGTATCCGACTCTCAGGAACTGCCTGGAGAGGAACTCTATCCGCCTGCCCCTGTCCTTGATCCTGGAGGCGTTCCGTATGATGCGGTCCAGTTCATCCCGGGTCCACCTGCCCAGGCTGATATGCTCCCTCTCTGCCGCTGTCGAAGCCCCCCCTGTCAGGGGCATCAGGAGACCTACGAGTAGAAGGGTCACCAGGCTCTTCGTTACCAACCGTCTTCCCTTTCCTTTCAGTGATGGGTCTGTCAGTCTAAAGATATGCATTCAGCCCTGCCGCTGTCAAGGCCTGCGTCTGCTGGTGATTTGTCTCTTCAGCCTTCGATCTGATAAACTCTCTTCATGCCAAAGGCTTGTCCAGCCCGCCTGGAGAAGAAGCTGTACCAGCTCATCATAAGCAGGCTCGATGGAGAGAGCATCCGTTCCCCGGCCTATCAGGAGAGGATAGCCGGCCTTGTTGAGAAGGGGATCGGGGGGTTCATCATCTTCGGTGGCGAGAGGGATGAGGCGAGGCGCTTCATCGAGGGGCTTCAGTCTGCCGCTGATATCCCCCTCTTCATAGCCTCGGACATCGAGCAGGGCGTGGGGCAGCAGATCAGCGGCGCCACATCCTTCCCCTGTCAGATGGCTGTGGCAGCGGCGATCGACAGGGACAGCCCCGGAGACGTTGCAATCCTCCGGGATGCAATAAAGGCCGTGGCTCACGAGGCGGTGGATGTGGGGATAAACATGCCCCTTATACCTGTCATGGATGTCAACAGGAATCCTGATAACCCCATCATATGCACAAGGGCCTTCTCGGATGACCCGGGGGAGGTGTCGTGGTTCGGCACGGAGTATATAAAGGTGCTCGAGGGCGCGGGTCTCATAAGCTGTGCAAAGCACTTCCCCGGGCACGGCGACACATCCGTGGATTCCCACCTCCTGCTTCCGGTGATAACGAAATCCCGCCGGGAGTTGCTCAGAGACGACGTAGCCCCTTTCGCGGAGGCCGTAAGGGCGGGTGTGAGCAGCATCATGGTGGGGCATCTGAGCATCCCGGCCCTTGACCCGCGGCCGGCGAGCCTCTCCGGGAAGGTCATAGGCGAGCTGTTGAGGACGGACCTCGACTTTGATGGCCTGGTGCTCACAGACGCCCTCACCATGAACGCCCTGGAGGATTTCAGGGACGTTGCCGTGAAGTGCATCGATGCAGGGGCTGACATCCTGCTGCACCCTCCCGATGCCGACCTGACCGTTAGGGAACTCGCCTCAGCCGTACGATCGGGCAGGCTCGGTGAAGCACGTATCGATGCCTCCATAGATAGAATTCTGAGGGTGAAGGCAAGACTCGGAAAGACCGGAGGGGAGGGTGTCGATTATCAGCGGCATGGAGCGCTCTCGGCAAGGCTTGCAGGGATGTCCATAACCCTTCTTAAGGGTGCACCAGGGGTGCTCCCGGTGCCTGATGGTGCCCATATCGTGCTTGCCGGAGAGGACAGCCGCTGCAGGCACTCCCTGTTGAGGGATCATTTCAGGGAGGTCTCAACCCTCTCCGATGCATACGAGGCCCTGACGGACTCTCACACATTCTTCGGAGGCAAGACAGTGGTGATTGCCGTATTCAGCAGCGTTACTGCATGGAGGGGCAGCTCAGGGATAGATGACGGCGAGAGGGACAGGATCAGGGAGGTCGTCGGCAACACCCAGAGGTCGATCGTCGTCTCCCTCGGAAGCCCCTATATCCTGCGCCATTTCAGGGAGGCTGACGCACTCATCGCCGCCTACGGTGCCTCGGCAGAGGCGGAGCTGGCTGTCGTGAAGTGTCTGAAGGGAGAGCAGGGGTTCAAGGGCCGCCTTCCCGTCGGTATAGAGCCATGAGACTGACATCCTTAGACTGGACGATTGTATTTTCGTACATGGCGTTCTCACTGATCCTGGGGCTTTACTTCACCAGGCGTGCCTCCTCGAGCACCGACGAGTTCTTCCTCTCCGGAAGGAGCCTGCCCTGGTGGCTCGCAGGCACCTCGATGGTGGCCACCACGTTCTCATCCGACACCCCCCTCTATGTGACCGGTCTTGTCCGGTCCCACGGAATCTATGAGAACTGGCAGTGGTGGTGTTTTGTCATAAGCGGGATGCTCTCTGTAGCGGTATTTGCGAGGCTCTGGAAGTCAGCAGGCGTGATGACCGATGTGGAGCTCACGGAGATGCGCTACTCGGGGAGGGCTGCATCCATCCTCAGGGGCTTCAAGGCGATATATTTCTCCCTGTTCATCCACACGATCATAAAGGCACAGGTGATTCTCGCCATGGCGAAGATACTGGACGTCAGCCTCGGTTGGAGCAAATGGCAGGCCATCTTCATCTCAAGCGGCGTTACCATCGTCTACTCCATGATGTCGGGTTACTGGGGGGTGATCGTTACCGACTTCTTCCAGTTCATCATCTCGATGACCGGAGCGGTACTGATTGCATACATCGCAGTGGAGAGGTCCGGGGGCCTGGATATGCTCTCGGCAAGGATCGACTCCATCCACGGGAGCAATCAACACTACACGGACTTCTTCCCTCCCATGGACGGCGGGATATTCAGCCTTCCGGTGCTCATGTTCATAGCCTACATGGGCATGAGCTGGTGGTCGAAGTACTCCTCCGACGGCGGAGGGGTGATCGTACAGAGGATGGTCTCGAGTAAAGACGAAAGGCATGCCATCGGTGCAACGCTGTATTTCAACATCGCTAACTATGCCCTCAGGTCGTGGCCCTGGATACTGGCTGCAGTGGCCTCCCTCGTGCTCTATCCATCCGTCAGGGACCATGAGTCCGTATACCCGATGATGGTCGTCGACCTCCTTCCCCAGGGGTTCAGGGGACTTGTGCTCGCCTCCTTCTTTGCAGCCTTCATGTCCACTCTCAGCACATATCTGAACCTGTCGTCGGTCTATTTCATAAACGACTTCTACAGGAGGTTCGTGAAAAGGGACGAGACGGAGAGGCACTACATATTCATAACCAGGATCTCCATATTGGTCCTCAGCCTGATCACCGCTGTGGCCACATATTACGCCACCTCGATCGTGGAGGTCTTCAAGTTCCTCATCGCCTTTGGAAGCGGAACGGGGCTCGTTTATATCGCACGCTGGTACTGGTGGAGGGTGAATGCATGGAGCGAGATCTCGGCCATGGCGGCATCCACCCTCATATCCTCCTATATCTATGTCTTCCACCCGGCTCTCCCCTTCTATGCAAAGCTCTTTCTCATAATCCTCTTCTCCACCCTGGTCTGGGTTGCTGTAACACTCCTGACGAAACCCGTCGACGAGCGTGTTCTCATGGATTTTTACAGGAGGGTGAGGATCGGCGGGATAGGCTGGAGGCCGGTGGAGAGGAAGATACAGGACCTGCAGGGGCGGAGGCTGTACCTATCCGTCAGGGACTGGCTCTACGGCTGCGCCTTCATCTACGGTATCACCCTGGGGGTGGGGATGCTCTTTTTCAACAGGGTTACCGAAGGGGTCATGTATATCGCAGCAGGCTTGGTCTCGGGTGTCTCTGTCTACAGAAGGCTCACCAGGCATTGATTGATCTCAGCGTCACCGTCCGGTCTCCTTCACAGGACACTTCAGTGGGTCCTGGTATGCGGGGGTAAAGCAGATTAGAGGGGCATCTCATAGGAGAAGTATATCTTTATGCCCTTCTCTTTTGCATAGCTCCTCACAGGCGGTGGAGCCTGATAGGTCACAGCCAGGAGTATCTTCTCTTCATCCAGTACACCTTCTGCCCTCTTCATAAGCCTCAGGAAGGCATCTATATCACCCTTCTTGAGCTGGCTCTTGCACTCACCCACGATCAGCACCTTCTTGCCGTTCTTCCTCCCCCTGCCGATGATGTTTATCTCCTCATACTTGTTGGGAGAGACCTCAATATATTCACGCGTGAGGGGTGTGATGACCTTGATCCCGAAGTCCCTTTTCAGGAGTTCCGGAAGGCCTCTGTATGCACGGTCCTCAAGGACATAACCAACGGTATGAGCAAGCCCTCCGAGCTGCTCTCTCGTCTTTCGATGCTCTCCTGCAAGCTTCCTCAGTTCCTCTTCCGTCCTCTTCTGGGCCTCGGCGAGCTCCTCCACCACCTTTTCGAGCCGTGTGAGCCTCTGCTCGGTCCTCTTCTGGGCCTCGGCGAGCTCGCGTACTATCTCCTTGAGTTCATTGAATTCCTTTTTGGTTACCGAGGCCTCTCTCTGCCGTTCGATCTCTTCGAGTATCCCTATCAGGACCTTCCGCAGTGAGGGCTCTACATCTTCAAGGAGCTTGATCACTGATACGCTGAAAGACATCACATCACCTCATAGAGATTATATCATTTTTGGTATGCCCTCTTCGAGGGGTATGGAGGCACGGGATCTCTTCGAGCCAGATTGCCGGAGCGGCATAAGCGTGGAGGTTCCGTCAACAGGAAAGGTGAAAAAAACCGATTCGCAACAACCCCCTCTTTATGAGGCAGAGCTCCTCAAACCCTGCTCCGGGCTCTCCCCTTGGAGGCGTACAGATCGCGGTCGGCCCGGTTTATTATGGAGTCAGTGTCGTCTTCTGCTGAATCAAAGGTTGCCACGCCAAGGCTTATGGAAAAACTGATGGACTTCTCGTCAGTGACCTTGAACTCGTTTGTCCTTACAGAGTAGTTGATCTTTTCCGCCAGTTTCTCGGCGCCTGACCTCGATGTCTCAGGGAGTATGATCATGAACTCGTCGCCGCCGTAACGTCCCGCCAGGTCCGTCGTCCTGATCGAGGCCTGCAGGGTTTTCGATACACTCTGCAGGACCTTGTCACCCACAGTGTGACCGTAGGTGTCGTTTATCCCCTTGAAGTGATCTACGTCACAGAGTATGAGGGACAACTCGGAACCATGTCTCCTCGCCCGTTTGATCTCGTATTCGAGCCGGTCGATGATGGCCCTCCTGTTCAGCAGGCCGGTGAGTGCATCGGTCCTTGAGAGGTATTCCAGTCTCCCGATCAGACGTTTTCGCTCCTCCTCCGCCCTCTTGCGGTCGGTTATCTCCCTGGCGTACTCGATGACATGGGTGACCTTCCCGTCATCACCGAAGATAGGGTAGGTGTAGATCTCTATCCACATCTCTTCCCCTCCGGGACCGGTCAGGTGTTTCTCCTTGGCGCAGGGATCGGATGAAACAAAGGTCTTCTTCACAAGGCAGGTTTGACAGACTTCGTGGTCGTAGAACAGCTCATAACATCTCTTGCCGATGAGCTCCTCACCCATCCTGTTCTTCAGTTCTGCGTACGCCTCGTTAGCCCTTATTATCCTGAAGTCGCTGTCAAAGATACAGAAGGGATCCCTGATGCTGTCGAATATTATGTTCAGGAACCTTTCAGACTCTTTTATCGCATCCTCGGCGCGTTTGCGTTCCTCTATCTCCCGCTGGAGCTGTTCGTTGACCGTCTCCAGTCTTTCATACCCGTCCTTGAGGGCGGCGCTCATGTTGTTGAACGTTCTGCCGAGCTCGGCGAACTCAGTATCTTCATCATAGGCGATCCGGTACTCAAGGTCTCCCGAGGCGAGCCTCCTCGTTGCATTTATGAGTTCGTTTATAGGACGGGTTATCGAGGCTGTCAGCCTCGATGCAACCCACAGGCTGAGGGCGAAGGAGAGGAGTACCGTGGCGAAGAGGATCTTCGTTGCATCGTTTATCTTGACCATGGCGCTGTTTGCGGTTACCTCAAGTTTTCTGCTTGCAGCCCGGGTCATCTCCTTTGCAACGGTGAGGAGATCATCACCGATCTCCATAACCTCAGGCCTGAAACCATCCACTGATCCCGAAGGGACTGAAAGATAGTCGGTCAACGTCTTCTCGTAGTTGTTGATGAGGGTCTGCAGCTTCTCAATGCGTAATGCATGTTTCGGGGGGTGATGGCAGGTCTTGCACTTACGGGAGGTGTTCTTGAGCTCCTCTGCATCGTTCATTATCGAGTCTGCCCTTTGGGGCGTTGGTTCGTTATTATAGGCATAGAGGTCTTCCTGGATGCTCTGTATGTTTATGACCAGGTTCTGCCTCAGGTGGTCCACCTGATACAGTGTGATAAGACGGCTTAGTTCCCGGGTGGTGTTGGCGATGTACAGTGAAGTTACGCCGGCTCCGAAGATGAAGAGCGTAAATATGACGAGCATATAGCCTATGATCTTCCGTCTCACTTTCCTTCCTCACCCTTCAGAGCTGCGGGATATCCATTCAATTTCGTTGCTTCAGAGCCGTGAATGAGGATGTCATGACCCCCAACCCCTGTTATATCCTCGTTCCGGAAGAGCTCCCACCCAGTGGAATGC
>WGEZ01000028.1 GCA_015492515.1 Nitrospirota bacterium
GAGCTTGTTCAGGATCTGTTCCAGGTAGTGGACCGAGACATCCTGACGTTCAGAGATCCTCTTTATATTCACCGGTTCATCAGGGTATCCGAGGGCTATCTCATACATGGCCCTTACACCGTACTGTCCTCTCGTCGACAACCTGAGCATGATCCATTATAAAATACTTAACCGATTTTGTCAAGTAATCCTATCGTCTCATCAGAAATCCTTATAGGACCGGCTGCAGTGAGGTCGATGCTCCCGGCAGGACGGGCCTGGAGAGGGTGAGGACGGAAGCTCAACGGAGGGGTATCTCTCTCACCGCTGATGCGATCTCGACAGGTTCCGGTCTCGGCAGGCCCAGCCGATCGGCGAAGGAGCTCGGATAGGGGAGATAGTAGAGGCTGGCCTTCAGGGACAGTCTCTCCCCCGCGGTCCGGGGGGGCCTGAGCTGATAGATCTCCTTCCGGACCTCTGCAGCACCCAGCCTGTTGTCGAACACGATTCTTGCCGCATCGTAGAAAGAGAGGGTCTGCTTCCCCTCTGCGTCTACAAAGACGGCCCTGTAGATCCTGCTCCCCTCGGGGACGTCGTCTCCCAGGACCTCACGGTCGAACCTCCCCCTCCCGCTCACACCATACCCTTCGGCTTCCGCATCCGGACCGATCGGAACCGTTATGACCTTCCCGCCGACCACGGCCTTGAGATCCAGCCACAGCAGCCTGAGCTCCGCGCTGCCTGTGGGCATCTTATGGCCTGTCTTTGAGTTGTCCACCAGGACCTCCACCGTTATCTCCCCCCCTGCGGACCTCCTGACCTCCACGGCGAGCCTCAAGGCACCGGTGAGCTGGGTTTTGGAGTGTGCACCGGGGAAACGGTGGGTGTACAGCCTCTCCCGATAGGGTGAGCGGCCGAGGGTCATGTAGGCCGCCTTCCCTGACTCGTAAACGGGCTTCCCCGCCGTCAGAAAACCCCTGACATTCATGTGACAGTCCTGACACTGGATGCCCTCTCCGGCGTAGCGGCTGTTCTTCCATTCAGAATAGGTGGACCTGGTTTCGAGGCCATAGCGGTTGATATAGCTGTGGCAGATGGCGCAGAATTCGCTCTTCGTCTGAAGCTCGGAGTATACATGATGCCAGCTGGAGGCGTGCTTGAAGGGCCCCAACTTCTGGTCGCCCGGGACCGAGACGTAATTGCCGTTTCCGGGCCTTTCGCCCCGGTAGCCCCTGATGGTGTGACAGAAATCACAGGTAACCCCTGCCATGCGGGGATCGATCCCTTCCTCGGAGGTCAGCAGGCCTTCGCCCTTTACATAAACCACCGGTGCATGGCAGGCCATACACCGTGCCGCCTCACTCAGCAGATCCGGCTCTCTCTCCAGCCTGGGCAGGAGCTCCTTGAAGTACTGCCCCCGGAATACAGGATCTGCAAAGGCGGCGGCGTGCATGGATTGCGAGTACTGCTCAAATATCCTGTAATGGCAGCCGCGGCACAGGTACGAAGACTGATACCCCGCGGGCCTGGCGGGTTGTGCAGGTCCGACGGGTTGTGCAGGTTCGGCGGGAGGAGGCTTTACAGGCCGGGGAGGAGGGGTGCATCCGAGAAGGAGGAATGTGACGAGGGCTGCCACTGTGGTCGAGGCTCGCATTTGTACCTCCGTCGGGGTTGTCCGGCTCAGACTCTCAACACGCTCCTGGAGGGGCTCTCATAGAAATTATAACACGCTTACACCGACCCGTCAACGGGCGGGACGCCCTGCTTACGGAGGTGTCCGCGATGACGACGGGCCGTCGGAGAGGGCCGATAGGGCTGTACGGTTTCGGGTTTCTCCGCAACGATCCCCATCTGGTATAATAGCTCCATGCCTCAGGTGTTCCGCAGGCCCGACTCGTTGAAGGAGGCCCCTTTCAGGTACTGTCCTGGATGCGGCCACAGCATAGTGCATCGGCTCATAGCCGAGTGCATCGATGAGCTCGGCGTGAGGGAGAGGACCATAGGGATAGCACCTGTGGGTTGTGCGGTATTCGCCTACGACTACTTCAACTTCGACGTCATAGAGTGCGCCCACGGCAGGCCGCCCGCCGTCGCCACCGCCCTGAAGAGGCTGATGCCCGACAGGCTGGTCTTCTCCTACCAGGGCGACGGAGACCTTGCCTCGATCGGGCTGGCGGAGATAATCCATGCCGCCAACAGGGGGGAGAACCTCTCCGTGATCTTCATAAACAACGCCACCTACGGGATGACGGGTGGGCAGATGGCGCCTACCACCCTCGAGGGTCAGAAGACCTCCACAACGCCGCAGGGCCGGGACCCCTCGCTCCACGGTCATCCGTTGAGGGTGGCGGAGATCATGGCCACCCTGGAAGGGGTCTCCTTCGTGGCGAGGACGGCTGTCGACGGGGTGAGGGGTGTGAAGGAGTGCAGGAGGCTCATCAGGAGGTCCTTCGAATGCCAGCTCTCCGGCAAGGGGTTCAGCATGGTGGAGGTCCTCTCGCCCTGCCCGACCGACTGGGGCATGACGCCGGTGGAGTCCCTCCGCTGGATATCGAACAGGATGAGATCGACCTTCAGGACGGGGATCATGAAGGACAGGGGGGTAGA
Organism: Nitrospirota bacterium; assembly: GCA_015492515.1. GTDB lineage: Bacteria > Nitrospirota > Thermodesulfovibrionia > Thermodesulfovibrionales > JdFR-85 > S146-64. Next base: position 2,587 of record WGEZ01000028.1, read on the forward strand.
CGATTGGAGAAGGGGATAATCATCGCCGGCTCGGGCGGGCAGGGGATACTCCTCCTCGGCCGCCTGATCGCCTACACGTCGATGCTCGAGGGGAGGAACGTCACCTGGTTTCCGTCATACGGTGCTGAGATGAGGGGCGGGACCGCCAACTGCACGGTGCTGATCTCCGATGAGGTGATCGGCTCGCCGGTGGTGCAGAACCCCGATATACTGATCGTCTTCAACTGCCTCTCCCTCGAGAGGTTCCTGCCGAGGCTGAAGAGGGAGGGGACGGTCTTTTACGACTCCTCGCTGGTGACCCCGGAGAAGTGCGGAAGGCCGGGGATGCTCGACGGCTGCCTCCACTCCGTCGCCGTGGAGGCCTCTGCAGAGGCGGCGAGGCTCGGCTCGATCCGCTTTGCGAACATGGTGATGTTCGGCGCCTTTCTGAGAGTGACCGGGCTGTCCGGGCTCTCGGTCTCAGAGGAGGCCCTCAGGGCCATCCTTCCCGACAGACACCACGACCTCATACCCGGCAACCTCAGGGCCATAGAGAGGGGTTATGGGCAGGGGTAGGCCCACCGGAGGCTTCAGGATCAGGAAGGCGGTGGTCCGTGATGTGCGGAGGATACACCAGCTCATCAACTCCTTCGCCAGGAGGGAGAAGATGCTGCCCAGGTCCCTGAACGATATCTACGAGAACCTGAGGGACCATATCGTGTGCGACAGCGGAGGCGAGGTGGTCGGTGTCTGCGCCCTCCACGTCCTCTGGGAGGACCTCTCAGAGATCAGGTCCCTGGCCGTGAGCTCCGAGGCCCAGAGGCTCGGGATAGGGAGGATGCTGGTGAGACGCTGCATTTCCGAGGCGCGGAGGCTGGGTGTCAAGCGGGTCTTCGTCCTCACCTACAGCCCCGAGTTCTTCAGGTCCCTCGGCTTTGTCGATATAGAGAAGACAGAGCTGCCCCAGAAGATCTGGGGCGACTGCCTCAGATGCCACAAGTTCCCCGAGTGCGACGAGTTCGCGCTGATCCGACAGACGGGGTAGTGCTACAGCGTGTTCAGGAACGCGATGATGTTGAGCACGTCTTCCTCGGAGAGATAGGAGAAGGAAGGCATCTCCTTGAATGGGGTCTTCAGCTGCTTCGCGATGTTCTCGGCCGTTGCAGGCCTTCCGCTTACAGGCAGGGAGGGGTTCTTCAGGACCCCCTTCAGGCCCGGGCCGACCTTCTTCTTGGTGCTCTCCGCATCGTGACAGAAGAAGCACTTCGAGTTGAAGATGGTCCTTCCCTTGTCGATGCTTTCGGGATCGGTCCTGATCGCGACCTTCGTGCCCTCTGCACCGTAGGCCGGCTGGGCCTCGGCGCCGGCGAGCAGCGAGACCACCGTGACCAGCAGTAGAGACTTAAGCAGTCCAGACATTCAGACCTCCTTAAGATCGGGATTTCCCCGAATCCAACGGGGGAGCTCCGGATAGCCAATTATACAGGAATCGACCGGAGCGTGCAACACCCCGTCGGGTGCATCGGTATACGGCTTGCCACGGCGACGGCGGCCGGATTATAATAAAGCCGGATCTTCCTTACACCCGAATCCAGCGATAAGAGAGTTAAACGAAGATAGCAGGGGCAGCACGATCGGGTCTGAGGGGTTTTGAATTTTGCGTAAGATTCACCCGAGGGGTGAACAGCAAAATTCACCTCGGAGGCGGGCCGAAGGCCCTGCCGAGAA
>WGEZ01000029.1 GCA_015492515.1 Nitrospirota bacterium
CCCCAGGGCCGCCTACGCGGTGCTGACCCCCGGGGGTGTGGAGATAGTGAGGGTCGAGTACGAGTTCACCGAGACGCAACGGAAGATGAAGCAGGCAGGACTGCCCGATTTCCTGATAGAGAGGCTCCAGAGGGGGATCTGAGACCCTCAGCGGAGGGGGAGTTTCAGGACCGACACGGGCGAGAAGCTCCGCCTGTGGATCGGCGAGGGCCCGTAGGACTCCAGCATCTGCAGGTGTCTCTTCGTCGCATAACCCTTGTGCACCCTGAAGCCGTACTCGGGGTAGAGGCGGTGGAAATGCTCCATCAACCCGTCCCTCGTCACCTTTGCGACCACCGATGCCGCTGCAACGGAGGCGCTTATGCCCTCGGCACGGGGGATGCTTATCTGCTCGATCTCCAGCGGAAGGCTGACGGCGTCGATCACCAGTATCCGGGGCCTCTCCACCAGGTCCTCCACGGCCATCACCATCGCCTTCTTTGTCGCCCTGTAGATGTTGATCCTGTCTATCTCCTCCGGTCCGACCACCCCTATCCCCACACCTTCGGCAACGGAGAGGATCTCCCAGAAGACCTCCTCCCTCTGCCTCTGGCTCAGCCTCTTCGAGTCCGCGAGCCCCCCGATCCTCACCCCGTCGGGGAGCACCACGGCAGAGGCGACCACAGGGCCGGCTATCGGTCCCCGGCCCGCCTCATCCACACCTGCCAGGGGGCTGAAGCCCTCCCTCCGGAGGCCGGCGTCATAGCTGTAAGGGTCCTCTGGGGCCGGTGTGATCATTCATCCATCCTTACCGGGTTGGGTGATCAGGCCCGGGCAGGGATCAGGACCTCGACTCACGGGCATCTTCAGCGGTCAGCACCTTGCAGCTGAAGGGGGGTGAGCCGGAAAGAGCCCTCCTAACGTCTGAAGATCTCCTTCTCCTTCACCTTCGCGGCCTTGCCCTTCTTCTGCCTCAGGTAGTAGAGCTTCGCCCTCCTGACGTCGCCCCTCCTGACGACCTTGATCTTCTCGATAACCGGCGAATGGAGGGGGAATATCCTCTCCACCCCCACGCCGTAGGATACCTTGCGCAGCATGATGGTCTCTTTGATACCGCTGCCCCGGCGGGCTATGACCACGCCCTCGAAGGGCTGTATCCTCTCCTTGTCGCCCTCCACGACCCTCACGTTGATCCTGAGGGTGTCACCGATATTGAAGGGAGGGATCTCCCTGACGAACGCCTCCTCGACAGACCTTATCATCTCCATTGCTCTTCCTCCTTTATCTCCTTCAAGAGTCTCCGGTCCTCTTCATCCAGCCTGGCCTTGCGGAGCAGATCCGGCCTCCTCCGGAGCGTACGCCGCAGGGCCTCCTTCCTCCTCCATCTCCTTATCAGTTCATGGTTGCCGGAAAGGAGTACCTCCGGCACCTTCATCCCCCTGAAGTCGGGCGGCCTCGTATACTGGGGATAATCGAGCAGACCGGTCGTAAAGGACTCCTCCCTGACGGACCTCGAATCACCGACCGCGCCCGGAAGGAGCCTCGTGACGGCATCTATTATAACCAAAGCGGGCAGCTCTCCGCCAGTGAGCACGTAATCACCGATGGAGAGCTCCTCATCGACGAAGGACCTGATCCGTTCGTCCACCCCTTCGTACCTGCCCGCTATCAGGAGGATGCGCCCCCTGCTCCTTGCATACTCCTCTGCAAGGGACTGATCGAAGACCCTCCCCGCCGGTGTCAGCAGTACCTTCAGCCTCTCCTCTCCGTCCCTGTCCAGATGCTCCAGGGCACGGCAGACGGGATCCGGTTTCAGTATCATGCCCGCACCACCGCCGTAGGGGTAGTCGTCGACCTGCCTGTGCCTGTCCGTGGTGAACTCCCTTATGTCATAGACGAAGACCTCGACGACGCCCTTCTCTCTCGCCCTCCTCATGATGCTCTCCGAGGTGTAGGCCTCTATCAGGGCCGGGAAGATCGTCAACACCTCGAATACCATCGCAGCCATCAGAGGAGCCCCTCCATCGGATGTATCACTATCCTCCTTCTATCGGTGTCTATCTCCTTTATCACATCCCTTATGGCGGGTATCAGGTGCTCCTTCCCCTCCTTCACGACGACGTAGACGTCGTTGCTTCCCGTCTCGATTATCTCCTTGACGGTGCCTATAAAGGCGCCTCCCTCGGTATAGACCCTCGCCCCTATGATCTGGTAGTGGTAGTAGACACCCTCGGGGAGGGGCGGGCTCTCCTCCTCCGGGATCATCAGTTCCCTTCCCCTCAGCCTCTCCGCGTCCTCAGGAGAGTCGATACCGTGGAACTTGACGATCACGGCCTTTCCGGAGGGTCTGGAGCGTTCCACCCTCAGCTCCTTCCTCCCGGCATCCAGCTCGATATAGACACGGCAGACCCGGGAGAACCTCTCCAGGGAAGAAGTGAGGGGCATCACCGTCACCTCACCCGCCGTCCCCCGGGGCTTGAGCACCTTCCCGATGGTGACCAAGGAGGTCACGCGGCCCTCACCCTGCTCCTTGCCGGAATGATGGAGAAGGGTGAAACCTTCGGGGAGCAGGTCGCTTCGGATGGGGCTGCATGGGGGTGAGTGAAGAGGTCCTTCGAGGAGCCCTCTTCGGATATGCGAGGAGGTGAAGTCTCATCGTGATCCTTTCGGGTTGCCGATGCAAAAGGAGGACCGATCCCTCCCCCGTCTGGACGGAAACAGTGCACTGCAAGGGGGGCTGCCGTGCAATTCAGGAAGAATCAGGCTGAATGCCTGCCGGGACAAGGGGTAGAAACCCGGAAGAGGTCGAGCCTCTTCCGGAAGGCACAGCCTTTATTCAAGGATCTCCAGAACGCTGCGCTTGCCGACCTTGGTCCCCGCTGCAGAGAGGATCGTCCTCATGGCCCGGGCCGTCTTGCCCTGCTTCCCGATCACCTTACCAAGATCGCTTGGTGCCACCCTCAGCTCGAACACGGTGGTCTTCTCGCCGTCGACCTCTTTCACCGAAACCTCTTCTGGTCTATCAACCAGGGCTTTGGCCATCTGCTCCACCAATTCTTTCATCATCTCCACCTCCGTCAGAATGGATTCGGCTGTTTACAGGCCAGCCTTCTCTAATAGCCTTTTTACCGCAACCGTCGGTTGCGCACCGCGCTGTAACCAGACCTTGGCCTTCTCTGTGTCGATCTTGATCACCGAGGGGTCCTTCATCGGATCATAGTAGCCGATGATCTCTATAAACGGCCCGTCCCTCCTGGCCCTGGAATCAGCGACAACCACCCTGTAGAAGGGTCTCTTGTGGGCACCCATCCTGGTCAATCTGATCTTTACCAACTGCGCACCTCCTCTGTCTTGATCCTGAAACAGCCCTGAACCTGATCCTGAAGACGTACCGACCTATTGAATCCCGTCTCCTTCAAGCGTTTACACCCCGGCATAGTACAAGATTTTAGTACAACCGCGGGTCTAATGTAAACCCCCTCTTCAGAAGGGCATGAACCTGGGAAGCCCCGCCAACCTCCCCTTCTTACCCTTGAACATCTTCAGCATCCGCTTCATCTCCCTGTGCTGTTTGAGAAGCCTGTTGACGTCCGAGACCCTGGTGCCGCTTCCGGCGGCGACCCTCTTCTTCCTGCTGCCGTTCAGGATCTGAGGCTCTCTCCTCTCCCCGGGGGTCATGGAGTTTATGATCGCCTCTATCTTTATGAACTCCCTCTCGTCGACCTGCACGTTCTTCAGCTGCCTGCCCAGGCCGGGTATCATGGAGAGGATGTTCTCCAGCGGTCCCATCGACCTTATCTTGGCGAGCTGGTCCTTCAGGTCTTCGAGGGTGAAGGACTCCTCGGTCATCTTCCGCTGCAGGGCCTCCGCCTCCTTGAGGTCCACCGCCTCCCGGGCCTTCTCGATGAGGGAGAGGACGTCACCCATCCCCAGGATCCTCGAGGCGATCCTGTCGGGGTGGAAGGGCTCCAGCATCTCTATCTTCTCTCCGACACCTATGAACTTGATCGGTTTGCCCGTCACGGCCTTCAACGACAGGGCCGCACCACCCCTTGCATCGCCGTCCATCTTCGTCAGTACGACGCCGTCTATCCCTATACGATCGTTGAAACTCCTGGCTATGTTCACCGCATCCTGCCCTGTCATCGCATCGGCCACAAGGAGCACCTCGTCCGGTTCTACCGCCTCCTTCACCCGTCCGAGCTCGGTCATCAGTTTCTCGTCGATGTGGAACCTGCCCGCTGTATCGAGTATCACGATGTCCTGGGCCTCGAGGCGCGCCTTCTGGAGGGAGGCCCTGGAGAGCTCCACGGGGTCCCGCGTCTCCCTGGAGGAGAATACGGGGACGCCCGCCTGTGCACCGAGGGTGATCAACTGGTCGACGGCGGCGGGCCTCTGGAGGTCCGCCGCGACGAGCATGGGCCTCCGGCCCTGTTTCTTGAACAACCTTGCGAGCTTTGCGGCGGTGGTGGTCTTGCCCGAGCCGTGGAGCCCCACCATCATGATTATCGTCGGAGGGTTCGGTGAGAGGCGGATCTTCTCGTTCTTGCTTCCGAGCAGTTCGATCAGCTCGCTGTGGACTATCTTCACCACCTGCTGACCGGGGGTGAGACTGTCGAGGACCTCCTTCCCGACGGCCTTCTCCTTGACCCGCGCGATGAACTCCCTTACGACCTTGAAGTTTATGTCGGCCTCGAGCAGGGCGAGCCTTATCTCCCTGAGTGCAAGGTCGACGTCCTCTTCCTTCAGATACCCCCTGCCCTTCAGCTTCGAGAATATTCCTTCCAGTCTCTCGCTTAACGCATCAAACATGACCGCGCCGATACGGATCAGGAGCCAAGGAGCTGATCAATCTTCGCCTTGAGCTGCGCTTTCGGGATGGCCCCGACGATCTGGTCGACCTTCTCCCCGTCTTTGAAGAACATCAATGTGGGTATCCCCATTATCTTGTATCTGCTCGCCACGTCGGAGTTTTCGTCCGTGTTGAGTTTGCATACCTTCAGCCTCCCTTCATACTCCCGGGCCAGTTCCTCGATGGTCGGGGCTATCATCCTGCAAGGGCCGCACCAGACAGCCCAGAAGTCGACCAGCACAAGCCCATCGGCCTTCAACACCTCCTGGTCCCAGGTCGATGAGGTCACCTCTACAAGTCCTTCGGCCATCTGAACCTCCTGTCACTGTTGTCTGTATTCTAAATTATGATGAACTTTCCGGAAACCCCTTAACGAAGAAAGCGCTTGATCACGGCTCGCTGTACTGGCGAAAATCGATCCCGGGCCTGGATGCTTGACTGTTTATTATATTTGCAGGTGGAGGGATTTGTCAAACAGAGGCGCTGATCTCCCGTCTTGATGATCAATCAGGGCCGGGAAGGCCGTACTTCTGCATCCTGTACCGGAGTGTATCCCTGGTGATGTTCAGCAGCTTCGCCGCCTTCGTCTGGTTTCCTCCGGTCATCTGGAGCGCCCTCCTGATGAGCCTCTTCTCCACATCCTCGATGTCTATGCCTCCCGCTGGGATCCTTATGTCGAGCTCCTCGGGGCCGGCCCTCTGGATGAACTCCGCCGACCTGATCTCGATCGGGAGGTACTCGGGCCTGATGAATTCGTCGTTCTCCAGTATCATCACCCTCTCGATGACGTTTTTCAGCTCCCTCACGTTGCCGGGCCAGCAGTACTCCAGAAAGAGCCTCTCCGTCTCACGGGTCAACCCCCTGACGGTCTTTCTGAACTCCCTGTTGTACTGGTTGATGAAGTATCTCGCAAGCAACACGATGTCCTTTCCCCTCTCCCTGAGGGGCGGGAGTTGGATCGGGATTACGTTCAATCTGTAATAGAGGTCCCCCCTGAAGCCGCCTCTCTTCACCTCCTCCTCAAGGTCCCTGTTCGTGGCGGCGATCACCCTCACATCCACGGAGATGTCCTTGATCCCCCCTATCCTCTTGAAGGTCTTGTTCTCGATGGCCTTCAGCAGCTTCGCCTGGGTGTTGAGCTTCATGTCTCCGATCTCGTCGAGGAAGATGCTCCCGCCGTCGGCGAGCTCGAAGAGCCCCTTCTTCATCGTCTTGGCGTCCGTGAAGGCACCCTTCTCGAAACCGAAGAGCTCGCTCTCTATCAGGGCCTCCGGCAGGGCCGTGCAGCTTATCTCCATGAAGGGCCTGCCCGCCCTCCTGCTCTGGTAGTGTATCACCTTTGCGACGAGGTCCTTCCCGGTGCCGCTCTCACCGAGGATGAGCACCGTCGTTGCATCGCTCCTGGCCACCTTCTGAACGAGCTCGAAGACCCCCCTCATCACCTCCGATTCACCGATTATGCTGTCGAACCCGTACTGGACAGAGAGCTTGTTCTTCAGCTGGCTCACCTCTTTCCTGAGGACGACCGTCTCCAGCGCCTTCTCTATCATGATGTTCAGCTTCTTCATGTTGAAGGGCTTCTCCACGAAGTCATAGGCGCCGATCTTTATGGACCTCACAGCGGTCTGGATGTCTCCGTAGGCGGTGATCATGATCACGATCGCATCCCTGTCGATCTCCTTTATCTTCTCCAGGACCGCCATACCGGAGCCGTCGGGCAGCTGCACGTCCAGCAGCGTTATGTCCGGAAGCTCCTCCTTGTAGAGGTTCAGCCCCTCCTCACCGTTTCCCGAAGAGATCACGGAGTAACCCTCCTTGAGGAAGTTCTGCTCCAGGGACCACCTCAGGAGCTTCTCGTCGTCGATTATCAGTATCTTTGCTCCCTGCATCGTCGACTCCATCAGGCGGGCAGTATGATCTTGAAGGTGCTCCCGATACCCACCTGGCTCTCGACCCTTATCTCGCCGCCGTGGGCCTCCACGATGTTCCTGCTTATGGCGAGACCAAGCCCCGTGCCCGTATGCCTCGTGGTGAAGAAGGGCTTGAAGATGCTCTTCAGGGACTTCTCGGGGATCCCCTCGCCTGTGTCGGAGAGACTTATCTGGAGCGTCTCGTCCACCTTTCTCACCCCTATCTGGAGCGCGCCGCCGCCGGGCATGGCGTGGAAGGCGTTCAGGATGATGTTCATCATCACCTGCTGGATCTGCTGTGGATCGAAGACCGCACCGTCGACGTCCTTCCCGTAGTCCACCCTCAACTGTATGTTCTGCTTCTCCGCCTGTGCCTTGACGAGGCTCACCGTCCTCTCGATCAGGGTCCTTATGTCCACATAGATACGCTTCGGTTCAGAGGGTTTTGCAAAGCTGAGGAGGTCCCTCACCGTCTTGTCCAGCCTCTCGATCTCCCTCACCACGTCCTCGATCACCTCCCTCCTCGGGTCGTCCTGGCCGAAGTCGTCGGATATCACCTGTATCGCGCTGCTTATGCTTGCGAGGGGGTTCTTGATCTCGTGGGCGAGCGCCGCTGCGAGTTCACCCATCGTGGCCATCCTCTCCACATGCCTCATCTCCTCGGCATGGCAGCGGTGGATCTCCTGCCTCGCCTTGTCCAGCTCGGCGAGCATCGAGTTCAACGACGCAGCCAGCCTCCCGATCTCGTCCTTCCGGCCCGTTACGAACCTCACGCTCAGATCACCGGCCTCCACCTTCTTCATCGTCCTAATGATACCCTCCACCGGCCTGTTCACAAGCAGGGTTGTGAGGATGGCCAGGGCCACGGCGAGGGAGAGGAAGGTGAGCAGGGAGAAGACGGCGGTCCTCTCTCTGAGCTCGCTGATCCGTCCGGCGGTCTTGCGTGTCGAGACCTCCACGTCGAGAACACCCCTCACCTCACCGTCGTCCCTGTGGCACCTCTGGCAGGGCCGTTCATTGGGGATCGGCACGACCATGGAGTAGAAGGGCTCGCCGTCGCCCTGACGGGTGAAGACCTCCGGCTGATCCTGGTTCATGTATCTCTGCATATCGAGGGTGTAGATCTTCTCCCCCACCTCCGTCGGTATCGAAGAGGCGAGTATGGCGCCGTCGGAGGGTCTGAAGATCCTCACCTCCTTGATGTCCTCCGCGATGAGGGACTCGAGGAACTTCTGGAACTCCTTCCCCCTCCCCTCGAGCATGATGGTGATCAGGCCGTTCTTGATGATCTCCGCGATCAGCTCCACCCGTTCCTTGTCGTCCTCTATGATCAGTCTCTCCTGGTACTTGAGGTTGTAGAGGAAGAACCCCCCGAGCACAATGAAGAGTATCAGGAGCGTGAAGATTATGTATTTCCATTTAAGGCTCAATGCGCCCATCATGCCTCGGTTCTTCCCCGCGCACACTATCCCGCCGGCCTCGGCCTGTCCCGTACTGCATCGACGATGCAGAGGAAGCCGAAGGGCTCCTCGAAGGGGTTGTACAGCCTGTGGGGGGTATGGGGTGCGATGTAGAGGGTGTCGAGGAAACCGATCTCCACCACCCTGCCGCCCATCCTCACCTTCCCCCTCCCCCTGACCCCTATCACCACGTGCTCGTGCCTGTGGGTCTCGTAACTGCTGAACCCGCCCGGCGCGATCTCGAAATACCTGAGGTGAAACCCCGTGCCCTCTCCGCGATCCCCTATCAGGAC
>WGEZ01000030.1 GCA_015492515.1 Nitrospirota bacterium
CGGAGCTCTTCGGGGTCTCGGAGGATGCAGTGACCCCCGAGATGCGGAGGGTGGCAAAGACGGTGAACTTCGGCGTCATCTACGGGATCTCCGCCTTTGGCCTGTCCGAGGCCCTCGGCATCCCGAGGGAGGACGCCGGGCTGTACATAGAGCAGTACTTCGAGAAGCATCCCGGTGTCAGGCGCTACATGGAGCAGACCGTGGAGGAGGCGTCCAGGCTCGGCCATGTAAGGACGCTCTTCGGGAGGAAGCGGGAGATCCCCGAGCTGAAGGCGGGCAACTCCCAGAGACGGGCCCTCGGCGAGAGACTGGCCATGAACACCCCCGTACAGGGTTCTGCAGCGGACATCATAAAGATGGCGATGATAGGCATACACAGAGAGATAAAGGCCAGGGGCCTGAAGAGCAGGATGCTCCTTCAGGTGCACGACGAGCTCGTCTTCGAGGTGGCTGAGGATGAACTCGCCACCGCCGGGGAGTTGATAAAACGGCAGATGGAGGGCGCCGCTTCGCTCGAGGTCCCCATCAGGGTCGAGATGGGCTACGGAAAGAACTGGGCGGAAGCCCATCGTTAGCCTTCCCTGTTTGACATCCCGGAGGGTTTGATGTATAATAGAATCAGTCGGTGTCCGGCGGATGGTCCCGTGCCGGACAGATGGACGGTATCCTGGAGGCACTGACCAGGAAGGTCTGTGCAGAGACGAGGCGGCCTCACCGGCCGGGTTGAAACCCTTCGTCTCGGGATACAGGATCCGTCGGATGCACCGGCTGTGAAAGGCCATGAAGGTTCATCACCATGAAGGTGGGCTTTCATGGCCTTTTATTTTCTCAAAACAGGAGAGATCGAGATGACCGAACCATCACAGTTGATAACCCTGCTAGGCCTGGGGCTTCTCCTGGGACTGAAACACGCCCTTGACGCCGATCACGTCGTTGCCGTCTCGACGATCGTAAGCCGTACGAGGAGCGTAAAGAGGTCCTCCCTCTACGGTGCCCTCTGGGGAGCGGGCCATACCCTCACCCTCTTCCTGGTGGGCCTTGTGCTGCTGACCTTCAAGCTGGCCATGCCTGATAAGATAGCACTGAGCTTCGAGTTCGTGGTGGGCATCGTCCTGGTGCTCCTGGGGGTAGACGTCCTGAGAAAAACGAAGGGGAAGAAGATCCATCTCCATAGGCACGAACACGACCGTATAGCCCACGTCCACTTCCACTCCCACAGAGGCTCGTCCCACCACAACCACGGCCACAGATCCTTCGTCGTGGGGATGATACACGGCCTGGCGGGCAGTGCGGCCCTGACGCTTCTGGTTCTGACCACGGTGAAGTCGGTGCTCCAGGGCCTGCTCTATATACTGGTCTTCGGCATCGGCTCGATCCTGGGTATGCTGGCGGTGAGCGCGGTGATCGGGCTGCCCTTCGTACTGACCGCAAGGTTTGATAAACTCCATACCCTGGTGGAGAGGGCTGCAGGGACGATAAGCATCGTCCTGGGGATCATAATAATGTACGAGATCGGCTATGTCGGCGGTCTGTTCTTCTGAGTGCCGTGACCTACCAGGGTCTTCCGGCAGGTGCCTCGTGGATGACCTTGAAAAGCTGAAGATGCTGCTCCATCACTGGCTGGAGCACAACAACGAACACGCCCTCCTCTACAGGAACTGGGCGGCGAAGGCCTCCTCCTCCGGCAACCGGAGGCTGGCCGATCTCCTCGAGAAGCTCTGCCAGGAGACGGAGAAACTGAACGAGCTTTTTGAGAAAGCCATCAAGGCCGCTGAAGCATGACCCCCGGGCTGAAGATCCTCTCATGAAGCAGCCTTTCCTTTGGCGAGCCTCTCCAGGACCTTCAGTCTCTTCACCTCCCCTATGGCTATCAGCGTCTCACCCGGCTTCATCACCGTATTATGCATGGGGTTGAACTTCATCTCCCCGTTCCTCCGCTTGATGGCCACTATGATGACGCCGAGCTCCCTGCCGATGCCTGCCTCATGGATGGTCTTGTTTGCAAGGGACGAGTTCTCCTCCACCTTCACCTCCTCCAGCTCCAGCTCGAGATACCCCGTCTTGGTCGCAAGCTCAAGGAAGTCCACAACAGCCGGCTTCAGCACCGTATGCGCTATCCTCAGCCCTCCTATGTGGTAGGGGGAGACCACCCTGTCAGCCCCTGCCCTGAGGAGCTTCTGCTCCGAGCCCTCGTCACCCGCCCTCGCCACGATGAAGAGGTCCGGGTTGAGCTCTCTGGCGCTCAAGACCACGAAGAGGTTCTGGGCGTCCGTGGAGAGGACGGAGATCAGGCCCCTGGCCCTCTCTATACCGGCTTCCTTGAGAAGTTCGTCCTTCGTTGCATCGCCGTAGATGAAGACGATCTCATCCTCCTGATCGGGCTCCTGGCGCTCCTTCTCCACCACGACGAAGGGAACACCCTTGGCCTTGAGCTCCCTGCAGATTATCCTTCCCATGCGGCCGTAGCCGCAAACAATGAAGTGGTTCTTGATCAGCTTAAGCCTCTTTTCCAATTTCCTCCTCCCCAGGGCCTTCTGGATCTCGCCTTCAAAGATGATCCTGATCCCGTTGTTGATCGCATAGGCCACCACACCCACACCGACGAAGACGATGATTATGGTGAACACCCTCCCTGTATGAGAAAGGGGCCTCACCTCCTGGTAACCGATGGTTGAGAGGGTGATGACCGTCATGTAGAGGGAATCGAAGAGGTTCCATCCCTCTATGATGGAGTAGCCGACGGTACCGGACATTATCACTGTGAAGACAAGCGCCAGTGACAGGAACGCCCTCTTTCTCAAGGTATTAACCGTCTACTCCTGCAAGGTCCTGAATTAATCTGAACAGCTCGATGGAAGCGGTCCTCGGACCGATCTGCTCGAACCCCTCTATCCCGAGCCTCGTCCTCATCTGCCCGACCTTCACGCCTGTCTCGAACATCCTCCTGAAGTAGAGCTCGGCAGACCTTTCGTGCACCTCCTTCCGCTGGGGCGCGCCGAAGGGGTTGGCGAAGTATGTATGGACGAGGCCCTTCTCATCGGTGGTCCCTTTTGCAAGCCGGGCGCCGCTGCGGAAGACGGCAAGGGCGTCTTCAGGGGTTTCGAAGAGCTCGATCGCGGGATGATCTTCGTCTATCTGTTCATAGTTGTTTGCATAGAGCATTATATCCACTTGATAGCCCTTGATTATGTGGTGATAGCGGGTCACGGGGATTATCAGCCTCGCGTTCGTCTTGTCCGGGTTCATGAATATGCTCCTGTCGATCTCTTCGTAGGCATACCCCGGCTGCAGGTCGTCGAGCCTGACGAAGGCCCCTATCTCCGTCCCGTACCCGACAACCCTTCCGCTGCCGTCAAGCCCGAGGGAGCCCATATCATCGAAGATGATCCTCATCTCGCAGATGTGTTCCTCTGCCAGGGTGCGGAGGGCCTCGAGGGTCTCGGACTTTCCGGCCCCGCTGTCGCCGATGATTACGACATTGGCCTCTCCCCCTTCCTTCAGCCTTATGTAGACCATGGCTCCGTGCACTGGGAGCCTGCCCTTCCTCAGCATTGCGATGTTATGGAGTGTGAGGGTCATCTTCTTGAAGTAGCCGAAGTAGTCCACATCCTCCGAGTGTCTGATGAGACCGACGAGGGTGCCGGCCTCTCTGTCTTCATAGAAGACGGTGTCGCCCGGGAGGTCCTCCAGGCCGAAGAGGAGCATCAGGTCGGGCCTCCTGCCGTCTATCTCGTCGTAGTCGGCGATCTCGAAGAGGTTGCTGAGGGAGAGACCGAGGGATATGAAGTCCTTATGGAAGTATATGAACGCCGTCAGGTCTCCCACCTTTGCGGGGAAGCAGTACCAGTCGTCGGGGTTCAACCGGAGCATATCTTCCGTCAGTTCCCCTATCTCCTCGAACCTCCCCTTCCTCTTGTTCATCCTCGGGTAAAGTATGAGTGGCGGCTCGATAAGGGAGAGGCGGATGAAGGGGATCTCCTTCAGGACGGAATACAACCCGGTGCAATACCAGTCTATCTTCTCAAGGAGCATGCCCATATTCGCCCCCGCAGGCAGCTGCCTGTAGACCCTGGGGTTCTTCCCAATCAGGTTCTCGCTGATACGTCTGTAGACGTAGAGGACGAGGTTTCGGAACTCCTCGTTCGCCTTTATGAACTGGGAGTGGTGGAGGCTGTTCTGCGAGTACCTCGACCTCTTCGGTGCCTCGATGAAGATGAACCTCTCGAACCTCCTCCAGTAGTTGTACAGCTCCTCGATGAGCTCGTACATATACTCCTTCTCGGAAAGGAGGTGCCGGTATTCACTGTTTATCGAGATGATCTCCTCAGCGGTGTGGCTCGAAAGGAGCCTGAAGAGGTTCACAACCGCCCCCGTCATCTCATCCCTCCGCAGGCGGGGCAGGTTCTCCTTGAGGTAGGCGAAGATCGGACTTCCCTTGGAGGCGATCCTTTCGATGAAACGGTCGACGATCTCTTCGAAAAGCTCGCTCCTCAGGAGCTTTTCGGGGGTGTCGCAGTAGAGTCTTCCGTAATCGAATATGACCTTCCCCCTGGTGATGGTGTACGGTCTTTTTGTAGTGATCATGATAGCTTATTTTAACATATAAGTTTTTTTAAAAAAAACGACAGCCGATTTCAGGTCTCATATGCAGTGCAGTGTGATATACTTGTATTAGATACCCGGAAAGGAGGGAAGAGACGATGTCATTACAGCCGTTAATGTCAACGGATGTAACATCCCTTCCTCAGAACTCAACAGTGATGGACGCGGCGAAATTCATGACCGATATGGGTGTGGGAAGCGTTAGGGAAGGTGATTGGTGTTATAGTCCTCGACGACATACTCATATTTCTCGGCAAGGAGATGCAAGACATTGCCGAAGCCTTGAGAGGCGGACTCGGAAAGTAAAGGAGGTGTGTCATGGCAAAGGCAACGAAGGTGAAACAGATCAGTTTCATTATCCCGAACAGAGCCGGTCTCCTCGCAGATGTGACCGCTGCGATCTCGGCTGCGAAGGTCAATATACTGGCCCTATGTGCCTATGAGACCGAGAACAACGCCTATTTCACAATGGCTGTGGACAACACCGCAAAGGCCAGGAGGGCCCTTGCCAAGCTCGATATAAAGCCGGGGGTTGAGGACGCGGTCGCCGTGGAGATGCCGAACAGGGTGGGACAGCTGCAGAAGGTCTCCAGGATGATCGCCGATGCAGGTATCAACATAGACTATGTCTACGGCACCACATCTAAAGGCAGGACCTCGACTTGCATCTTCAAGACGGCAAACGACAAAAAAGCGATCAAGGTGATCAACCAGTGAGTGGATGATCTATGTCCACCGCCGGGCAGCCCGTCGGGCAGAGGGTGAGCTCGCCCGACGGGTTCAATGGATTGCCCCTCCCTGGTCGCTTTCTATTTTTTCTTGTTGCTTCCCGGTCTCCGGCCTTACCTCAAGCTTTCTGAAGACACCCCTCAAGGGCTGTAAACGTGCGACCGGGTCATGGACGGGGTGGAAAGGATCGTTCTCAAGAAGTTGCCAACGCCTTTAATATCTATGATAAACTCTCTCTATGGTTGAGCTCGAGTTCCTGAAATCCCTGGTCATCATCTTTGGACTCTCCGGGATCGTGGTCTTCATCCTGGACAGGCTCAGGGTCCCTTCCGTCGTGGGCTTTCTGATAGCGGGCATCCTGCTCGGTCCCCACGGCCTTGAACTCATAAAGGACGTTCATCTTGTGGAGGTCTTTGCAGAGATAGGGGTGATCCTCCTGCTGTTCACCATCGGGCTCGAGTTCTCCCTCAAGAGCCTGCTCACCCTCAGGAGGGCGATCCTGGCAGGAGGGTTTCTCCAGGTCTTCTTGACCTCCTTGATCGTCTTTCTCATCTCCTACAGCTCTGGAATCGGGATAAACACCTCCATGGTGTTCGCCTTTCTCATCTCGATGAGCAGCACGGCCATCGTGATGAAGATGCTCTTCGACAGGGCCGAGATAGATTCCCCCCACGGGAGGATCAGCGTCTCTATCCTGATCTTCCAGGACCTCTGCGTGGTTCTCTTCATGTTGATGATCCCCGTACTCGCCGGCACCGAGAGGGGGCTTGCGAGGATCCCCTGGGTGTTGCTCGAGTCCGCTGTCGTCGTCGTCGCCATCATCGTCTCGGCCCGTTGGCTGATACCGAAGGTGCTGCATCAGATCGTCCACACCAGGAAGAGGGAGATCTTCGTGACGAGTATCATCTTCATATGTCTCGGCACGGCGTTCCTCACTTACAAGCTCGGCCTCTCCCTTGCACTGGGGGCCTTCATCGCAGGGCTCGTGATCTCGGAGTCAGAGTATTCCTATCAGGCGATATCGGACATACTCCCCTTCAAGGACAGCTTCAACGGACTGTTCTTCATCTCCGTCGGTATGCTGATGGACATCAACTACTTCATCACACACCTGCCGGCTGTGGCACTGATAGTCGCCGCCGTCATCGTGCTGAAGACGGTTGCTACGACGGCGGCCATGACCATGATGGGCAACCACCTGAGGGTCTCCCTCCACAGCGGACTGATACTCGCCCAGATCGGTGAGTTCTCCTTCGTCCTCTCCGTGACCGCGCTCAAGGCAGGGATCCTCACCGACGGCGACTACCAGCTCTTCCTCTCTTCGGCAATAATCACCATGCTCCTGACGCCCCTCTTCGTTGCCCTCTCACCCAGGGTCTCGACATGGGTCACGTCGAGGAGGCTCCTGCAGAGGCTCCAGAGAACGAGGACCGGGGCCGAGATCACCGGTGTGCGGACCAGGAAGACGGACCATGTCATCATCGTCGGCTTCGGACTCAACGGCAGGAACCTCTCCTTCGTCCTGAAGGAGCTTGAGGTCCCTTACGTGATCCTTGAACTGAACAACCAGACGGTTACGGCGATGCGCAGCAAAGGCGAACCAATCTTCTACGGTGACGGCACGAGCCCGGAGATCCTCCACAAGATGGGTGTCGAACGGGCAAGGGTGCTCGTTGTGGCGATATCAGACCCCACGGCCACGAGAAAGATCGTCAAGATCGCGAGGGAGCTCAACCCCCGCCTGTATACCGTGGTGCGGACAAGATACCTGGCGGAGGTCGAAGACCTGCTCGGCCTCGGAGCCGACGAGGTGATACCCGAGGAGTTCGAGACATCCATCGAGCTCTTCTCGAGGGTGCTGCAGTTCTACAACATGCCCAGGACGCTGATCGAACAGTATGCCGAGAGGTTCAGGAAGGATCATTACAGGCTGTTCATCAAGGGAGAGACGCCGAAGAGGCTCTTCCACGACACCATCGCCCTGATGCCCGACGTGGATTACGAGAGCTACGTCGTCCGGAGCGGCTCTCCCGCCGTCGGCTCCTCCATAAAGGACCTGGACATACGCAACAGGACCGGAGCCCTGGTGATAGCTGTCAAGCGGGGAGAGAAGATGATGCAGGGCCCGGGGGCCGACTTCGTCTTCCAGGAAGGGGATATCATCTTCCTGATCGGCGATGAGTCTTCCCTGAAGCAGGCGGCCGGGCTCTTCATCGGTTGAGCTCCTCTATCACCTCCATGATATTTCTTGCATGCGATCCCTGCCAGTAGACACCGCCGCAGAGCGGGCATCTCTGGAAGAGGTCGTGATGGATGTAGATATACTCCGGTACAAGGTCCCTCACCTCGGTCTTCTCCGCCACAGGCTCAAGCGGAACGTTGCACTTCATGCACCGCCTCGGCGCGCCCTCCCCGGGAGGGAACCTGGAGAAGACCTCCAGGAGCTGCTCCCTCAACCCATCGGAACGGATGAGCATGGACCTCACGTTGAACCTCTCCGCCAGAGTCCTGTCCCTCGTTAGCAGGACCCTCCCCTCCGCCCTTGCGATCCGCACCAGATCCCTGTCATCAATGTCCCTGAAATAGAGCACATCATAGCCGAGGAACCTCAGCCATTTCGCAAGGCGCCCGAGCATCGCATCGGCGACAAAGATCATACGATTATTTTACCTGTACAGCCGTCGGGAAAGCCAAGGTCACGGTCGAAATCCTCATCTCCGAGTCCGGAAAACGAAATTCCTGCAACTTGATGTATAATATCAGATAACGTTGTCATCGTGAAAAATCTTCTCTGAGAGGCGTCGGGAGATGATCAAGGATGCCGAGGCATTCGAGGCCTGGGAAAGACAATGGATGAGAAAGGAGGGAAGGCTGCCCTTCAGCAAGGCGGTCAGGATAGTCAAGGCCCTCTGGGAGGAAGGCGTAAGCCTGGGCGGACAGGCAGTTCTCCTTTACGGCGAGCCTCGGTTGACGAGAGACATGGACATCACTCCCGGCGGCAGGGATCAGTGTTGCTGAAAGACCCTTCTCAGTTCCTCAACCCACACCCTGTAACCTTCCTCACTCAAGTGCACACCGTCGTCAAGGAGATAGTCATGGATTACGTTGCCGGAGCCGTCAACAAAGGCGTTATATAGATCTATAAACTCTGCGCCTTCGTCATCTGCGATGCCGCTCAGTTCCTCGTTGACGCTCTGTATGTCCTTGTTGTCGATAAACTCCACCATACAGGGAAGCATGCTGTTGACAATGATCCTTGATTCTGGGGAGTGTTTCTTCAGTCTTCTGATTATCCATCTGTAACTCTCGAGAAAGCCGAAATCATCCATGGCGATGTTGTTTATGCCCGACATGAGCACATAGAAATCGGCCTCCGGATAGCTTTTCAGGATGCTTTCAATTCTTGAGGCAAGCCCCTGCGTGGTCTCACCGGCAACACCGAGGCTTGTTACATCGAGTTCCGGAAACCACTCCTGCCAGTCTCCAAACTCGATCAGGGAGTGACCGAGGAAGACCGCCCTTTTACGTCGCATTATTTATACCCCCTCGTTTTCGACTCCACGGCCTTCTCGCCGGCGGATGCCCCCGGGGCCTCCTTCTCCAGCCACCTGTTTCCCGTGATCATTATACCAATCGCACCGAGAGGGGCGGTCAACAGAATGGACAACACCGCCACTGCAAGGATGACGTCACCGTTGTCTACACCCATCTCAAGCGGCACAGCACCGATCGCTGCCTGCACCGTTGCCTTTGGTATGTAGGAAATGACGCAGAAGAGCCTTTCTTTGATGTTGAGGTCCGTGCCGTATAAAGATATATAGGTCCCGATGCTTCTCGCCACCAGGGCTAAGAATATCAAGGCAGCCCCCTGAAGGCCCGCATCCCGGGCAACCTCTATGTTCACCTCTGCACCCACCAGGACGAATAAGAGTATCTCGGCGAATATCCAGACCTTTGAGAGCTTCTGCGACATCTTGTGTGCCCTTATCTCCGACTTCTCAAGCAGGATGAATCCGATGGTCATCACACCAAGAAGACCTGAGATGGCGATCCCGCCCTTTAACGCCTCTTCGAGCCAGATAAGCAGGATCGATACGGCCACGATGTTTATCGTCATCTTCGTGGCCCTCAGATTGAATCTTTCAAATAACCGGTAGAGGACATAGCCTGCAACGGCACCTGTCAGTATGCCAAGGATTATCGACTCCGGTATCTCGAGGAGTTTCAAAAACATGTTCGTCTTTGCACCTGTGTACATCCCGAGGAGGATGGAGAATATCACTATAACGAACACATCATCCACCGATGAGCCGGCGAGCATCAGCGTGGGGATGCCCTTTCCGGTGCCCATCCTCCTGTCTATAAAGTTGATCATCAGAGGCACCACCACAGCGGGAGAGACCGCGGCAAGTATCGCCCCGAGTATGGCGGCCTCAAGATGGTCTATACCGAGAAAGTAAGGACCGAGCACGGTGATGACGACGCCTTCAAATACAGCCGGAATGACTGACAGAAGCAGTGCAGGTCTTCCCACGCGGTTGAGGGTGTCCCTTCTCAGTTCAAGGCCCGCCCTGAGGAGTATCACGATCAGCGCCACCATCCTGAGGTCTGCCGACACCTTCATGAGCTCGGGCTGCATCAGGTTAAGCACATAGGGACCACAGATCACCCCCACGATGAGCATCCCCACAAGGCCCGGGAGTTTCATCTTCCGGAACAGGTAATCGGCGAAGAGTCCCAGGATCACGACAAGCGCTATGCTTACAGCCATGGGCTGCCTCCGGAGAAGACAGAATCTGCATGAGCCGTGTTTGAGGGGAATTCGAGGAAACCGACCACGGGCGGGTTGATCTTCTCAAGGATGTACCCTGCCATACAGCACCTCCTGTAGCAACAGTGTGTTACAGGAGTCATCAGCCCTATGGCAGAGCCACAGGCGGTTAAAGGCGGACTCCATCGCCTCCATAAATATATAAAACAATCATCCTGAAAAAGTCAATCGCCCTGAACTCCCCGGAGATTTATCGGCGTGAGGCCTGACGCTGTGTGGCCCGTACGGCAGCTGGGCCTCTTTCGGGGATCCATGAGGTGAAATACACCGTCCCGGTGAGGGCTGGAAAATTTCACTCTAAGCACTTAACACGATCCGCTTTGTATGATATAATAGATGTCGTCACCATAAAGACAGAGGAGGGAAGCCATGTCAGGATCCTGCAGGAGGTCGTTTCTTTTGCTGACCTTGATATGTGGTTACATCTTCTTCAACATCTCTTCCACCGCCTTCTCACAACCTCCAAAACCCCCCAAACCACGACGTCCAAAGCCCCCTGTCGTCAAGCTCAGGAAGATATTTGTTCCTGCACCACTGCCGCATCGTCCACCCCCGCCGGGAAAGGGCTATGTCTGGGTGCCGAGATATAAACATCCAAAGGGCTTCTACGTCGGCGGTTTCTGGAGACCTCCGCACAGAGAGGGCTATGTCTGGGTTGAGGGTCACTGGGGGCCGGATGGCAGGTGGATATTCGGTTACTGGAAGCCTGTCAAGGCCAGGAAGGGGTATGTCTGGGTACCGGGATTCTGGAACGGATATGTATGGGTGGCTGGTTTCTGGAGGCCTGCACATAGAGAGGGTTACATCTGGGTAGAAGGGCACTGGGATGATGAAGGCAACTGGATCCCCGGTCATTGGAAACCCGTGAAGGTGAAGGCCGGCTTTGTCTGGGTCCAGGGTTACTGGAACGGTACTGTCTGGGTTGCAGGATACTGGAGGCCGGCGGTAAAGCCTGGATTTGTATGGGTCAGGGGACATTACAACCGAAAAGGTCGGTGGATACCCGGCCACTGGAAAAGAATTCGGTAAGGAGTGGATGCCATGAAGAAGGTTCATATCCTTGGACTTGTTCTGGTCCTGGTCTTTTTGCCTGCTTTGTCATCATCGGCGATGACACCCATCGACACCCAGCCCTCATCGGACGGAACGCTTGAGGCCTCCGTCGTAGGGCTGAAGGTCAGGAACGGGGTGCTGACCGTCAAGTTCTCCCTCAAGAACATAACCGGGAAAACCCTTGAGCCGGGGATAAGCTTCGCCCAAACTTACTATATCGACATCAAGGAGAAGAAGAAATACTTCGGCCTCAAGGACGAGAAAGGGATGTATATCGCGGGTCCCGTGAAATACAACTGGGATGGCGGCTTCTTCAAGGAGAAGATACCGCCTGGAGGGAAGGCCTTCGTCTGGATCAAATTCCCTGCCCCGCCTGAGGGGACTGAGGAGATCGACATATATCTTCCGGGCTTTCTTCCCTTCGAGGGCGTCAGGCTGAAACGATAGGTGCCGGTAATGAATCGAACAATCAGCGCCTTTGTCTGCCTGCTCGTATCGGCCTTTATAACACCCCTTTCCGCCTCTGCCTATTCAGGCCCTGACGACCCGGAGGCGGTCAGGGCTGCAGAGGCATCCCTCAAGAGGCTCGGACCGGAGAGGGGGGCGATCAATATATCAGGGAGTTCGATAGGGATTATCGGCATCAGGGCTGTCGGCTATGGAGGCAGTGTGGTCGAGATAAACAGGAACCTTGCCGAGCTCGGTGCCGAGAAGGTCGGGACAGAGGTGAAGGTCTCCCTTTCCGGTGACGTCCTCTTCGATTTCGACAGGTGGGAGATAAAGAAAGAGGCCGAAGAGACCTTGAAGAAACTGGCCAGGGGGATCAAAGAACTGGGATGGAAGCACGTACTGATCGAAGGACACACGGATTCCAAAGGCTCCGAAGCTTACAACCTCAGACTCTCTCAAAAGAGGGCTGAAGCGGTAAGACGGTGGTTTATCCGGAAGGGAGGGTTGGCTGACCTTGAATTTGAGACAAAGGGCTATGGAGAGTCCATGCCCGTGGCTCCGAACGAGAACCCGGACGGCAGCGACAACCCTCAGGGGAGGGCAAAGAACAGAAGGGTGGAGATAAGGATAAGCAGATAGGGTCATGTGAATACTTCAAGGATCATACCCCCTGGGGTCTTTCTCGATACGCTTCCAAATGCATCATGTCTGCACCAGCTCCGTGCGAGCGGTCTATCTTTACCGGGGGCCCTTCTGCACTCGCTGGCAGGGCGTTGATATGTCACCTGTAACTTCGTGGCGGGCTCTGCTATAATTCTTTCGATGGCCGTCATTCCTGAAGCTGAATGGAAGGCCCTCGCAGGGGAGTTGACGGTTTGCGGCGGTACAGCCTTGCTGCTCGGAGCAGTGGACTCGGGCAAATCAACCCTTGCGAAATACCTGATAAAGGAGCTCCTCTGCCGCGGGATCAGGGTCTCCCTCGTTGACTCCGACATAGGCCAGTCATCCCTCGGTCTGCCGGGAACGATCTGCATGAAGGTATTCAACAAACCGGAGGATATAAACATCTTCAAGCCGGAGAGGATATTTTTTGTAGGCGTCCTGAACCCTGCAAAGAGGGTCTCTGCAATGATAGAAGGCACCAGGAGGATGGTTGATATCTCTGAAGCAGAGGGTGTAAAGACCGTCCTCGTCGACACGACAGGCCTGATCTCGGGCGAGGTCGGCCTGGCACTGAAGATCGGCAAGATAAGGGCCGTGAGGCCGGAGCGGATCATCGCCCTGCAGCGGCATGACGAGCTCGAACAGCTCCTCTCCCTCGTCGGGGACGTGCATGTTCACCGCCTCCAGGTATCCCGGTTTGCGAGGAAGAGGTCCAGAGAGGAAAGGATCAAGTATCGGGAGGAAAAATTCAGGGAATACTTCGATAAGTCCAGGCTCGTCGAAATCCCTCCCGGCAGGGTGGAGTTTGTCCGCAACGGAAACGGAGGCGCCATTGATGTGCGGAAGGTGGAGTCCGGCACCCTGACAGGCATCAACCACGACGAAGACACCCTCGCACTCGGGATCATCGAAGGTCTCACGCCCGAGGGGGTGCTGATAAGGACCCCCCTGAAATCCCTCCGGGTTATAAACAGGATCGTTGTGGGGGACATCCTCTACACGCAGGAGATGTAGCAGCCCCCTGCTTTCTCCTATCCGTATCTTTGGAGATCGAGCCGGGAAGGAAGTCTGACAGGTTATGGTATAATTTTTTAAAAAGCGGGATCCCTGAAAAGCAGGACCGCAAACACGAAGGCGGACACAACGCGGCATGATCTTGCCGGCATGCCGGACCTGAAACAAGAAATGTCTAACTTCATCACGAATAGTGCTACCAGGAAACTCAAGAAGAGACTGCTTGAACTCCTCTCAAAGAGCAGGGAACTGAAGTTTCTGGTGGGCTTCTTCTATTTCTCCGGCGTCAAAGAGCTGTACGAGGCTTTAAAAAACAATCCAGCCGTTGTGCTCAGGGTCCTTGTAGGGCTTGACGTCGACAGGACGATACACGGCCTCGTGGAGCACGGAGGTGACCGGTTTCCCCTCTCGGACGACGAGAGGGTCCACAACTTCTTCAAGTCGATAAGAAGCTCCATCAACACCGAACACTTTGACAACAGTGAATTCTACCGACAGGTCGGATTCTTCGTGCAGCTCATAAGAGACGGCCGTCTGGTGATCAGGAAAACCTATGAGCCAAACCATGCAAAGCTCTACATCTTCAAGCTGGAACAGACACAGGTCGGCAGAAAGGCGCTCTTCATTACAGGCAGCAGCAACCTCACCCATGCGGGGCTGACAAAGCAGCATGAGTTTAACGTTGAGATCAGCGATTACGGGGTTGAGGAGGCTGAGGAGTACTTTGACGGTCTCTGGGAGAAGGCCGTGCCCATCACAGAGTCCGAGGAGACCAGAAAAAGACTCATAGAGATCATAGAAAAGGAAACGCTTATAAAGGAGATAACCCCCTTCGAGGCGTACTGTCTTGTCCTTAAGACCTATCTTGAGTGCTTCACCGGTACGGAACTCAGTCAGCGGGTGGAGCAGGTACTGATCGAGAACAACTACAGGGTCTATAACTACCAGCTTGACGCCATAGGACAGGCGCGCTCCATCATCGAGCAGAACAACGGGGTCGTCATTGCCGATGTGGTGGGCCTCGGCAAGACGATCATCGCCTGTGCGGTGGCCTTCGAACTCAAGAAGAGAGGGATCGTCATCGCTCCTCCCGGACTTATCGGCGACAGAGCGGCGTCGGAGGGCTGGAAGAGGTATCTTGAGGAGTTTTACCTCTCAAAACTCGGCTGGGAGGCCTTCTCCCTTGGTGACCTTGAAAAGGTGGCAGAGTATGTCTCGAGGGCAAGGGATATCGAGGTGGTAATCGTAGACGAGGCGCACAGGTTCAGGAATCAGGATACGAGGGACTACGAGCTCCTCAAGAACATCTGCAGGGGCAGGAACGTCATGCTCCTCACGGCCACACCTTTTAACAACAGACCGGCTGATATATTTTCCCTTTTGAAGCTATTCATTACTCCCAGAAAGTCTACCATAACGCTTGCCGATAATCTTGAGGCAAAATTCATCGAGTTCAGAGGCGTCTTTGACAGACTCTCCTATATAAAGAGATATGCTGCCTCGCCAGATCCCAAAAAGCGGCGGAAAGCCCTTGCTTACTACAATGCACTCTTTGGTGAAGATACAATAGACCTTAAGAAGGTAAAGACCCGGGCACATTACCTCGCAGGACAGATCAAGAACGTCATCGAGCCTGTCACCATAAGGCGGAACAGGCTTGACCTCCAGAAGAACCCATTCTACAAGGACGAGGTAAAGGACCTGTCAAAGGTGGAGGACCCCGTTGAGTGGTTCTATGAACTGACGGAGGAACAATCCAGATTCTACGACAGGACAATGAACGAATACTTCGCCATGCCCGAGGACGGCGGGCTCTTCAGGGGCGCCATATACATGCCTTTCGCCTATGAGGTGGAGAGGGTGGACGATCTCAAAGAAGACCTGCGGTTTCAGTACTTCTCCCAGTTCAACCTCTACGACTTCATGCGGAGACTTCTCGTTAAGCGCTTTGAGAGCTCCTTCGGTGCATTCAGACAGAGTCTCGAGAATTTCGCGAGAATCACGAACGATGTCCTGACATTCATTGAGAAAACAGGCAAATACATCCTTGACAGGGATCTCCTCGAGAAGATATACGACAAGGACCCCGAGGTGATAGAGCAGTCCCTTGCAGAGTATGCAGAGAGGATAAGGCGGGATGAGTATCCAGATAACCACAAGATCTACGAGATCAAGAGGTTTAGAAGAGAGGAAGAGTTTCTCCATGACATTGAGTCCGATCTGAGACTCTTCCAACACATCACGGAAGAGATCGACAGACTGAATCTTGTTGAACGGGACCCCAAGGCGGAGTGTCTCATCTCAAACCTCAAACCTCAAATCTCTGCACCCTCCTCTCCTAAGAGGAAGGCCGTTGTATTTTCAGAGTACATAGACACCGTCAAATACCTCGAGCCGATCCTTCAGAAGGCCTTCAACAACAGGGTCCTTGTCGTGAAGGGCGACCTTACAAAGAAGAGGACCCGGGAGATCTATGCAAACTTTGATGCCTCTTATCCAGAGGAGAAACAGGCAGATGACTATGACATCCTCCTCACCACGGACAGGATCTCCGAGGGCTTCAACCTCAACCGTGCAGGCATGGTCATTAATTACGACATACCCTGGAATCCCGTCCGGGTCATCCAGAGGGTTGGAAGGATAAACCGTATAAGCAAGAGGGTCTTTGACAGTCTCTATATCGTAAACTTCTTCCCCACGGAAAAGGGCGCAGATCTCGTACGCTCCCGTGAGATAGCCTCAAACAAGATGTTCCTCATACACAACGCCCTCGGAGAGGACTCGAAGATATTCGACATTGATGAGGAGCCGACACCGTCCGGTCTTTACAGGAGGGTCCAGCAGAATCCTGATTATCTCGAGGATGAAAGTTTTTATACGAAGGCACTGAAAGAATTTGAGGAGATAAAGGCCGGATACCCTTCGGTGGTCGATTCACTGAAGGACTTCCCTCCAAGGGTGAAGGTTGCAAAGCCTTCAGACAGAGATGAACTGTTCGTGGTTATCAAGAAGGGCAGACTGTATGTACACCATAAAGACTATTCCGAGAAGGATATGGACATAGTGTCACTCGAGGATGTGTACGAAAGGATCAGGGCGGATGCTGAAACAGAGATGCTCCCTCTCAGCGATGGGTTCTGGGACGAGTATGAGGCTGTAAAGAATTTCAGAGAGAGGCACACCTCTCACAGGGTTGAGCATAGTATGGAGCAGAGGGCTGTCAACAACCTGAAGTCGATTCTGAACATCGATGACGTGGAGGCACTCACCCCCATCAAACCCTTTGTAAGAACACTCCTTGAAGATATCCTTGACTACGGGACACTTTCGGATTACACGCTCAGGAGGATTGCCAATATTGATATTACAGGGCCTGTTGAGGAGCTGGAGAGATTGAGGCGGGAGCTCGGGGAAGACTACCTCGAACGGGAAAAAGAACGGCTCAAGACGGTTTCAAAGGAGATCATCATTGCTATCGAGAACAGAACCATATAAAAAAACCACAGGGTTGTCCATTTTACTGACCACGCCGCAACGAAAACAGGGCCAATGAAGCTTCAAGTATCTCTATGGAGCTTGTTGAAGAATCAACGAGAAATCCTGATATAATAGAGGCGGGGATATGAGAAAGATTAATTACAGCTTGGATACATTTCTTATAGAACATGCTAAATCCCGAATCCAGCGATAAGAGAGTTAAACGAGGATAGCAGGGGCAGCACGATCGGGTCCGAGGGGTTTTGAATTTTGCGTAAGATTCACCCGAGGGGTGAATAGCAAA
>WGEZ01000031.1 GCA_015492515.1 Nitrospirota bacterium
GATTGTTAGAGTTGAAAGGTCTTCTGAGTTGATCGGGTTTAATGGCTGAATAGCCATAACCTGATTTGGTGATTTTTAGGTTATGGATTATGCAGAGCAGCCGATAAAATTCATTAACTCAACATAATTTTCATAATAAAAATCGTCTCGTCGTTCATTTAATTGGTGAACGGTTGGAAGTTAGTAATAGTACTTTGAGGTGTCGAAAATGAATTTTCTCAACTACTCTGCATAATCTTTCAGATGGATATAGGTGGATAGATTCATAAATCGCTCAACTTAGGTAAAAAATTCTTAGGAGGAACGTATATGAAGAGATTTATTTTAATCGGTCTTATCATCAATCTCCTCGTAGTTTATGCCCATGCAGAACGGAAACCTGTCAGCGGGCTGACCCTTGAGGCCGCCCAGAAGCAGGCCTACTGGTATTCCCTCTACAATGTAGCTCATCTGACGATGTTTTCAGGGCTGGGAGAGGTGATGAAGGGCGGAGGCATGACAAGTCTGATAGAGTGGTTAAGAGGGGGCGGGGTCAAAAAAGCTGAACTGATAAAGGACATGACAATGGTCTCCTCGGTTTATGCAGGTGGAGACCCCCACTTTATCCAGTCCGTTGACCTGCAGAGGAAAAAGACGATGCGCTGGGACCGGAAGAAGATGGACAGGACCCTTGACCCATCGGCGCTGGCATTTACCATCATCAAGTCGGTCGCTAAAAATTTTCACCGTGATTATCACGAAACCGATTTTAACCAGAGAGTGGCTATAGCCATGTATCCCGAGGCAAAAGAGATGGCAAAGCTCCTTGCAGAGAAGATGGTCAACAAAGAAGGGCTCTTTGTTGCGCTATCACCGGAAGGCAAAAAAGAGGCACCTGAACCCCTTGACCAGATCACCGTGTTATGGGCGTTTTCAGACCTCGCACTCGTTTCAGATGACCCCGAGATCCCGCCTTATAATGATTCTGATCTGAACAGATGGGCTGTGAAGTGGGCAGACAGGGCATTTAACGCCACCAGGAGGTTGCCGCCACAGGGTATTATTGGGAAAGCACTTGCAATCGAGGCATATGGCAGATTTGCTGCTGCAACTGAAGATCGGAAAAAGAGGAAGGACTCTATTCGACTCATTGCAGGATTTGCCCGGGAACTCTTGAGGGAAAAACCTGAGACCGTAGCAGAGATGGGGCTCTCCGTCTATGGTCTTGGAGAGGCTTACAGGGTAACCGGAGATTACAGCTTTTCAGAGAAGGCCCTGAGTATATTTAATGTGGACATGGAAGGTCTCTGGGATGAGAAGGCCGGCGTCTACGCAACACGGAAGGGTGCTAAAAAGTATGCCTACACCCCCTTTGATGCCGGGGCTGTTCTTTCGGCTTTGAACACCGTTCTCTGGCTCACAATCCCGGCCTATGAAAACCCGCTGAATTCAGGCCCTGCACTTGCCGGCAGACGATATGTTCGCTTCTTTGAGAATGCAGTGGTCCTGTCAGGCATGCAGCAATCTTCAGGAACCTATCTCGTTGAACCCCGATACCTAAAACGTGAACCAGAACTGCACTTTGCCCACCCTGCCCTTCCTCCACAGGAGAGAGCTGGAGGGAGGTACGGTTTAGCCCCGGTGTATGCCGGTGAAGTAACCTATGAGAAAGGAGGCTGGAAGGTGACTGACCGGAGGTTCAGGACTGCTGATGCAATGTTTCTCGCAAACATGTCTGTTATCCTGAACAGACATCAGGCCGACTGCTTTATTCCCATTGAACGTTTGACTGCCAAGCTCCTGTCCGATGCCGGCATCTTAAAAGAGTTTGAATAAGGGGGAGATGAAATGCCAATTTCAAATAACGAACGATTTAAGGAGGTCAAGATGATCAGAAGATGGATGGTTTTAACAGTGGTCTTACTGCTGGTGATTGCCGTGCATGTGGAGGCAGGCCAGCAGAGCGTGGTGATGGAGATAGAGGGGATGAGCTGTTATGGCTGTCCCGTTACCATCAAAAAAGCACTTAAAAAGGTTGCCGGGGTCATAGAGGCTAAGGTTTCATTCAAGAAAAAGAAGGCGTGGCTTACGGTGGACGAGACGGTTACGGACGAGATGCTGACAGAGGCCGTGAGCAAGGCGGGTCCTTACAAGGGTAGGGTGATAAAGAGGAAGAACATAGTCAGGTAGCCGCCTTGGCTTTTCGTGGCTGCACGAGGCCTTATCTGATTGTAGAGAGGTCCTTCTGCTTCAGGAAGACAGAGCCGCCAGTATTTTTTCTGTTTTTTCCATAGATGCACCTCTAACCCTTGCTTTTAACACATTCAACATATGGGCCATCCCGTCGACGGCCCACTGGCGGTATGTGTCTAACTCTGATTCCGTAAATTCCCAGCCTGCCCTTGTGCTGTACTCGGCGGTCTTTCTCCTCTCGTACAGGTTGTCGAGATATACCACTGTCCTGACAGGTAAGGTGCCGGACCTTACAAAATGATAACTGAGCATCCTCGACACCCCCTTGTGAGACTGCGGACTGACCCCGACCGACAGCAACAGCGCCTTGGCCATGTGCTCAAAGGCGAAATAAAGGTCCGAAGTTGCCTTACGATATCTCCCGGCCCTGTAGTTGTCATTGAAGGACAGGAGATTTTCATCTACCAGACTCAGTTCTTCCTCTATCTCTTCTGATCTTTCCTCTTCCATAGCACGATACCCTCCCTTTTTACATTGGCAGCAAATTCACTCCGGCCTTTTCTGAAATCCTCCACCGGGTAAGGGACGATGCTCACATACAGGTAGTCTTCTATCTCCTGCAGGGCTTCTCTCTTTAGTTTTTCTAAGCTGTTCAGGCTGCCTCTGTAAAGTACCAGGATGTCCATGTCCGAACCCTCCGCAGAGGTCCCCCTTGCCCTTGAGCCGTAGAGGACTATCTCCTCTACCTCGGGTGTTCCTGATAGGACCTCGATGAGTCTTTCCAAAATGACTTCTTCCTGCGGTGAAAGGGTCTTCAACATAGTGATATTGTAACACAGAAGCTGTTGCCATTTTTATAAACCCCTCCGTTCAGTGGAAGTACAAGGCCCTATCGTGCATCCTCTTCCCTCCGTCTTCCCCTGCTCAGCCAGATGAAGAGGGGAAGGGCGAGGAGGGCCGTGACAAAGAGCAGGTTGTTGTGTGCAACGCTACCCAGTATTGACGAGAACCTTTCGGTCTCCGGTACAATCCCTGTCTCTGACAGCTCGTGGTAGCCGTTGATCAGGAGCTGGAATACGAATATACCGAGCAGCCATTCGGTGACGACGAAGAACCTCCTGAGATTGATGTGCAGGCTCTTCCTGACGAACATGACACAGAAGAGCACCGCCAGGGTCAGTCCCAGGACGGAGCCGATGAAGCTCAACATTGCATCCCTGGTCAGTCTGACCGCACTGAGCATCATGACCGCCTCAGCTCCCTCACGGAAGACCATGATGAATGTAAACGCACCAAGGCCCCACATCTCTCTTGAGGTCGAGGGAGCCTTGACGGCACGCTCGACCCTCGCCTCGATATCCCTGCGGAACGTCCTTGACTTACGGTGCACCCACCAGAGCATCGTGCCTACAAAGACGGCGGATGTCAGGTAGAGCCCCCCTTCGTAGACCTCTTCATCGACAGCCAGCCTCTCCAGGGCTAAAGCAGCACCGATACTGCCGATGAGCGCGATACCCAGCCCCATGAAGACCGGCCTTTCAAGGTCGTCTCTTCCCATCCGCCTTATGGTGGCAAGGAGTATCCCCACGATCAGGGCGGCCTCCACCCCTTCCCTCAGCATGATGACAAAGGACTCAAACATCTCACTGCCTCCTTTACCGAAGAAATATGATAATGATAACCATTATCATTTTATTATCAAAAATTTCGGGCTCTCCTCTCCAGCCCGTACTTACACTTCGTAAGTGGAAGTCGGCGGTCCCTGCTATCCCGAGGTGTGCCCGGTTTTTCGCAGGGAGCCCTTCCGGTCTTTCCTCTTCATACACTCGGGGCAGATGCCGTAAAGGTACATCCTGTGCCCTGTGAGGTGAAACCCGTGCCTCTTTGCCAGCCTCTCCTGGAGCCTTTCAATCCCCTCATCGATCACCTCGATCTGCCGGTTGCATCTCTCGCAGATGATATGGTCGTGGTGTTCATGGGCGTAGTCATGCTCGTATCGCAGGATGCCGTCACCGAAGTCGACTTCCCTTGCAAGCCCGGCGTCCGACAGCAGCTTGAGGGTGCGGTATACAGTGGCCTGCCCGATTGAGCGGTCCTTGCGCTTCACCCTGCTGTAGAGCTCTTCCGATGTTATGTGTCCCTCTGTCCTGAGGAATACATCGAGGATGAGCCCGCGCTGGGGGGTCATCCTCAGGTTGTTCCTCGAGAGGTACTCGGCGAATAGATCCTTCTCTTCGGTCATCTTCTTCTCTGATATTGAGATTCATTATCATTATAACAGATCCTGACCGATCTGTCAACCAAATTTTCGGCCCTCTGCGGGATCAGAGGTGGCAGTGCATATCGGATGTCTTTTGCATCTGAACCGGGAGCCATGGATCCTCTGTGGGGCCTTCCTTGTCTTCGCCCCCGATCTTTCTGTATTCAAGTATGAAATCCTTTATCTCTCTTACGAACGACTCCATGTCGGAAAGATTCTCATTCACGATGCCGAAGAGTTCTTCATCCTCTACTTTGTGGCAGAAGTGGACTAAGCGGTTTCTGTATCCAGCCATGAGTACAAGCCTGTCGGCACACCCTCTGCTTACCACCCCCGTTTTACCGAGCTCCCTTGCTATCTCTTTGTATTCAACGATCCCTCTCCCTGCGGTCTTTGCCAGGATATGTCTTCCGATGTCGAAGATGGCCTCAAGCGCCCTTCTGAGGTAACTCTCGGCAACAGCAGGACGGTCGTTCTGCAGGAACTCTTCTTTACTGAGACGGGAGAGCCTTTTCAGTTTTGTAACAGCGGAAACAATGATTCCGAGTCTGTCCTCAATGAGCTTTATATTCAAACTCGAAATAACCATCCTCCAGGGCCTCGAAGAAATCCTTTTCGTTGAGCTTGAATACCTCAAGCTCATCCGATGCAAACATCATGACCTTTTCCTCGTACTCTTCCCGCAGCTCTTCGTCGATACAGTAAAGGCATGTACCCTTTATCGCCTCGAGCTGGATCAGATGGTCCACTTCATGCAGGAACAGGAGGTCCGCCCTGCAGGGGGTGACCAGATCCTGTAGCTCAAGGCTCAACAGGGCGTAGGTTTGAAGGGGGTTCTGAGGAGGCTCTCCGAACAGTACAGCGAAGTCGATGTCCGCTTCAGGGTCCTCCACCGCCGGTCGCTCTCCTTTAAGCAGGGCCATGCCGATGTCTTTCCTGGAGCCGAAGAGATAGCATAAGACCACGCCGTATTTCTTACATATCTCTGAAACCCTTTCCATATTTTGTGATTATAGCATCTTCCTTCCGTAAAAGGCCAAGGCGTGACATGGATGCTTGACAGGCTGTTTTCCGCCCTGTTATACTGTAACAGTTGAGCAACCATTCAACTATATGTCATGAAGCTGAGATCCGTAAAGGGTAACGATCTCTGTGAGGTCACCTCTATCAACACAGAGAGGGTCGCCTCTGTGAGAAGGAGGATGAAGCCGGAGGGGACCATCCATCGCCTCTCGGAGACATTCAAGGTGCTTGGCGACCCAACGAGGGTGAAGATAATATTCGCCCTCTCTCAGGAAGAGCTCTGCGTCTGCGATATCGCGAACCTCCTGGGTACGACAAAGTCAACCGTTTCTCATCAGTTGAGGATCCTCAGAAACATGAGGCTTGTGAAGTACCGCAAGGAGGGCAAGATGGTCTACTACTCCCTTGACGACCGTCATATAGAGAACCTCTTCGATGAGGGTCTGAGGCACGTGGAGGAGATGTGACCATGGGTAGGGAATGCTGCCACAACGGTGGCTCTAACACCACCAACAAGATAGATGAGGGCTCTCCCGCCGGCAAGGGTGTGGAGACAAGAAGGTACATCCTTGAAGGGCTCACCTGTGCCTCCTGTGCTGCAAAGATCCAGGATGCACTCAGGAGGATGCCGGGTCTCGGCTCCGAGCTCAACTTCGCCACAGGCACCCTCGTCCTGGAGACATCTGACAGTGAGACCGAGCAGAAGGCCCTTGAGACGATCCTCAGCATCGAGCCCCACATCAAGATCAGAAGGGCCTCCGAGGATGCCGGGGATGATGAGGACTCTGACAACGGTTCCGTGATCCTCAAAAAGATATCCTATGCAGGGGCCTTCTTTGTCATCGGACTCCTGCTCGATTACTATTTCTTACCCGGAATCAGGGAGGAGGGGCCTGGTTCCATCGATTTCTGGTACCTATTTATCCCCTACCTCTCGGCCTATATAATTTCAGGCTACGATGTGCTGAAGAATGCAGCGGCAGGAATCAGCAGAAAGGACTTCTTCAACGAGAACTTTCTCATGAGCATTGCAACCCTCGGTGCCTTTGCCATAGGAGAGTTTCCAGAGGCTGTGGGGGTGATGCTCTTCTTCAAGGTCGGTGAGTACTTTGAAGACAAGGCCGTCAACCATTCAAGGAGGTCGATAAAGAACCTCCTGAAGATCAGGGCGAACTATGCAAACCTTCTGAGAGACGGCAGGACTGTGCAGGTCAGCCCTGAGGATGTCTCCGTGGGTGAGTCGATCCTGATAAGGCCGGGTGAGAGGATCCCCCTCGACGGTGTGATCCTCCATGGTGAGACCACTGTGGACACATCTGCCCTTACAGGAGAGTCGATGCCGAAGTCGCTTGGTCCTGGAGACACGGCTCTCTCCGGGATGGTCAACAAGAACGCGGTGATCACCGTCAGGGTGACGAAGCCTTTCAGGGAGTCTACGGTGAGCAAGATCCTGGAGCTCGTTGAGAAGGCCGCTGCCCAGAAGGCCCCTACGGAGAAGTTTATCACCAGGTTCTCGAAGGTCTACACTCCATCGGTGGTTGCTGCAGCATTTCTCATAGCGGTTCTTCCGCCGGTTCTCTATCAGATACAGGTGCTGACACCGCTTTTCTCCCATGTCGAAACCTATTCCGAATGGGTCTACCGGGCCCTTGTTTTCCTGGTCATCGCCTGCCCCTGTGCCCTTGTGCTGTCAATACCGGTTGGGTTCTTCGGAGGGATCGGTGCAGCCGCGAAGAGGGGTGTGCTCTTCAAGGGGTCCAACTATCTTGAGGCCTTCAGGAGCATCCATACCATGGTATTCGACAAGACCGGAACACTCACCGAGGGTGTCTTCAAGGTCGTGGATGCAAGGCCTTCCAACGGCTTTACAAGGGATGAGCTCCTCCGGTTTGCAGCGATAGCTGAAAGCCATTCCAACCACCCGATTGCAAAGTCAATCTCCGAGGCCTATGGAGGCAGCGTTGACGAAAGCCTGATTCAGCACTACGAAGAGATACCATCCCACGGGGTCAGGGTGCTGTCAGGAGGCAAGGAGATCCTTGCAGGTAATGACAGGATCCTCCATATGGACGGTTATGACATCGAGCACGATACCTGTGAGGCGGAGGGGACGATTGTGCATGTCGCCGTTGACAGAAGATACGCGGGGTACATAGTCCTTGCCGATCAGGTGAGGGACGACGCGGAAGAGACGATCCGGTCCCTCAGAGAGGAAGGGATAAAGCGCCTGGTCATGCTCACCGGCGACGGCAGGGAGGCTGCGGAGATGGTGGCAAGAGTACTCGGGATAGACGAGTTTCACGCCGAGCTCCTTCCTCAGCAGAAGATCGAGATCGTCAAGGAGCTCGAAAGGGGGGTCGACCGGAGGAGAGAGAAGATCGCCTTTGTGGGTGACGGCATAAACGATGCACCGGTGCTGATGGCCTCCGACATAGGTATAGCGATGGGCGGGCTCGGTTCCGATGCCGCGATCGAGGCGGCGGATGTGGTGCTCATGAAGGACAGGCTCTCAGCGCTCCTTGATGCGGTCCATGTCTCCAGAAGGACAAAGGGGATCGTGGTCGGCAACATCGCGATGGCCTTTGCCGTGAAGGCCTTCTTTTTAGTCTTCGGTGCCATCGGTATGGCGACCATGTGGGAGGCCGTCTTTGCAGATGTGGGCGTGGCGATCCTCGCGGTGCTCAACTCGACACGGATACTGAAGGGGTAAAAGGTCCAGGGATTAACTCACTTGACAAAAGTATACCGATGGATTAAAATGATAATGATTATCATCATCAATGAAGAGTCTTTATCATTATGGCTAATTGATCCCGGATTCAGCGATAATCGCTGTTGTGCGGCAGCTCGACGGAGTCTTCAGTCATTCTCGGCAGGGCCTTCAGCCCGCCTCCGAGGTGAATTTTGCTATTCACCCCTCGGGTGAATCTTACGCAAAATTCAAAACCCCTCAGACCCGGTCGTGCTGCCCCTGCTGCCTTCGTTTAACTCTCTTATCGCTGGATTTGGGTTTGATCTTGATGCCAAATTGTTGAACATCCAATCAATCGAAGGAGGAAGGAGATGGCGGTTAATCTGAACCGAAAGAGGCCACAGTGTCATGGCACCGCTGATATGGAGATTGATGCCCAGAGAAGCGTGGTGCTGGTGGGA
>WGEZ01000032.1 GCA_015492515.1 Nitrospirota bacterium
ACTTTGTCCCGAACAACTCTTCCGTTTTTTTTAGTATCTCTATCTGGATAGCCTGCTTTCCGATGATCTTCTGAAGTTTCTCGATCTCTGCCTTGTAATGAGCATCATCTGAGACTCCGTTGGCCAACCCTTTCTTGCCACCCTCTAAAAACCTGTCCCTCCACCGATAGTACAATGTCTGGCTGATCCTGTGCTCACGACATATTTCCGCCACGCTCCTCTTCCCCTTAAGCCCTTCCATGACTATTGCCAGCTTCTCTTCCACTGCCCATTCCCGTTGCTTCATTTCCCTTACCTCCAGCTTTAAGGTCTTTCCCTGCTCATGCAGAGATATTAACCTCTACACCTTCGGCGTGTCCAGTCCCTATGGGTCTCAGTATAGTCATGTGCAGCGTCTTGTTAGGCAGTGTTTGATTCTGGAACAACACATGGTTCACCAGTGCATTTGTGTACTTCAATTGTGATATGAGATAATTCGTGAAAATCTTTCAATAGGCACTTATAATAATCTGGTTGTTTTGGGAAGTGTGTAACCAAAGAAATTATTACAGCATAATCCCCAGGGCCGACTTTCCATAGATGAAGGTCAGAGATGCGATTATCTGATTGTGATTCTATTTTTGCTCTAATTGCTGATTTTAAATCTTCCTCAACACTTCCATCTAATAAAATTGGACTGGTCTCTTTCAACAAACTATACGACCAACGTGTTATGACTAATGCACTGATTATACCCATTATTGGGTCCATCCAGTTCCAGCCGAATATTTTCCCACCAAGCAGTGCGACAATTGCCAGAACCGAGGTTAAAGCATCAGCTAATACATGGAAAAAAGCTGCCTTCAGATTATGGTCATGATGGTAGTGTTTATGTTCGTGAGTATATACATAATGACCTTGTAAGATAAAAGCACATATAATGTTAACAAGTAAACCAAGCGTTGCTACAGCAATTGCTTCGTTAAAATAAATCTCATGCGGATTAAATATGCGCTGTATGGATTCAAGGGCCATTACAAGAGCAACTACTACTAAAGCGATAGCACTTGCGAAGCCACCCAACACAGTTACTTTTCCAGTGCCAAAAGTAAATAGTGGATTATTTATGTTTTTCTTGGCATACTTATATGCGAATATTGTAATCATAAATGCAGCGACATGTGTTGCCATGTGCCATCCATCAGCCAACAATGCCATTGAACCAAATACAGCACCTGCAATAATTTCAACGACCATTGTAACGGCTGTTAGGATTAAAACTTGTGTAGTACGGCGCTCACCCTTGTCATGAATTACTGCAAAGTCATGACCATGTTGCCAATTTTCAAGAGTTTGTACGTGCATCTGACGTTTCCTTTTTGTTTTTCATGCCTAACGACAAAATTCAGCGTGGCTAGTCATCCGCTGGAATGAGTTGTTAGGCTTTTATTTTAGTGCTAATTGTTTTCTTATTAGCTCACATAAGCTATTTTTAATCTCTACATGTCTTGGAACAGGAGCCTTCTTGCCGGTTCTGGGATTCATGTATATATCATGGTTAGCACCACGCCTTTTTAGATAGCAACCTGCCTTTACCAATTCCCGAATAAACTCTTTCCTTTTCACACCTGTATTGCCAGCTCCTTTTGATGTGTCTCGTGAGGTGGTAATACTTCTTCTTCAGTCATCATAAGATGATATGCTTCTTTAATATTTTCTTCTAATTCCTCAAGAGTTTCTCCTTGGCTAAACACTCCAGGAACCTCCTTTAACCTGCCAACATACCATTCGTCATCTATCCAATACTCTAGCGTAAAACGCCTCTCCATAGTTTGACCTCCTTGAGATTCTTTTTTAGTGTGTTAATTTATAGCACGCTTCTCATATTCTTTAACTTGATTTATAATAGTGAATTACCTCTTTCATCTTTTCTTGCTTAATCAATTTAATCGTTCTGACCTGCTCCCCATTTTTGGAACATGAACAAAAACAATGGTTCGTAAATATGTTATTCCAGAAATTGGGTATAGCATATTCGTATTTATCCTGTTCCAGAAAATGGGGGCATATCAATGAGCTACTTCTTTTGTCATCTTAAACTTGCGAATTAAGTCATTAATGGTAAGCTGATTTATAGACTTTCGGTAAAGAAGAATTAGATCGCCTTTACGTGTTTCAGACTCACAACTCCAGAATATTTTTTCTCCCTGAAATTGTCGCTCTCCCTTTTCATCCAAATAATTTTCTGGCCCTGCATAAAATAGCCAAAACTTTTGAATCATAGCGTAAAATGGTTCATCTTAACTTGATTAAATTAAGGATGAGAATGTGGCATAACATTTCCTTTTATGCTCATTCTGTAAGTTTTCATCATTATACCATGCGGTTTGATGGGTGTCAATCAAATTTCCAAAACAGTCATGGAAAATCTCTGGAGTTTATTGTATAATGCGAATGCATGTTTTATTATACCGAATCAGTTTAATGTAAAACCCAAATCCAGCGATAAGAGAGTTAAACGAAGATAGCAGGGGCAGCACGATCGGGTCTGAGGGGTTTTGAATTTTGCGTGAGATTCACCCGAAGGGTGAACAGCAAAATTCACCTCGGAGGCGGGCCGGAGGCCATGCCGAGAATGACCGAAGTCCCCGTCGTGCTGCCTCACAACAGCGATTATCGCTGAATTCGGGTAAAAGCTGATTATGTTGATGGATTTCAAGGAATATCTGATTAAAAAGTACGGGTCAAAGATGAACAAACACCTGAATCTATCGGTTTTCAATCATCATGGTCGTCCCAGCAGCGCCTTCATCTCCCTCACGGCCCTCTCCATGCCCACGAGGATCGCCCTGGAGACGATGCTGTGCCCGATGTAGAGCCCCCTCAGCCCCTCTATCGCCGCTATCCTCCGGACATTGAAGTAGTTCAGTCCATGCCCTGCATTGACGAGCAGACCGTTTCTCCTTGCAAACCTGACCGCCTCCTCCACCCTCTCGAACTCCAGCTCCTGGTGCTTCCCCTTTGCATTCGCATAGAGTCCCGTATGGATCTCCACCATCTCGGCTCCGATCTCCTGTGCTATATCCACATCCATGACGTGGGGGTTGATGAAGAGGCTCACGGGGATCCCCGCAGCCTGGATCTTCTTGACCGCCTCCCTCAGGTGTTCCTTCTGCTCGATCATGTTCAGACCGCCCTCGGTGGTCAGTTCCGCGCGCTTCTCGGGCACGATGGTGACGAGGTCGGGGCCTGTCTCGATTGCGATGCCTATCATCTCCTCCGTGGCGGCCATCTCCAGGTTCAGCTCCACATGGACCTGTTCACGCAGGAGCCTCAGGTCCCTGTCCTGTATGTGCCTCCTGTCCTCCCTGAGATGGACGGTTATGCCGTCCGCACCGCCCAGGATCGCCAGCGCAGCCGCCGTCAGCGGGTCGGGCTCAAAGCTCAGACGGGCCTGTCTCACCGTGGCCACATGGTCAACGTTGACGCCAAGGATCATAGGTTGCCTCCTCTCTAAAGTATATATTCCGGGGCCTGAAGCGCGGTGTCGAGGCTTATGGTCCGCTCATCACCTCACGGGCCTTCGCCCTGCCTGCATTGAAGGCCCTCCTTATCTTCACCGGATCGAACTCGAGGCTCCCCAGGTGCTCCCTGTCCGGTTCAAAGAGGGTTACGTTGACGTACCTCTGGTTCTTCACCATGAAGGGGAACTCCACGGCGTCGAACAGCTCGTCAAGGATCGGTGATTCTACGAACTCCTTCAGCCTCTCCCTCAACCCCTCTATCTTCCGTATATACTCGTTGACCTCGAGGGCATGGGATATGTCCTCCCTGTACACCTCGGCGGTCAGGATCTCGACGGACCTCTTCAGGATCTCTATGATGTTGTCCGTCTCAGAGGACCGACATCTTCCCACCTTGAGGGGGGAGGCCAGGACGATGTAAAGCTCATCGGGCGACTCACGGGGAGGCAGAGCCTTCAATGCCGAGAAGGCGTCCTGAAGGGGGGTGATGTTCCTGACGCCGCCGTCCACATAGAGCCTCCCCCTGTATCTGACGGGACTGAAGAGGACCGGGATCGCCGTGCTTGCGAGGATGAACCTCTTGAGAGAGGCGTGATCCTGATCGACGGTGATGTATTCACCGGTGTTGAGGGAGACGACACCTGCCCTGAACTCCACCCCCGAGTCCTTGATCGCCTCCGTGTTGAGCATGTCCTCGATCTTCTCCTTCAGGGGTGTGTTGTCATAGAGAGAGACGATCCTGAGGGAGTCCCATGACAGGTCCTTCAGATAGACGTCCTCGTCAGAGGAGATGCCGAACCAGATCTCCTCCAGCTCGTCCAGCCTCTCCTTCAGCCCCTCATAGCCCTTCCCCTGGCTCAGGAATGAGGCGTTCAGCGCGCCTGTGGAGACCCCGCATATCACCTCGAAGGCGAGCTGAAGGTCCTTCACCAGGTAATCCACGACACCGAGCTCGAAGGCGCCCTTTGCTCCACCACCGCTTAAGACGAGTGCCCTGTTTCCCATATCAATCCGTATCGGTGAACCTCAGGAGGGTTCCTCTCTTCTCGGCTCCATACCTGAATATGGTGACCCCCTTGCAGCCCTTCTCATAGGCGAGCATGAAGACCCTCGCGACGTCCTCCTTCCTGGCGTTCCTCGGAAGGTTGACCGTCTTCGAGACGGCGTTGTCTGTGAACTCCTGGAAGGCCGCCTGCATCTCGATGTGTTCCTCCGGCGCGATCTCGTGGGCCGTCTTGAAGAGGCGTTTTATCTTCGCCGGCACCCCCTTTACACCCCTGAGGGTCCCCTTCCTGATCACCCTCTCCTCAAGCTCCTTTGAATAGAAGCCCAGCTTCTTCGCAAAGGCGAAGAAGTACTTGTTCACCTCCAAGAACTCCCTTTCCAGGATGAGCCTCTTGTACGCCAGGGCGAAGATGGGCTCGATGCCGCTTGAGCAGTCCGCGATGATGGAGAGCGTACCCGTCGGAGCTATCGTGGTCGTGGTGGCGTTCCTCACCCGCGGCATCCCGGGGGCATCGTAGACGGAGCCCTTGAAATTCGGGAAGACCCCCCTCTTCTCAGCGAGCCGGACAGAGGCCTCTCTGGAGGTCCTCTGGATGAACCCCATCACCTCCCCTGCGAGGTTGTAGCCTCGAGCCGAGTTGTACTGGACCCCGAGCAGGATCAGCATGTCGGCCCAGCCCATCACGCCGAGCCCTATCTTCCTGTTGCCCTTGTGCATCCTCTCGATATCGGGCAGGGGGTACTTGTTTGCATCGATGCAGTCGTCGAGGAACCGGACGGCTGTCCTGACATCACCGGCAAGTGCCTCGTAATCGATGTAGGGGTTCCCACCCGTGCCGTCGATCAGGCTGTCCCTCACGTACTTCGAGAGGTTTATAGAGCCGAGCACGCATGCCTCGTAGGGGAGCAGGGGTTGCTCACCGCAGGGGTTCGTGCTCTCGATCTCACCGATATGGGGGGTCGGGTT
This sequence comes from Nitrospirota bacterium, assembly GCA_015492515.1. Lineage (GTDB taxonomy): Bacteria > Nitrospirota > Thermodesulfovibrionia > Thermodesulfovibrionales > JdFR-85 > S146-64. The sequence continues at coordinate 5,476 of WGEZ01000032.1, forward strand.
CGACCTGTTCACCTGATCGATGAAGATGAGGCCGGGGTCTCCGGTGGCCCAGGCACTCTCCACGATCTCCTCGAAGACCTCACGGGCCCTCAGCCTTTCCACGACCTCCCCTGTCCGGGGGTTGACCAGGTCGTACTCCGCGTCATTCTTCACCGCCTCCATAAAGGCGTCGGTGACCGCCACGGAGATGTTGAAGTTCGTCAGCTCCCCCTCCACCCTCTTGACCCTTATGAAGTCCATGATATCGGGATGGTCCACCCTCAGTATCCCCATGTTCGCACCGCGCCTCGCTCCGCCCTGCTTGATCACCTCGGTGGCGGTGTTGTAGATCTTCATGAAGGAGACCGGACCGCTCGCGATCCCGCCCGTGGATTTTACGATATCTAACCTCGGCCTCAACCTCGAGAAGGAAAACCCCGTCCCTCCACCGCTCTGGAGGATCAGGGCGGCGTGCTTCAGGGTATCGAATATGCTCTTCATCGAGTCATCGACAGGTAGGACGAAGCAGGCCGCAAGCTGCCCAAGCTCTTTGCCGGCGTTCATGAGGGTGGGAGAGTTGGGCAGGAATCTCAGATCCGTCATGATCTCAAAGAACCTCTCCTCCCAGTAGGACCTGTCCTCACCGTAATGGGCCTCGGAGGCCGCCACGTGGGAGGCGACACGACGGAACATCCCCTCGGGGCTCTCCGTCACCTCCCCTTTTTCGTCCTTGAGGAGATAGCGGGCCTTCAGCACGGCGAGGGCGTTCTCCGTCAGGTTCAGCATGGATAAATTATAGCAGAAAAGGTATCAATGTTGATCCGGTATGCAGGGTGAGAACGAGGCAGTGGCCCGAGACCCTCTTCCTGCTTACCGCCGAGGATGTCCTCCCCGAGGCACCTGTATCCTTGACCGGGACGTAGGATGAAGGGGGAGGTAACGGAGGGTCGTCAGCAGTATTATTCGCTGCCCTGGTCTGGAAGGGTCAACCTGACGACCCGGCCCCTCTTGCCCGGGACCCCGAGGTCCTTCCCGTCCAGGGTCAACCTTATGCCACCGGCGTTCCCGACCTTGACGAAGAAGCCCCTGTCGGCCGTCCAGACCTTCCGTTGACCAGGCTCGAGGAGCATCGAGTAGCTGAGGTTGTCGTCTATCTTCAGATAAAGCCACGTCTTTTCCATGACGTCGATCTCGAGGACGTGCTTGTTCCTGTAGTCAGCCTCGGCCGGGGTGACGGGGTTCGGTATCATCGTCACGACGGGGATCTTTCCCTTCTCCGCTCTCCCGGCGGGTCGCTCATGGTCCCCGCCGCGGTACAGGAGGATAACCAGGGGGACGGCGACAGAGAGGATCAGCAGGGGTACGATATGAGAGGGGAGCCTCCGCCTTCGGGCTCGTTC
>WGEZ01000033.1 GCA_015492515.1 Nitrospirota bacterium
AGGGCTGGAGGCGCTGGAAGAAGACGGGGTAGATGTTGCTTACGAATATCATGAAGGCCAGCAGGAGGGAAAGCATCAGGCTCCGGTGCGATCCGAGGAGGGAGACGTCAAAGTCAGCCCCAACGCCGATGAAGAAGAAGGGGATGAAGAACCCGAAACCGAGGGCGTTTATCTTCTCTTCGAAACGGCCCTTGCTCCTGAAGACATAACTGAAGACGAGGCCGGCCATGAAGGAGCCGAGTATCGGCTCTATACCCGAACCATAGGCGACGAGGGCTCCGGCAAAGGCGACGGTGATGACCGCCCTGATCCCCTCCTCCACAGGGTCCTCGCTCTCCATCACCCTCTCGACCCTCTCAGGATGCCACCATGCAAGCACGTAAAGCACCCTGAGCAGCAGAGCGGCCAGGGAGAAGAGGAGGAGGACCTTCAGGGCCTCCACACCGGCCATCAAGGTAAGGCCGTGCCGGTGGTGGATGTCGATCCCCGTGAGAACCATTATGGAGAGGAGCTCTCCCGTAAGGGCCACGCCTGTCGTGGCGCGGCCGAGGGCGGTCTCGCTCAGCTCCAGCTCCCTGAAAACAGGTATCACTATCCCTGCCGAGACCACGGACACCGCGATGCCGAGGTAGAAGGGAAAGCCGTACTGAACGAGTACCAGGGGGGTTATGACGAAGGAGGCCGCGGGTATGACGAAGTACCAGAGGGTCCCCTTCTGTCTGAGGAGCCTCCTCAGGTCGAGCTCCATACCGGCGATGAACATCAGGTATATGAACCCGATCTCCTTCAGCAACGAGAACCACTCAGGCCTCTCCGTCACGATGGAGTTGAAGAGGAAGATCCCGTAGATGATCTCCAGCGTTGCCGACGGTATCCTGAACTTCCGCGCGAAGAAGGGGATGACCGCTGCACCGCCGATGACGAGGAACATTATAAGGAGCTGTCCGCGCATCAAGCCTACAGCGATTCCTCGACGGCTGGTATCAGGAGGGTGGACACCCCGGCCCCCCTGATGATGTGCCAGAGCGGATCAGGGTTGAGGAGGGAGGAGAGGAAGCCCTGATCCTTCCAGCCCCCCGTGCCGGTGATCATGAGATTGAACCCGGCAGCGATCCCGGTGACCGCCCTCACAGGGTTGCCTTCCAGGACCTCGACGCCGATGCTCGCCTTGTACATCAGGCTCATCTCCGATATCGCCTTCCTCCTCTCCTCGAAGCCCTCGAGCTCCTCATCGGCGGAGATGTACTTCGAGGGCCTCACGAGCACCGCTGTCACCTCGTTGTGGAGGGAGGCGGCTATCTCGAAGGAGGCCTCAAGCACCCTCTGGATATCGACCCCTTCGATGCACGGAACGAGCACCCGCTCGTAGGGAAAGGTCCCGGCGGCGAGGAGGACGGGGCAGAGTGAGAGGTTTGAAAGTCCGGTGAGGAACCTCTTCTTCCGGGAATCGAGGAGGAAGGGGAAACGGGACTTCATCAGTGCAGCCTTGGAGAGCACCACGAGGCCCTGGCTCGCCTTCACCTCGGCTATCACATCCTGGACCGCACCGAGGGGCGGGAGGGTGGTCTCCCTCGTCTCGATCTTCCGGAGGTGGTCCTTGCTGGAATACTCCTTGAAGAGATCGGCCCTCCCGGCGGCCTCCCCGGAGTAGATGAACACCGCCCTGTCGAGGGGGAAGACGGAGAGGAGGTAGTCCATCTCGTCAAAGAACCTCTCGTCCTCGCTGCCCGTCAGGTAGGCTATGGCGGTCGGGCCGTACTCCAGGGGGAAACGCTCGAAGCTGAAGGTGAGTATCTCTGCAACGGTCTTCAGCACCGCTGGATCACCGAGTATCACCACCCTGTCCTTGGGCCGCAGGACCGTCTCCTTCCTCGGGACGATGATGTTGTCGTCCCTGTAGATGATCCCTATCCTCCACCTGATGGGCACGAGGGAGCCTATCGGCTTGTTGGCGAGTTTCGAGTTCGGGTGGACCTCCACCTCGAGGATCTCGTCCTTGGCGAGACCGATGGCGTGGGCGGCACGGGACTTTCGTTCCAGCCTGTTACGGATCCCGATCGCACTGGCGGTGAAGATGTTCTCCACCTCGACGCCGAGCTCCTCGAGGGTCTTGATCCCCTCTTCCGTGTTCCCTACAGAGATCACCCTCTCTGCGTCGAAGTGCTCCTTCAGGACCCTCGCCACCTCGACATTGACCCTCTCGGAGGTGGTGGTGATTATCACCCCGTCGGCGTCGGCCACCCCTGCCTCCTCAAGGACCAGCCTGCTCGTGGCGTCTCCTGTCACGACCCGCACGTCCGGTCGTACCTTCACCACCCGCTCCCCGGCCTCTGGATCGAGGTCGATGCAGGTGAGATCGATCTCCCTGGAGAGCTTCTTGATCAGCTCCGTGCCGATGCCGCCGAGCCCGACAATGACGAACCTGTTCCGTTTCATCCGAGGTCCCCTGCCCCCCATCCCCTCTCAGGGGCTCCCGCCTCCCGGAGGAGGGCCCGTCATGGCAGGACCGGCTGTGGTAAACTCAGGCTCCCGGCCCGGGGGGCTTGCCGTGAAGGGTCTGCCGGTGGGTGGAGGCAATATCCGCCCGCAGCGCCATGGGTGGTATTATAGGGTGAGGGCTGCCTTTTGTCAAGGATTCTCAGGGCCTGGTCCGGCCTCGACGATCCTCTCTATCACCGCCACCTCGCTGTGCATGTCATAGATCGCGTTGTTCAGGTCGTTCCTCGCCCTCGTCAGGTAGAACCTCGCGTCAAGGAGGTCCGTGGCGGTCGCCATCCTCTGGCGGAACTGGTTCTCCGTGATCCGGTAGTTCTCCTCCGCCTGTTCCACGGCCTTCTCCGCAACCTCGAGCCTGCCCGCAGCGAGGTGGTAGTTGTCGAGGGCGGTCCTCAACTGGAGGCCGAGCTCCTCCTCCGTATCCTTGATCCGCTCCTCAACGGCCCTTATCCCTGCCTCCTCCGCCAGGGCCTCGTGCCTCTTCCTGAGGCCGTCGAAGAGGTTCCACGTCGCCTTCACCACGGCCCTCGTCTCCGTGTCGTGGAGGCCGGTCCGGCCGTCGGGCACCGCTGAATCACCGTACAGCTCATGGCTTACCGTGAGGTCCACGCTGGGCAGGTATCCGCTCCGTATGGCGTCCCTGTCGTACTCCATCGACCTCTTGAGCGCCCTCAGGTACTCGAGCTCGCTCCTCTGCTTCAGCATCTCCTCGAGTCTCTCCTCCTCATAGGGCAGGAGGGCCTCCTCATCGAGCCCCTCGAGCTCCTCCTCTCCGATGCCCACCCCTATCAGCCTCTCCAGGGCCTTCCTGCTTATACTCAGCGCGCTCTCCGCCCGGCTCAGTCCCTGCTCTGCAGAGGCAAGCTCGACCTCCACCTTGAGCAGCTCGTTCCTTGCCACAAGGCCCTCCCTGTAGCGGAGCGCGACCTCGTCCCTCTGGCTCTGAAGCAGCGTTACCGCCTCCTTTGCAACGTCAAGCATCGCCTCGGCCCTCAGGACCTCTATGTAGGCCTTCTTGACGTCAAGGACCACGTCAGCCTCGACCGCCCTCTGCTGATAGACCGCCGCCCTTAGGCGGTGTCTCTCGGCCTCGAGCCCCCTCAGGTCCATAAAGCCGTTGAAGAGGTTGAGGTTCAGTTCCAGTGATAACATCGAGGACCTCCTCGTCTGGTACGGGAGGTCCTTGTCGGTCTGTGTGAAGGAGTACGTCAGGTCCACCTCTGGCAGGAAGGCCGACCTCTTTGAACGGACCCTGCTGCTCTGCGCCTCGGCAAGGTTCCGGTACTCCTTTATCCGGTGGTTGTTCCGGAGGGCGAGCCCCACCGCCTCATCCATGGTGAGGGCCAGGACAAGGGAGGGGAGGAGGACCGTCACGGTGCAGAGGATGGGCAAGACCCACTGTTTGACCTTTGGAGCACCTTTCAGAGACGACACCGAATACACCTCCTTTTTGAGGATTCTCCCACAGCCTCCTCGCGCGGGGGCTTCACCCACCCCTGGACGGCCTCTCCATCCTTATCACGAACATGAGCAGCGAGGGTATCACGAATACCGTGAAGACCGTGGAGAGGGCGAGACCTCCGAGTATGACGCTGCCGAGCCCCCTGTAGAGCTCGGAGCCCGGCCCGGGAGCCACAACGAGGGGCAGCATACCGAAGATGCTGGTGGCTGCACTCATGTAGACCGGCCTCAGCCTCGTCCTTGTTGATGTGAGCACGGCATCCCTGTGGTCCATCCCGTGGTATCTGACGTTGTTCAATGCCTGGTGGACGATCAGTATCGCGTTGTTCACCACCACGCCTATCAGTATCACGAAACCGAGCATGGTGAGGATGTCCAGCGGTTGAGGTGCGATGAACAGGTTGACCAGACGGAGCCCGATGAATCCGCCTGCTGAGGCAAGGGGTACGGTGAACATGATCACCAGGGGATAGAGGAAGTTTCCGAAGAGCGCCGCCATCAGGAGATAGGCGATCACTGCAGCGAGAAGGAAGTTCCACCGAAGAGCCCTTCCCGTCTCGGTCAGCTTGTCAGCCACACCGCTCTGGCGGAGGTCGACGCCCTCGAGCCCTCCTCCGCTGCGGAGTGCACCGATGACGCCCTCGATGACCTCCATCGCCTCCTGCAGCGGCATCTCCGCCGGTGGGGTGACCTGCACCGTCACCGTCCGCCGTCTCTCGAGGTGCCTGATCTGGGTGATCCCCGTGGTCCTTCTCAGCTCAGAGAGAGAGGCCACAGGCACGATCTTCCCGCCGGGTGTGACGATGAGCGATCGGTGGAGCTCCTCCGGCGTGGAGATCTCCTCCTCAGACGCCTTCAGCACCAGGTCTATCTTCTTTCTGCCCTCCTGCTTGAAGTCCCCTATGTCCCTGCCGTCCATCAGGACGTCGAGGGCGGTACCGAACTCCCGCGCATTCATCCCCACAGCCTTCAGCCGCTCCCTCAGGGGGATGAGCCTCACCTCGGGGTAGAGGAGTTCGAGGGACGGCACGGGACGTACCTGTGCACCGGGCATCCGCCTCTTGAGTGCACCGAAGATCATCCGTCCCGCCTGAACCACGCGGTCGAGGTCCTCACCGCTTACGTCCACCGCGATCGTCCTGCCCCTGCCGAGCCTCGTCTGGAATATGCCGGCCTGGTTGCTCACACCGAACATACCGGGGATGCTGCTGATCATCCGCCTCGACAGGGGTACGAGCCCGGCCGCCCTATCCTCGTGTATGCTCGTCTGGCCGAAGAGCATGAACCGCTCGGAACCGACGTAGAACATGTTCTTGATCCCCGGCACCCCCTCATGGTCCCTGCCCATATACGGCTCCGCCATGGCGAAGATATGCTCCCCTATCTCCTTCCTCTCGGAGTAGGAGAGGCCCGGCGGCGGGATGAGTATGCTTATCACCAGGTTCCTGTTGCCCTGAGGTAGGTACTCCATCTTCGGCAGCAGCAGCACCGTCAGGGCCACGGCCGCCGCGGTGAGCCCCAGGATCGTCGCCAGCCTCGTCCGCCAGTCCCTGATCGCTCCACCCACCATCCTCATCATGACCTCCACGAGCCTGCCCCCGAGCCTGGCCAGGGGGTTCACCCCTCGAGAGGGCTCCTTCCCGGCCAGGAGGAAGAGCTGCCTGGAGAGCATCGGGATGAGGGAAACCGATACGAAGAGGCTCAGCGTGACGGCGCAGGTGACGGCGATGGCGATATCCCTGAAGAGCTGCCCTGCCTCCTCCTTTATGAATACCACGGGGATGAAGACCGCCACGGTGGTGAGGGTGGAGGCGAGCACCGCTCCCCAGACCTCCCTGGTGCCGTCGTAGGCGGCCTCAAAGGCCGGCTTGGACATCCTCCTGTGGCGGTCGATGTTCTCAAGGACCACGATGGCGCTGTCCACGAGCATCCCCACGGCGAAGGCGATCCCTGCAAGGCTCACCACATTCAGGTTCCTCCCGAAGAGGCTCATGAAGATGAACGTCCCTATGATGCTCACCGGTATGGAGGTGGCCACCACCACTGTGGAGGAGAGGCTCCTCAGGAAGAGCAGCAGCACCACGACGGCGAGGGTCCCGCCGATGAGGATGTTCTTCTTCACCAGGCTGATGGCTCCGTTGATGTACTGCCTCTTGTCATGGACGATCTCGATGTATATCCCCTCGGGATCGAGCTTGTTGACGTTCAGCCACTCCACCACCTCTTCAACCCGCTCTGTCATCTTCAGTATGTTCGCCCCGGGCTCGGGCTTCACACCGATGGCGATCCCTTCCCTTCCGTTGTGGATCATGGCGTCCGTCGGTTTCTCGTACCCGAACTCCACGTCGGCGACATCGCCCACGGTGATCCTCCTCTGTCCCGTGGACCTGATGACGACCCCCTCGATATCCTCGGGGGAGTCGAACTCCGCCACCGTCCTTATCCTGTAGTTCCTCCTCCCCACCCCCATCGTCCCCGCGGAGATGTTTACGTTCTCCGCACCGAGCACCCCTATCAGATCCTGTACGGTGAGGCCGTAGGCAGCCAGCCTCTCGGGCCTGACGATGACATGCAGCTCCCTCTCCGTCCCGCCCCGGACGAAGAGGTCCGCAACACCCTCGATCCTCTCCAGGTATTGCCTCACCTCGTTCTCGAAATAGGTCCTGTAGGTGTTGATCGAACGGGGGTTGTCCTCCCTGGCCTTGAGGATCATCCATACGACGGGCGATGTGGCCGCACCCGTGGCGTTGATCACCGGCCTGTCCACGTTCTCGGGATAGGAAGGGACCTCGTTGAGCTTGTTCGAGACCCTCAGCAGTGCGTCGTCCACATCCGTGCCGATCCTGAACCTGAGGGTGATGCTCCCCATGCCGTTGTAGGAGGAGCTCTCCATCTCCACGAGCCCGGGTATGCCCTTCAGGGCGTTCTCCTGCTCCTCGATGATGTCCCGCTCCACTTCATAAGGGGTGGCACCCCTCCAGGTGGTCGTGACGGTGATCTCCGGCTCGATGACCGTCGGGCTCAGCTGGTAGGGCATCCTCCTCAGCCCTATCATCCCGAAGAGCACCACCAGTATCACACCCACCACCACCGTGACGGGTCTCTCTATGGAGAACCTGACTATGTCCATCTAACTGCGTTAAACGCTTTGCCGCGTCGACTGGGAGGGGGTTGCCCGGGGGAGCAGCCGCCCGACTCGCCCCATGAC
>WGEZ01000034.1 GCA_015492515.1 Nitrospirota bacterium
CCTCTTTATCGCCCTGTTTATCAGTACCGCCGTCTCCCTGGCCATGCCGAAGGTCCCGTCCCCGAGCCCGGCCGCCACGTCCTCGGAGGTCCGCCCCGCATAGGAGAGCTCGAAGTCATGGACGACCGTGGCGCCGTGTGTTGCCAGGGCGGTTATTATCCCCTTCTGCATCAGCTCTATGATGACGGGCGAGAGGCCGACCTTTACCGGGTGCGCACCCATTCCGAGCACGACGGGCCGGTCGTCGGAGCGGGCCCTTGCGACGGCGCGGACCACCTCCCTGAAGTCCCTGGCTGCAAGCAGGTCGGGAAGGGAGTCGATGAACTCCCTGAAGGTGGAGCCCCTCGGCAGGGGTCTCGCCGTCCTGGAGAGGTCCACCTTGCTCTTCCGTCCCTTCAGGGAGTACCTCCTCACCCTTCTGAACGAGACGGGCCTGTATCTCTTCTTCATTCCTCCTGCCCGATGGAAACGACTCATTGAGTAAGCTACATTTTAACACAAATGCGTTTGATGCTGAAAATCTTGAAATAATCCCTCCCCTGCGTCTATAATACAGTACTGCCAGATGGTGTCGATACTCAAACTATTCCTGAGTCGTCTGACGGTCAAGACCCTTTCACAGGCCAGAAGGATCATCAAGATCGTCATCGGCTTCACGCTCCTCCTTGTGGGCATCGCGCTCATCTTCCTGCCCGGTCCTGCAACGGTGGTCATCCCCCTGGCCCTGGCCATCCTGGCCGGTGAGTTCCTGTGGGCGAAGAGGCTCCTGGACAGGTTCAACGCCGGTGTAAAACACCTCTGGCCCCTGAAGAGATGAAGACCCCGCACCTGATACTGCTGATCTTCTCCCTCCAGTACCTCCTTCTGCCGTCCTGTGGATACAGGCTCTACAGGACGACAGAGCTGCCGATCACCTCGGTGAGGATCGGCTCCGTCCAGAACCGGACCGCCGAACCAGGCCTTCAGGACATCTTCACGAGGGTCTTCACCGAGGAGATGCTCCGGGCCGGGCTCACCCCCTCGGCGGGGTCCGATCACCTCCTGTCGGTGACCATAACCGGGTACAGGCTGAACACACTGAGCATCAAGGACGACCTCTCGGCAGAGTACAGCGTCGAGATCAAGGCCGACGTCATGCTCCACCTCCCCGACGGCACCGTGAAGGAGTACAGGGGGATGAGCTCGGAGTTCATGGAGACCTTCGTCGCCGCCGACGATATACAGTCCATCCAGTCCCGGAGGGAGGTCGCCACCGAGAAGGCCCTCCAGGACCTGAGCCAGAGGATCATCGCCGAGTTGATATACGGCACCCTCAAGGAATGAGCACGGAGAATCAACCACGGGATAGACTGAGATGAGTCGGGAGCAGTTTTCAAAGGAGCTGGAGAGAGACCTCCCCTCTTCGGCCTACTATCTCCTCGCCGGGGATCACTTCCTCCTGAAGGAGGCCTGCGACAGGATCAGGTCACTCGTCCCCGAGCAGATGCGGGATTTCAACGCCGTGAGCCTCGACCTCGGTCCGGCTGACGGTCCCCCCGTCACCGTCCAGACGGCCCTGGATCTCCTCAACACGCCGGGCTTCTTCGGCGGCAGGAAGGTGGTCTTCCTGTGGAACGTACAGGTCATGAAGAAGAAGGAGATGGAACCCCTTCTGGAGTACCTGGAGAACCCTTCTCCACACTCCCTCCTGGTGATGCTCTCCCCCAAGGCCCCCGGCCGGGGGATGCGCGGGGGGCTGAAGGGGGTGAAGGTGATCTCCCTCGATATGACGGCACAGGAGGTCAGGGCCTGGGTGAAGGGGCTTGCCGGAGAAAGGGGGGTGGAGATGACGCCTGCCGCTGTGGAGTTCCTCATCGGCATCTCCGGAGCCGCGATGGGCACCCTCTACTCAGAGGTGGAGAAGCTCTCACTCCTCGGCAGGAAGAGGATCGACGTGGACGACATATGCGAGGCCGTATACGGCACGTCGGAGCAGAGCGTCTTCTCCCTCGTCGACGCCCTCATAGCCGGGGACAGGGACAGGGTCTTCAGGATCTATGACGCGATGCGCGGCAGCCTCGATCCCTTCGCCGTCCTGGGCGCCATCAACTGGAGGTACTCCGAGATCTCGAAACGCCGCCGTCCGTCCGAGAGGGGGAGGTTCCTGGGGGTCTTCCGGTCGCTCTCGGAGGCGGACAGGAGACTGAAGACCTCAGGCGGTGAGTATCCACTGGAGGAGCTCTTTCTCAGGCTGCTCAGGGCGTGAAACCGGTCAGACCGGAGTGATTCAGCTCTCAACATGGAGGGATGCTGAAGGGACCGCCCCCTTCAGCGGGGCGGGCCTCACTGAACCTGCTCGCCCTGGACAGCGAAGGCGGAGTTGACCTTCCTGGTCAGCCGCGAGATCTTTCTTGAGGCGGTATTGCTGTGTATAACACCCTTGGAAGAGGCCTTCGTGATCACCCTGACCGCCTCGCGGAGGCTCTTCTGTACCGCATCCCTGTCCCCTGAGGCCAGGGCCGCCTCCACGTTCTTCGAATAGGTCTTGATCCTGCTCAGCCAGCTCTGGTTCCTGAGCCTCCTCTTCTCCGACTGTCTCACCCGCTTCAGGGCTGAGAGGTTCTTCTTAGGCATCATACCTCCTGATCAAGCGTTGAAGATCATATAATTTAATACATGTACAGGCATAAAATCAAGAGCGGGGGCCTCCCCAACCCCTGTGGGATACTCCGGGCACATGGGAAAAAGGATCGAGGGGAAGGCCTTCTCTGCCCCTCATCCGCCCCTGCCTATGAAGTCCCTCGGCTTCCCCGCCCCCTTGGGAGGCCCGACGTAGCCCTCCTCCTGGAGGCGCTCCATTATGTTTGCCGCCTTGTTGTACCCCACCTTGAACCGCCTCTGGATCGCGGAGATGGATATCTCGCCCATCGTCTCGGCATACTCTATCACCCTCCGGTATAGCTCGCCTTGGCCGCCCGACTCTGCAGCCTCCCTGTCGTCCGGCTCCTCGATCTGGATCGTCTCGAACATGCTGTAGTCAGGTTCCTCCTGTGCCTTGATGAAGGCGGTGACGGCCCTTATCTCCTCCTCGGATACATACGCGCTGTGCAGCCGCAGAAGCCTCGCACCCGGCGGCATCAGGAGCATATCGCCCTTGCCTATCAGCTGCTCGGCGCCGTGGGTGTCGAGTATGGTCCTGGAGTCCACCTTCGAGGAGACCTGGAAGGCTATCCTCGTGGGGAAGTTCGCCTTGATGATCCCGGTGATCACATCCACCGAGGGCCTCTGGGTGGCGACGATGAGATGGATCCCGGAGGCCCTGGCCATCTGGGCGAGACGGACGATCGAGTCCTCCACCTCCTTCGAGGCGGTGAACATAAGGTCTGCAAGCTCGTCGATGATGATCACGATGTAGGGGAGCTGCTCCTCTCCGGAGATCTGGCGGTTGTAGTTCTCGATGTTCCTCGCACCCCGCTCGGCGATGAGCCTGTACCGCCGTTCCATCTCGAACACCATCTTCCTCAGCGCCTGCGTGGCCTCCTTCGGGTTGGTGACCACCGGCGTCACGAGGTGGGGTATGCCGTCGTAGGTCGAGAGCTCGAGCAGCTTCGGGTCGATCATCAGCATCTTCACCTCCTTCGGGGCAGCCTTGAAGAGGATGCTCATGATCATCGAGCTTATGGCGACACTCTTGCCCGAGCCGGTGGTACCGGCGACAAGGAGATGGGGCATCCGCTTCAGGTCGGAGACGACGGGTCTGCCGTAGATGTCCTTCCCGAGGGCCAGGGTCAGTCTCGAATGACTCTTCAGGAAGGCCTCGGAGCCTAACAGTTCCTTGAGGGGCACGATACCGCGCTGCCTGTTCGGGACCTCGATGCCGAGGGGGGTCTTTCCCGGAATGGGGGCGATCCTGACACTGAGACCACCGAGGGCCCTTCCCAGGTCGTCCGCCAGTGCGACGACCCTGCTTATCTTGATCCCGGGACTCGGCTCGAACTCGTACATGGTGACGACCGGACCGGGATGAACCTGGGTTATCTTGCCCGTTATGTTGAAGTCGGAGAGCTTCTCCTCAAGGAGACGGGCCCTCTCGAAGAGCTCCTCCCTGTCCGGCTTCGAGACGGTCTCATAATCGCTCAGGAGCTTCAGCGGAGGGAGGGTATAGACACCCGGCGGAGTCGCGGCGGATGTTCGGCGAGGACTCTTCTCAGGCGTCACGGCGTGCCCCGGCTCCGGCTGCGGCGGCTCCTCCACCACCCTTATCCTGTGGTCTCCGCCGGAACGGTCCTTCCGACCCTCGAGGAGCCTCCTGAAGAGATCGGGGGCCGAGACGGGACTCATTATGACCAGGGAGGAGAAGAAGGCGGAGAGAGAGAAGATGTATGCACCGGGCAGGGAGAGATACCTCTTGAGCAGCTGCGAGACCTCCACACCCCACAGGCCGCCGTAACTGATGTTCCGGATCATCCTGAACGTCTCCGACACCAGGGAGAGGAGCACCGGAGTGGAGAGAACGAAGAGCACGAGGCCGGGAAGCGTCTCCCTCCTCCTCTCCTTTCCGAGCAGCCTCTTCACGCCGTAGACGATGAGGAAGAGGGGGAAGAGATAGGATACCGCACCCACGAGGCTCAGCAAGGTGTCGGAGAGATAGGAACCGATCACACCCCCGTAGTTCTTGACCGGTCCCTGGCTGTGGGTGAAGAAGGAGGGGTCCCACCTCGAGTAGCTGAAGAGACTCAGCGCGATGTATACACTCAGCAGGATGGCGATCACACCTGCAACCTCGTCCCTTATCCTTCTCATCCTCCGGGCCATGATTGATGGATCATTGACTCATACTCTACAAACGTCCGCTTCGACTCCTCATTCCCAGGACGCTGTCGGGGAACCGGGAAGAGAGGGGCGAAGACGCCTGACTTCCGCATAACCGTTAGAGGCGTCACGACACGGCTCCGTTCTGATCGACGCAACCGCCCGAAAGTGACACCTTACAACAAATAACTAATAACTATTATACCAGCAAGGGCGAACCTGTAGTAAACAAAGGTGCGGAGGCTGAATCGCCTGAAGAACCAGAGCAGGAGCTTGATGGTGAAGAAACCCGTTGCCGCGGAGGCGGCGAACCCGGCGGCAAAGAGGGTCAGGTCATGCTCGAGGGGGTGCCTCAGGACCCTCATCCCCTCGAGCACCACCGCTCCTCCCACGACAGGCATCGAGAGGAGGAAGGAGAACCTTGCCGCCGACTCCCTCTCCATGCCCCTGTAGAGACCGGCGGAGATCGTTATCCCAGACCGTGAGACACCCGGGATCAACGCAAGGGCCTGCGCGATCCCTATGGAGAGGGCGTCACCTGCCTCGAGCTCCGGGAGACCCTTGAAGCCCCCGCCCCTCTCGGCAAGGAGCATCAACACCCCCACGGATACGAGGGAGACCACGATCACGAGAGGGCTCCTGAGGGTCGTGGAGACGATGTCCTCGAAGAGCAGCCCTGCAACCCCGGCAGGGACCGTGCCTATGGCGATCATCACAAGGAGACGCCTCTGCACCGTGAGGAGCCTTACCCACTGCCGCCGGAAATAGAGCAGAAGGGCGAGGAACGTCCCTCCGTGCAATGCGACGTCGTAGCTCAGGGTGTCGAGGTCTCCTCCCCAGCCGAAGAAATGAGGGAGTAGTATCAGATGCGCCGTACTGCTCACCGGTATGAACTCCGTGAGTCCCTGGACGACACCGAGCACTACGGCCTCAAAGAGCATGGCATCCACCCTTCCGGACCATGACCATTGATTTTACACCATCGCATACCCTGCACGCCACTTACGGAGCCCCAGGAGCCTCCAATCCGCACAGAGCGGGCGGAAGCCCCCTTCCGTGCATGTTAAAGTTCCGGTCTCTTTGGTCCGATAAAATAAACAATATCAAACCTGCTGGGGCAGTATTCCCGGTATACAGGAGGTGATCTCTGAAGCCCTGACGTCTCGGGTCAGGGCCTCTGCCTTATGCCTCGCTTCATGTAACGGTATGGACGAGCGGCCGAGACAGTTCAGGTTTCTGATCGCCGAGGACGACGTCAACATCTCCCTCGCTCTGAAGGCGATCATCAAGTCAAACCTCCCCACCAGGGAGGTCGTCACCACCACCGACGGCAGGGAGGCGTGGGAGAAGGCGCGGTACGGCGACTTCGACATGGTCATCTCCGACTGGAACATGCCGAAGATGAACGGGCTCACCCTGCTGAGGAGGATCAGGGGCAACGGGAGGACGAGGGCCCTGCCCTTCCTGATGATAACCGTCAACAACGACCGCGAAAGCGTGACCACTGCCATAAAGGCCGGGGTCACCGACTACATCACGAAACCCTTCGACAAGGGGATGCTGATCCGGAAGATCGAGCGGATGCTGGGGATCGACGCCACCCGTCGGGAAGAGGCCGACGAGCAACCCTCCAGACCCGAGGAGAGTCCGCTCGATGTACAGAGGATACGCTCGAGAGCCCTTGAACTCATAGAGAAGGAGGACCTCCTCCTTCCATCGATGCACCACGTCGTCTTCAAGCTGGAGGAGACGATGCAGGAGGACAGCTGCACAGTGGAGGAGATGGCGAACATCATCGAGCTCGATGCGGCCATCTCGTCCAAGATGATCGCCGTGGCGAACTCCGTCTACTACAGGGGCGAGAGGGCCTGCACCCTGGTGAGGGAGGCGATCATCAGGCTGGGCCTGAAGGAGACGAAGGAGCTGGTCTACCTGATCGCCAACAGGAGCCTCTATGCGATGAAAGACCACAAACTGGAAGGGTTGACCGAAAGGCTCTTCATCCACTCCATCGCATGCGGTGTAGCGAGCCGGTCCGTTGCGGAACATCTTGAGGTGGACAACCCCTACAGGTTCTTCACCCTCGGGCTTCTCCACGACGTGGGGAAGCTGCTGCTGCTTCAGCTCCTCTCCGAAACGACGAGGGAGCAGAGGGAGCTCGACCTGGCGGCCGTAAGGGAGATCATCGATTCACTCCATACCGAGCTGGGCGGAAGGCTCCTCGAGAGGTGGCGTTTCCCCAGGGCCTACTCGCTGGTGGCCTCAAGGCACCACGACGTCTCCGGGATGAACGGCTCCGGTGAAGAACTGACCATAGTGCACTTCGCCGACATCTTCGTGAAGGGGCTCGGCTTCAGCCTGACGGAAGACGACGGTCACGACGCCCCCGCCCCTGACCGGCTCGGACTGGATGGAGGTGTCCTTGACGGGATCGCCAGGGAGGTGGAGGGTTATACGGAGAGGGTGAGAAGCCTGATCTGAGGGCGTTGCAGGCCCTCGCTCTCATCCCTTCTTATCCTTCTTGGCGGCGGGCCTTCTCTCTTCGTAGTCCACGAACTCGAGCACAGCCAGCGGGGCCTGGTCCTTCAGCCTCGTCCTGGTCCTGACTATCCTGAGGTAACCGCCGTTCCTCTCGCCGAACCTCGGCGCTATCTCTCCGAACAGCCTGGCGACCGCAGCCCTGTTCGGTACGTACGAGAGGGCCAGCCTCTTCGAGTGGAGGTCCCCCCTCTTGGCGAGGGTGACGACCTTTTCGGCGAGCCTCTTCGCCACCTTCGCCTTCGCCACCGTGGTCTCGATACGTTCGTTCAGGAAGAGGTTCACCATCAGGTTCCTGAAGAGGGCCTTCCTCTGGTTCGTGTTTCTTCCGAAGTATTTCTTGTCCACCCTGTGGCGCATCTCTCAACCTCCTCCGATCTTCTGATACCGCTCGAGCACCTCGGGGTCGATCCTCATCCCGAAATGCAGTCCCATGGATCTCAGGATGCCCTTGATCTCGTTGAGCGACTTCTTGCCGAAGTTCTTCGTCTTCAACATCTCCTGCTCGGTCTTCTGGACCAGATCGGCAATGGTCTTTATGTTGGCGTTCCTGAGGCAGTTGGAAGAACGTACGGAGAGCTCGAGTTCGCTGACCGGCCTCAGCAGGTTCATGTTGAAATCCGAACCGCTCACGTCGTAGGCACCGGCCATTTCTCCGGATGCCTTCTCGAATTCATCCTCCGTCTCTTCGAATATGAACATATCGAAGTGGTCGATGAGCAGACTCGCCGCCCTGGTCACCGCGTTCTTAGGGGTGATACTGCCGTCGGTCCACACCTCGAGCACAAGCCTGTCATAGTCGGTGGCCCTGCCGACCCTCGCCTTCTCCACGGTGAAGTTGACCTTCTTGATCGGGCTGTATATGGCGTCTACGGGTATGATATCCACCGGCTGGTCCTTCTCCTTGTTCATCTCCGAGGGCACGTAACCCCTCCCTTTGGAGATGTAGAGCTCGGCGTGAAACTCGGCGTCCCTGTCAACGGTGGTTATGGGGAGTTCGGGGGTGAGGACCTCGAGGTCCGACTCGCACTGGATATCGGCAGCGGTGACGTCCTTGGGGCCCTTGACGTCCACCCTTGCGACCTTCTTTCCGTTCCCGTACAGCCTGAACCTGATCTTCTTGAGGTTGAGGATTATGTCGACCATATCCTCTCTGACGCCCTTGATGGTCGAGAACTCGTGAAGCGCGCCGGCTATCCTCACCTGCGTTATCGCCGCGCCCTCGATGGAAGAGAGCAACACCCTCCTCAGGGCGTTACCGATCGTGGTTCCATAGCCGCGTTCCAGAGGCTCCGCGACAAGCCTGCCGTATGTATCGGTGAGGGTCTCTTCGTCGAAGGCTATCTTCTCCGGAAATTGAAAGCCTCTCCTCTTCAAGCTCATAAGGCCTCCCTTTCAGTATTTCGTTATACGAAAATGCGTTATACAAAGATACGCGTCAATGGAAGGGCCTTCTTCGACTGCTCTATTCCCGTACCTTTGTATTTCCGCATCTTCGCGGTCGGTTTCTATTTTGAATACAGCTCGACGATGAGATTCTCTTTAACAGCCAGCGGTATCTCCTCCCTGGACGGTACGTTAAGCAGCTTGCCCCTGAAAGCCTCCGCGTCAAGCTGGAGCCACTGGGGCAGTCCCCTGTGCTCCACCTTCGAGAGGCTCTCCTGGATCAAGGGGATCTTCCTGCTCTTTTCCTTGATCTCGACGACGTCGCCCTCCTTCACCCTGAAGGAGGGGATGTTCACGGTCCTGCCGTTGACGAGCACATGGCCGTGATTTACGAGCTGCCTCGCCTGCTGCCTGCTGGAGGCGAAACCGAGACGGTACACGATGTTGTCCAGCCTCAGCTCGAGGAACTGCAGCAGCTGCTCACCGGTGACGCCCTTTCTCTTCTGGGCCTCCTCGAAGTACTTCCTGAACTGCCGCTCCAGCATCCCGTATATCCTCTTCACCTTCTGCTTCTCCCTGAGCTGGATACCGTAGTCACTCACCTTGATCCTCCGTGTGCCGTGCTGCCCCGGGATGTACTTCCTCCTCTCGAAGGCGCACTTGTCGGTGTGACACCTGTCGCCCTTCAGGAAGAGCTTCTCCCCTTCCCTCCTGCAGAGCCTGCATAGAGAATCCCTGTATCTTGCCATCCTTACACCCTCCTCCTCTTCGGAGGTCTGCACCCGTTGTGCGGGACCGGTGTAACGTCCTTTATGATGTTGACCTCCAGTCCTGTGGCCTGTATGGACCTGATGGCCGACTCCCTGCCGGCGCCGGGGCCCTTTATGTAAACATCGATCTGTCTCATGCCCATCTCCATCGCCTTCTTCGCCGCATTCTCTGCAGCGATCTGCGCGGCATAGGGCGTGCCTTTCCTCGAACCCTTGAAGCCGTTGCTCCCGGCGCTGGCCCAGGCGATGACGTTGCCCTGCTTGTCCGTGATGGTCACGATGGTGTTGTTGAAACTGGTCTGTACATGGGCGATTCCATAGGGTACGTTCTTCTTCTCCTTCCTGGGTCCCCTTCTGCGCCGTGCCATCACTTACCTCCCTTCCTCTTTCCGCCGACGGTCTTCTTCGGCCCTTTCCTTGTACGGGCGTTGGTCCTCGTGCGCTGTCCCCTGACGGGCAGGCCCATCCTGTGCCTGAGTCCGCGGTAACAGCCGATATCCATCAGCCGCTTTACGTTCATCGATATCTCGCGCTTCAACTCCCCTTCAACCTTGTAGTCCCTGTCTATTATCGTCCTGATCTTGACGATCTCGTCGTCACGGAGGTCCTTGACCCTTGTGTCCGGGTTGACGCCGCTCTCGTCCAGTATCTTCCTGGACAGGGACCTGCCGATCCCGAATATCCTCGTCAGACCTATCTCGATGCGCTCCTTCTTGGGTAGGTCTACCCCTGCAATCCTCGCCATGACAGCTCCTTTTCCCCCTTTGTTTCATTCATCCCATTTATCATAAACGAGACGGAATGGAACCCCTCAGCCCTGCCGCTGCTTATGCTTGGGGTTCTCGCAGATGATCCTCAGCACACCCTTCCTCTTGATCACCTTGCATTTTGCACATATCGGTTTTACCGAAGCCCTGACCTTCATGGAAACCTCCGGGGTTGCCTCTGAATACAACCGCGTTATTTGTACCTGTATGTGATCCTTCCCTTCGAGAGGTCGTAGGGGGACAGTTCGACAAGCACCCTGTCACCGGGCAGTATCTTTATGAAATGCATCCTCATCTTGCCGGAGACGTAGGCGAGTATGACCTGCCCGTTATCGAGCTTCACCCTGAACATGGCGTTCGGAAGCGCCTCCACGATCGTCCCCTGGACCTCTATACTCTCTTCCTTTGGCATTTAAATTAAAATTATAACCCTATTACGTCCATTTAGTCAATATTTCGGGTGAACCCTTCGTCACGAGCACGGTATGCTCGAAATGGGCCGAGAGCTTCCCGTCCACGGTCCTCGCCGTCCAGCCGTCATTCGCTATGTACACCTCGTGGCTGCCCTGGTTCACCATCGGCTCGATGGCGAGGGTCATCCCCTCCCTCAGCTTCGGTCCCCTGCCGGGAGGGCCGAAGTTCGGGATCTGAGGCTCTTCGTGCAGAGACCTTCCGACCCCGTGCCCCACGAAGGCCCTCACCACGGAGTAACCCTTCGATTCCACGAACCTCTGTATGGCGTGTGAGATGTCGGACACCCTGTTGCCGGGCCGGGCCTTCTCTATGCCCGCGTAGAGGGCCTGTTCCGTAACCTCAAGGAGCCTCTGCGACTCCGTCGAGACCTCTCCCACCGGGATCGTCACCGCCGCGTCGCCTATGCAACCCTTGTAGATCACACCGAGGTCTATGCTCACTATGTCACCGTCCTCGAGCCTCACCGCGGCCGAGGGTATCCCGTGGACCACCTCGCTGTTGACGGAGGTGCAGATGTTCGCCGGGAACCCCCTGTATCCCTTGAAGGCGGGCCTGCCCCCCAGACGTCCTATAACCTCCACGGCGATCTCTTCGAGTTCCTTGGTGGTTACCCTGGGGGTTACGAATTCCCTGATGGCTGCCAGGGCCTCGGAGACGATCTCAGAGGCCCTGGCCATCCTCCTTATCTCATCCCTCGATTTTATTATAATCACGAACTTCTTCTTGTCAGCCCCGTCTGCCCCTGACCCTCCCTTTTC
>WGEZ01000035.1 GCA_015492515.1 Nitrospirota bacterium
GGGTTGACATGGAGACGGCCAGGAAGATCTCAGAAGAGTTCCGCCGCAGGTTCAAGGGCAGGAGGTTCCCCAACACGGTCGGGCTTATCCGCGAGGACCGGGTGCGGTGAGCGTATTCATTGTCGATGCAAGCGTGGTGGCGAAATGGTTCATTGAGGAGGAGCACAGCGAGGCTGCGCTTTCGGTCCTAAGGGAGAAAAACCGGCTCCACGCCCCTGATTTCCTGCTCTTAGAGCTGGACAGCATAATCTGCAAATGGACGCGGCGCGGTGTCGTCACCACGGAGGAGGCACTGCAGTTGAGGGACGCACTCCGACGGTATCCCATACAGCATCATTCATTCACTTCATTTCTTGACTCAGCCTTCGCCATCGCCAACCAGACGGGACAGAGCATATACGACTGCCTCTACGTCGCCCTTGCAGCCCTTATCAAGGGTAGGATGGTGACCGCAGACCGGCGGCTCCATGACGGTCTCAAGAACGGCAAGTTCAGGAAACACGTTGTGTGGGTTGAGAATGTAAAATAAGGGGTATAAAGGAAGGTCTACAGGCACAATGAAAAAGAGGGTTCCTAAATTCAAGAACGAAGACGAGGAGAGGGAGTTCTGGGCCACCCGCGACTCGACCGATTATGTAGACTGGAAGAAGGCAAAGCGGGTCGTCTTGCCGGAGCTCAAGACCATCTCTCCTTGGCCTCCTTTGTAAAAGGCTCAGCCGGTCGGAAGGGCACGATTTTTCCTTTATCCATCATCGATCAACCCCGAAGAAGACCCCGAACGGCATTGCAATGGTCTGCTTATCAACAGCGACAAGTTCCGTTCCTGGATAGAGGAGAACCGACAGGACGTGCCTTCCCTTCAGGTCCCCGGCGCAGTCCTTGAGCCCTGCGAGGTCGGAGTTCTCAAGATTTTGAGACCACTTCACCTCTATGGCAACGACCTTATCCCCATGTTCGATTATAAAGTCCACCTCCCGCCCTGCATAGGTGCGCCAGAAATAGAGCTGATACCTTGCCCCTCCAAGGGATACGAGCTTTCTCAGTTCCGAGGCCGCCCATGTCTCGACCATGCCGCCGACCCTGCCCTGCCGCTCGAGGGTCTTCCAGTCCTCGACCGCCGAGAGATGGCAGGCCATGCCGCTGTCGCCGAAGTAGAGCTTCGGCATCTTTATCAGGCGCTTGCCGATGTTCACGAAATAGGGTCTCAGGAAATATATCTGGTATGTGACCTCGAGGAGGTCCATGTATCTTCTGAGTGTGCTGAGCGGCAGGCCCATCTCCCTCGATATCTCCGAGAAGTTGATCATCTGCCCTGTCCTGAATGAAAGGAGGCTCAGGAGCCTGCCGAAGTCAGGCAGGTGCTGGATGGCGGCCATGTCGCGGATGTCCCTTTCGATATAGGTCTGCCTGTAGGAGTCGAACCACCGCCTGCGGGCGCTGGTCGATTTCATAAGCGACGGGGTGGGGTAACCTCCTGCGATTATGAGTTTCTCTATCTCCTTTCGCCTGTCAGGAAATGTGCGCCTCTTCCATTTCCTTGCGAGCGTCCCCGCGTCCTCTGCCGAAAAGAGTTCTCGCAGGATGGCGGGCGGCTTCTTCTTGGCTATCTCCGACCACATGAAGGGCTGGAGCTCATGGAGCGCCACCCTGCCGGCAAGGGTCTCCGAGACCTTCTGGAGGGTCATCAGGTTGGCGGAGCCGGTAAGCAGGAACTGCCCGGGCCTGCGGTCTCTGTCCACAACGCCCTTTATGGCACGCATGAGGTCGGGGGCCCTCTGCACCTCGTCGATTATCGCCGGGACAGGAGTGCCGCTTATGAACCCGTCCGGGTCTGTAAGCGCGGCATCGAGCACCACGCGGCTGTCGAGCGTAAGGTATGCGGCCTTCCACCTGGTCTTCGAGAGCATCTCCGCCAGGGTGGATTTGCCGACCTGCCTTGCCCCGGTAAGAAGGACTACCGGGAAATGCCGGAGGGAATCGATGATGTCCGAAGCGATATGTCTCTTTATCATGGCTACAATTTAACCATCAAGTGGTTAAATTGTCAACAGAGGTGGACCCCGGAATTTGGATAGATAGCTAAGGCGTAAAACAGCTGACGAAGGAGGGTTCACTGAGATGAGCAAGACGAAAAAAAAGAGGTACTCGGCGGAGTTCAAGGCAAGGGTGCCTTGGAGGCCCTCAAGGGCGAAAGCACGGTCCATGAGCTGGCCGCACGGTTCGGTATTCACCCGAACATGGTCAGCAGTGGAAGCGGCAGGCCGTGGAGCGGATGGCGAGCGTGTTTGAAGGGACGAGGGCAGGCCGTGCCAGGACCACATCAGCCCTACGAGCAAATGTCAAATGTTGAGACCCGACTCCGAGACTTAGAAAGGGGCAGTTCAAGGCTGTTCTCTTTCAATAAACTCTCGTTTATCAGGATATCTTCAGCCGGGCCGTCAGCCATCACCCGTCCGTTGCCGATTACCAGGCATCTTTCGCAGACATCCAGGATCAGGTCCAGATCATGGGAGGCTATTATCTTTGAATGCTTGAATTCGTTGAGGAGGCTTATAAGCTGTCTTCTGGACCTAGGGTCGAGGTTTGCAGCGGGTTCATCCATCACCAGTATATCCGGCTGCATGGCCAGGACTGTTGCTATGGAGACTGAACGTTTCTGCCCCAGCGAGAGATGGTGGGGGGGCTTGTCCTTCAGACCGAGCGCATCCACCCTGGCCAGAGCGTTGTGTACCCGTTCGATCACTGCCTCCTTCGACAACCCCAGGTTCAGTGGTCCGAAGGCCACGTCATCAAAGACCGTAGGCATGAACAACTGGTCATCAGGGTTCTGGAATACTATACCGACCTTCTTCCTGATATCGGCTCTGGTTGTCCTGTTTAACTGTACATCCCCGATTCTGACCTCTCCTTTCCTGGGCATGAGGTATCCGTTCATGTGAAGTATCAGGGTTGTCTTGCCCGCCCCGTTTGCGCCAACGATCCCCACCGACTCCCCGTGGGTGATCCTGAAGGAGACCCCCCTCAGGGCCTCGGTGCCGTCTGGATAGGAGAAGTGGACATCTTTAAACTCAATGATGTGATGGCTCATGTTGAGAAGACTCTCCCCAGCATTTCAGTGACATCGTAGCTCCTGAATATTATAAATGCTGCAATCGCAACAGTGGCGAATACTATATCGGTGAATCTCAGTCTGAAATCTTTGATCAGCCTGATCCGGCCGTCAAACCCCCTTGAACATATTGCCTGATAGATCCTCTCTGAGCGTTCTATGCTCCTGACAAGGAGCACACCCACTATGTTTGTGAACGATCTTATCCCCCTCCCCTTCTTTCCGAAGGATCTCATGTTCCTCGCCCTTACGATACGCAGTGCCTCCTCGAGGAGCACGAATATATATCTGTAGAGAAAGAGGAGCTGGACAACAAATATCCTCGGTACCTTCAGCCTGTCAAGGGCAAAACATATCCCGGGAAATGATGTTGTGGCCACAAGCAGGAGGGCGGAGCTTACGGTGAGAAGAAACTTGACAACTATGGATGCAAAGGAGATCCACCCCCCTGAGATTTCCACACCGTAGAGGCTGTACATGGTCCTGGTATCAAGGAGGGGATTGAAGATGCCCACAAACAGCACAAAGGGGGATACAACCATGAGTTTTTTCAATATGACCCTGAGGGGGATATCTCCTGCTGAGATAATAAAGACAGGAAAGAGAAAGAACGGGAGCATCCCCTTGATCTCATATTTCGGGAATGAGACAACGGATATGATAAACGCAAGGGTGACGATGAGCTTTATCCCGGGGTTGAGCCTGTGTACAAAGGTCTCTTTATACGCCAGGGTGTCGAGATATCCTATGTTGAAGAATTCCGTATCAAAATCAGACATAATTTTAAACCCGGGATTTGAATTCTTTTCGGTCTCTGATCTTTTTTGCAGACCTTATCCCGAAGCCGATCAGAAATACCATCCCCATCACTATCATGCTGCCGATAATCCCGGAGGCTGAGGTGCCTGTGCCTGGAGCCGGCCACCGGTCTCCGGTTTTTCCCTCTGTGGTCTCACTTCTGGAGCGGAAATCATAATCAGGAAGGATGGCCGTCTTTTCCTGAATCCTTCCGAGCAACGGGATGAGGCCTCTTTCAGGGGCGGGCAGTTCTGTCTTCCCGTAAACCTTTTCAAGGGACCATTCAAGCCCGTCAGGGTGGGTTGATGCAAACCACGAGAATACACCGCCGGTGATCAGCGCCACCAGTCCAAGCGTCAGAAGGAGACCCTTTATGGAGGCGGTGTATGCAACCGGTCTTGAATTGAAGGCGCTCTCTATTATCTCCGGTCTTGCGTTGCCTACGTAATTAACCAGACCTGCTGTAATGAACCCTTCAACCAGGCCGATGGCAAGATGTATGGGGAGCATCATTGCAGAGAAGGTTCCAAAGGGTAGTTCGGTCTTCCCTGACAGTAGTGTTTCGATTACAACACCGAGGGCACCCATCTGGAGCGCTGCCACAACGCTCACCACCGAGGCCACGGTGATCCTGCCGGGGGTTCTCCTGTTCCTGACAAGGGGTTTAAAGATATAGGGATAGGCGATGAAGGCTGGGAACACCCCCAGGTTCCAGATATTGCAGCCCAGGGCCAGTATCCCCCCATCGGCAAAGAAGAGGCTCTGGACCAGGAGGACAGAGGCGATGGTTATAAAGCCTGCGTAAGGGCCAAGGAGGATCGCCAGTATCATGCCCCCGCCGATGTGACCGCTCGATCCTGTCCCCGGGATGGTGAAGTTAATCATCTGGGCCGCAAAGATAAATGCCCCCAGGATCCCCATCAGGGGTATTAATTTTTCATCCATGTTCTGTCTTAATCTCTTTGCGCAATAGGCGACAGCGCCCATGGACCCGGCCCAGAATGCCGTCCCTACCGATGGTGAAAGTAAAGCGTCTGACATATGCATAATTGAGCCCTCCCTTTAAAATCTAAAAGCAATTCCAGTTAGAATTGCATAATCTGTTTCTGCCTTGTTCAAACCTGTCTTTATGCCAATGTCAATATCAACATTTTCTCTAATGTTGTATATAAGTCCACCAAGCAGAAACAACGGATGTGTGCTGGATGTCCTGTCTGGATTTGTTTCTCCACCGATGTTTCCTACTGCTTTGAGTTTTTCTGTGAAGCTATATTCCCCCGCAAATGAGTAATGCCAGATATCCCTTAATTCTTTTCTGTTTCTGGTATAGCCTACGTTAAAATGCAGAGCTAAGGCATCCATTTCTTTTGTGGTGATAAAGACAATTCCATAGCTCGGCTTTCCATCGCCAAGCCCTTTATCTTCATCTCCGGTGTTAAATGTAATACCCGGCTTTAATGCAAAGCTAATTCCTTCTTTTTCATAGATTCGCCATTTAATTTCTACGCCTGCATCGCCAAAGCCGTCTTCATTACTGTCTTCTTCCGGATTTAGAAAGAGGTACGGCATGGAGGCTACTACATCTATATTATCGCTGATTCCGGCTGACAAAGTTACAGCAACTTCCGTTGTCTTTTCACC
>WGEZ01000036.1 GCA_015492515.1 Nitrospirota bacterium
CGTTGTCAAGCTTTTTTTTTCGATATCGATGACCCTTTCTGTATTTCCCGCAATGTTTATATCAAAAAGGCGGACGTATTGTCAAGGTATTTTTCCCAGTCCCGGAGAGAGGCCGGGAGGCCGTCTCCGCGACCCTGCATCACTGTACTCACGTTATGCAAGAAACAGACCAGCGAATTCAGCACTATAATCAGGTGCTTCCCGGACCACCACTGTCTTTTTTGGATACAGAGTGTTGAATATTTTACACACCCGGGGCACGGCTACTCTGACCCCCCTTCAGGGGTCGTCTCCTCCGGCGCAGGGGACGGCGGGGTCTGGCCGCCTGTTTCGAAGAGGTCACGGAGGCCCTTCAGCTTCTTCCTGAACTCCTCCGTGACGACACCAGCCTCGTCGATGGTGCTCACCACCCGTGGGGTGAGGAGCACGATGAGTTCCGTCCGCTCCGTGGAGTCCGTCGAATAGCCGAAGAGGCCTCCCAGGACGGGTATATCCATCAGGAGGGGTATCCCCTCCCTTGTTGTGCCGGTGTTCTCCTGGATCAACCCTCCTATCACCACTGTCTGACCGTCCTGGACCACCACGTTCGTCTCAGCCATCCTGTTGGATATGATCGGGTTGCCCGCCACCCCTGCCTCGGGATCCACGCTGGAGACCTCCTGTGTAATCTCCAGGGATACGAGGCCGCCGTCGTTTATCCTGGGCTTGACGGTGAGCACGACTCCGGTGTCCCTGTACTGGACGGAGTAGACCGTCTCTCCTCCGGAGGTCACGCTGGTGGATGTCTGCACAGGGACCTGCTTCCCCACCTGTATCTTCGCCTCCCTGTTGTCCGAGGCCATTATGTGGGGTGAGGCGATCACCCTCACCCTGGACTCGGTGGCGAGGGACTGCAGGAGCCCCCGGACCAGATCGGCGGAATCGATCAGGGCGAAGGTGAACCCCGACTCGGAGAGTGGCGCCGAGGGGTCGAAGGAGAGGGAACTGCTCCCGAAACCGGAGATGCCCGTGAGGGGGAGCCTGTTGAGGTCGAACTTGGACTGGAGGAACCACTCGATCCCGAACTGGAGCTTGTCCGTGAGTGTTACCTCGGCCACGAGGGCCTCGATCAGGACCTGCCTCGGCACCTGGTCGAGCTTCTTGATCACCTCTGTTATGAGGGGATAGTCCCTGGGGAGGGCGAGGATGATAAGGGAGTTGCTCACCTCGTCATGGAATATCCCTGTGCCGGGAGTGAGGAGGGACTCCTCAAGGGGTGAGTAGGACAGCCCTTTCCCGGCGGGTGTCGTCTTCCTCCCCGACGTCGTCCCCCTCGTCTTCGCCGTCTTCTTCTTTCCGGGCGTCGCGCCCTTCACCTTCGCTTTGACAGAAGGACCGGAGGTCTGGCCTCCGAAGAAGATCTTCTGGAGGATGGAGGCCACATGCTCGGCCTTCGAGTTCTGGAGCGGGTAGACGTATATCCTCGGCCTTGCACCCTCGAAGGTGCTGTCGATGATCCCCACCCACTTCCTCACATGTTCGAGGTACCTCTCCGAGGGTGCGATGACGAGGAGGGCGTTCAGCTTCTCGACGGTGATCAGCCTCACCTTCAGTGACTCCTTCTCGGCTGAAAAGATGAGCGGGAAGGCGCCCTTCAGGTCCTCTATCACGTCCCTGACGTTGAGGTTCTTGAAGACGAACATCTCCACCTTCACATCCTCGAAGAGCTCGTCATCGAAGGTCTCCACGATGCTGAGGAGCCTCCTGAGGTTCTCGTCGGTGTCGGCTATGATCAGGCAGTTCTTCCCGGGCACCTCGACCATGGTCGCTCCCTCTGAGAGGAAGGGCTCGAGGATGGTCATCATCTCCGAGGCCTCGACGAAGTTCAGCGGGACGATCTGGATCAGGGAACGGCCCTCCACCTTGAGCCCCTCCGATGAACGGCCGAAGCCCACCTCTGCCGGCTCCCTGCTCACGTTAACGAGGGGTATGATCCTGTAGACACCGGCCTCCTCGATGATGCTCACCCCGTTGAGCCTGAAGAGCATCGAGACTATGGGAAGGAGGTCAGCCTTCCTGACGGGTCTGACGGACCTGAAGGTTATCCTCCCCCTGACCCGGGGGTCTATCATGTAGTTGACCTTCAGGATCTCGCCGAAGATCGTGTGGGCCACCTCGAAGATGTCGGCGTCGTCGAAGAAGAGGCTGACGTTCTCTCCCCCGTCAGAGGAGGCCTTCGCCCTTTCAGGCCTTTCAGGGGCGCTCTCCTTCGGTTCGGGGGGTGCAGGCCCCCTCTCATCAGGCCATGTCAGGGCCCCGCCCCCCCTTTTTTCCATCTCCTGCCGGAGCTGTCTCCTCTTCTCCAGCAACTGCCTCCTTCTCTCTTCAAAGAGCCTCCGCATCTCTTCCTTTGGGCTTTCCGAGAAGACGGCCGGAGGGGTGTAGAGTGTCAGGACCAGAGTGATGATCAGTAGAAGCGATATCTCTGTCTTCAAGCTCACCCGCTGCTTTCCTTCATGCTCCTTCTGTGGATGGACAAAACCCTCTTCGGGTTAACTATATTGAATACAACGGAGACCTTTTGTCAAGACCTTTAGGCATGGCGTTTGACAGAAGTTCAGGCAATTGATATAATACAGCCTCAAGCAGCCCGGTCTGCTCCGTTTTGCGGGAACAACCTGTTCAGGGATACCGGAGGACTTTCGATGACCAGACCGTACGATCTTTTCATGCTGGCAGCGGCCTTTCTGCTGTTGTCCTCGACCACCGCCCACGCCTACCTCGACTCAGGTACGGGAAGCTATATCCTGCAGATACTGCTCGGCGGTGTGGCGGCGCTCCTCTTTTCGGTCAAGGTCTACTGGCAGAGGATAAAGCGGTTCTTTGTGCAGAGATCCAGAAAGGTCCCCGAAGACGACCATTGATCCCGGCGACGGGGCGGGAAGGGCATCATCGGGTCAGCCCCCGCCGGGTCCGGGTGTCGCAGATCCAGCTAATGGACAGAGACGGCGGGGCTGCACGATCGCGTGCCTGCGGAATCAACCATCGCTTGAAGAGCTCAACCCGTCCGGGTTGCTACAGCCATGATTGATGGACGAAACCGGCATGAATAGGATCGTCTCTCTGACAACCACCCCTCTGATCATCTTCATCTCCTCCGCTGATACGTTATGGTTGAAGAATCAGGCCGATCTGAACCACTCCTTGATGGTGCTCCTCCCCTTTGCGGGACTATTCTTCATCACCATCCTCATCGGTGGGCTTCTCTATCTCCTCTCAGGGCGCAAACCCTTCTTCCGTTATCTGCTGTGGGGCTATTATCTCCTCGGTCCGTTCTTCCTGTTTTACAACCAGATCCGCAGAACCCCCTTCCCCTTTCTGGATTCAGCGGCAGGCACACTCCTCTCCGTCGTCGTCTTCCTGGTCGTGGTCGTCATCCTCGCCAGGAAGGCCGCCCCCGGTTCGGCATCCTACTTCTTCTCCATGTTCGGCATCCTCTTATTGATATTCGAGGTCTACACCTTCACCGTCCGGTACGAGCCACCGGCCCCTCGGGAAACCGGTACAGCAAAGACGGACTCGACCGGCTCTCGGGAAAGGGGCCTGCCCAACATCTATCATCTCCTCCTCGACGAGTTCCAGACAGAGAAATTCATCGCCACCCTTACGCCGGAGGTCAAAGGGCAGCTTGGAGGGTTTGTCTTCTTCCCGAACAACACCACCCTGTACGGACGTACCGGGATGTCTGTAGCGAGCATATTCCTCGGTCGGTCGTATGATCCCGGGACGTCGCAACGCGATTATCAGCTTAGCGCCTTCAACTCCGAATCCTCGATCCTGGCCATGTTGAAGAAGGCGGGGTACAGCACCCATTTCTACTGGAACCCCCTCTACAGGGACATGAGGTACAGGCTGATCGACCGGGCAAACTTCTACTCGAAATACGCAAAGGCCGTCGGTTTCAGGCTCCTCTTCCCTGCATTCATGAAGCTCTGGGTGTACACAAACCTTCCGGCCTGGATCTCCAGAGACGTAATCGGCGACGAAGAGGCGATACACATAAAGAACAGGAACCTCCTCCCCGACAGCGCCGTGATCGTATCCTATTACTCCTTCCTCAGGTTCCTCGACGACGAGGAGACCCTCCCGGCGTCAAACAGGTATACCTACATACACCTTGTCATCTCCCACTTCCCCGAGGTCCTCACCAGCGACTGTTCTTTCGATCCGGACCTGAAGAGGACGACGGTGATCGAACAGTCAGAGTGCGCCACCTCCCTCATGGTGAGGTTCATACGGAGGCTCAAGGAGCTGAAACGGTTTGACGACTCGCTCATAATCATAAGCGCTGATCACGGCAGCTGGTACACCCTGAAGGACGGGGAGCTGGTGGCCCTTCCCCAGGACTATTACAGCCTGGACTGGAGCTGGGCAAGGTCCAGGACACTGCTGCTGATAAAACCGGCCGGCCTTTCGGACGACAGGGAGCTCATGATATCCGATGCCGAGACAACCCTTTTAGACATCGCACCCACCATCGCCAGGTCGGCACGGCTGGCCATGGCCGAAGGCTTCGAGGGGATCCCCCTCGTCGATCCGATCCCCGTCTCGCTCAAGAGGAAGCGGCACTACCACTTCTACGACAAACGCAACCCGAACGAACTGACGGAGAGGATGACCCGCTACATCATCGAAGACGGCACCATCCGTCTCGATGGGGAGATCAGGGTGAGGCCCTGTCGATGGGGAGATCAGGGTGAGGCCGTGAAGACAGGACTATGCAGGGACAGGACGCGGTAGAGTCAAGCTCTTTCCGTGACCCAAGCGGCTTTCTCTTCAGCAGGGATGGCATCCTGTACAGACAGGTGAACCGGAGGTACAGGTCTGATTACGACCTGCTGAAGGAGTCGGGTCTGTACCGGGAGCTGACCGGTGCCGGTGAGCTCATCCGCCACGAGGAGGTCTCTCCGTCGCTGGGGATGACGGCCGATGCGTACAGGATCATCAGACCTGAACAACTGCCCTTCGTATCATACCCGTACGAATGGTGCTTCAGCGAATTGAAGGATGCGGCCCTCCTCACCCTGAAGATACAGAAGAAGGCGCTGCAGCACGGTATGTCCTTGAAGGACGCCAGCGCCTTCAACGTACAGTTCAGCCGCGGCAGACCCGTATTTATCGACACCCTCTCCTTTGAACGATACAGGGAGGGGGAACCCTGGATCGCCTATCGTCAATTCTGCCAGCACTTCCTTGCTCCCCTGGCACTCATGAGATACAGGGATCACCGGTTCAACCAGTGGTTCAGGGTGAATATCGACGGCATACCCCTCGATCTGGCGAGCAGGCTCCTTCCGGTCCGGACGAAGCTGATGCCCCGGATGCTTGTTCATATCCACCTCCATGCCTGGAGTCAGAAGCGCTTCGCCGGGAGGACCGTGTCCGGAAAGGGCAAGAGATTCAG
This sequence comes from Nitrospirota bacterium, assembly GCA_015492515.1. GTDB lineage: Bacteria > Nitrospirota > Thermodesulfovibrionia > Thermodesulfovibrionales > JdFR-85 > S146-64. The sequence continues at coordinate 5,444 of WGEZ01000036.1, forward strand.
CAGGCTCTCATTCCTCGCCCTCGTCGACAGCCTTGAGAACGCCGTCTCTTCCCTGAAGTGGCCTCAGGAGAAGACGGAATGGTCGGAGTACTACTCGGAGACGAATTACACTGAGAACGCCCTGGCCCACAAGAAACGACTGGTCTCGGAATTCATCGACATCATCCGTCCCGGGCTCGTATGGGACATCGGCGCCAATCAGGGTCTGTTCAGCCGGATAGCCAGCGGCAAGGGCATCCAGACGGTGTCCTTCGATATCGACCATGCCTGCGTCGAGAGGAACTACACCGAGGTGAAGAAGAACAACGAACAGAACATCCTCCCCCTGCTGCTTGATGCAACCAACCCCAGCCCTGACATCGGATGGCACAACCGGGAAAGACGCTCCCTCATCCATAGAGGGCCTGCCCAGTGCCTCCTCGCCCTCGCCCTGGTGCACCATCTCGCCATCTCCAACAACGTTCCGCTGGAGAGGATAGCCGCCTTCTTCAGCGAAATATCCGATTCCTTGATCATCGAGTGGATACCGAAGGAGGATTCCCAGGTCCAGAGGCTGTTGGCGACGAGGGAGGATATCTTCGACGGCTACACACAGGAATGCTTTGAAAAAGGGTTCGGGCAGCACTTTGAGATAGTCAGGTCGTCAAAGATCAACGAAAGCCGCAGGTCCCTCTATCTTATGAAGACCGTCCGGAGGGGCGGGCCGTGACCCGGCCTGACCCGTCTTGAAGCTTCATGCAGCCTCTCTCCGTGCGGGCCACAGGGGGCAAGCCGCGGGGTCAGCGACCGCGATGCACCTTCAACGCCTCCTCATCGGGATACAATACAGGGTCGAAATGCCTGTGCAGATCGGCGGCCTCCCCCCTCCCGAACACGGGACAGGAGTCTTTACAGTGGAAATACACCGGCTCAGGAGAGTTCACGGACTCCCTCAGCCTCCTGTAGCTCTCTCCGTTCCATATCTCCTTGAAGGACTTTCCGACGAGGGAGTTCTCCTTCCTGTCCGTCAGATGGCGGCCGTCGTCGGTCTGTGTGAAATACTGGATTATACAGCACGGTCCGACGATACCGTTGGGATGAAGATAGACGCTGTTCCAGGCCCATGTGCATCTTCTCCAGGTCTGCGTCTCGGTCTGCCCGAATCTGGGCGGGAGATGAAGACCGACCCCGAGCCTGGCGCTCCGCTGCAGCGCCTCGTCAAACACCCTGTTCGCCAGATCCTGACTGTAGTAGAGGGACCATCCCGGGTCAGAGGTCCCTGAGATGAAGACGTAGGCCACGTAAATGATATCAATCCCCCAGTCATGGGCGAGCTCGACGAGTGCAGGCAGGTGTTCGATGTTCTGTCTCAAGGCGGTAAAGGCTATCCCCACCGTTACGTCGTCCCTGCCGAGCTCCCTCCTCTTCCTGCAGAAATACTCGAAGTTCCTGTAGACCTTCTCGAACCTTGCATTGACGCGTATGGTCTCGAAGACCTCCCTGGTGACGGCGTCGAAGGAGACGCAGAAATGCCTGAGGCCCTTGAACGCAAGCAGGCTGTGGGTCATCTCTTCCGTCAGGAGGGTCCCGTTGGTTGTCAGCTGGAGGTCTATGCCGTATTCATCACACGAGTTCAGTATGGTGTTGAACTCCGGGTAGAGCAGGGCCTCGCCCGAGGCATCCATCTTTACGGTCTTCAGGAAGGGGAAGAGGGTCTCGGACAACTTCGCCAGGATCTCCGGGGGCATATGGAGCCTCTCCATATCCTCGTTGTGGGCCTGGAAGCACATTATGCATCTGAGGTTGCACTTGCTCGTCAGGTTGAAATGTGCGATAACTGGCATGGAACGGAGCTCCGTGAGCCCGGTCTCCGTCTCTATCCTGTTCAGGACCATGTTGTAGGCCTTCAGCCTTTTGTAGTCCCCGCTCCTGAGCGAGGACTCCACCCGGGCGCCGAGGTACTTCCTTATCAGCCCGCCCGGCAGTGGGGCTGTATAGATCCCCCTCAGCTTCCTGTCGAGCTCTTCGAGGCGCCTGAAATCGTCGTGCTCGAAATACCTCTCTATCACCCTCTTTGAGAGCCACTTCAACATGATCTCATCTCTCCTGCATCGTGGTGATGAATCGGACCCGCCCTTTTCTACCTGTACTCGACCTTTACGGAGTAGACCTTCACGCCCAGAAGGCGTCCATCCCCGAACCTCCTGTCCACCGACAGAGGGACCCAGGTGTCGGCCCTTATGGTCATGATGTCTTCATCTGCCGGTTCAAGGTTCCCCGAAACCTCCACGGTCACCTTCCTCCGTCCCCTGACCACCTCGCTGAATATCAATCTCCTGTTCAAGATCACCCTCACACGGGGAGGGGGCAGATCCACAGGACGCCAGCAGTCCACCTCCAGGCTGATCCTCTTCGGTCTCCTTCCCCGAGAGGGGACGACGATCTCCGAGTCCTTTCCGGTCCACCTGAAGGGGATGCCTCTTTCGTCATACTCCCTGCCATGAAAGTTGACGACGTGGAAAAGGTCGTCGTTCTTGCCCATCTCCACGAGGAACTCCTCTCCGCCTGTATCCGTCTCGATCACTCCGTCCCGCCCTTTCGTGGCAAGGATACAAAACATGTCCCCTCCGCCGCTGGCCGCCTCTATCCTTACGAGCAGCTCCGAGACCCTGACCGCCAGCCCCTTCGGCAGCCTCTTCACCATATTGAAGAAGTCCGTCCAGTAGATGATCTCTCCCTCGAAACCGAGTCTCTCGCATGCATCCATTATTTCGGCACCGGAGAGGGGGCGTTCCCTCTCCGTGTCGACGTGCCTCTCCGGGCACGGTGAACGGACAGACCCCCCTTGTTCTGGCCCGGCAACGTTGCTGAGGCTACCGATCCTTCTCGATATCTCTTTGAGGAAGCCGGACCTGTCGTTGGGCTCCTGGATCCTCATCCTCCCTCCGGGCCTGAGGACGCGGCTTATCTCCTTCAATGCAAACCCAGTCCTCGGGATGTGATGCAGGACTCCGCAAACGGAAACGAAGTCGAAGATTCCGCTCCTGAAGGGAAGACGCTCTCCGTCTCCGACGACACATGTCAACCATCCCCTTCTATCCGTCTTCTCCGCCCTGCCGATCAAGACCCTCAGCATCACCTCCGATATATCCATGGCCACCACAGGCAGTCCGTTCTTCAGGAATTCAACGGTATCGGCCCCGGGACCGCACCCGTAGTCCAGCACCATGCCCCGGGAGTCTTCCATGAACCTGTTGATCTTCCCGGCGAATCCGCTCCGCTGAACGAAATCCAGTGTATCGCCCTTCGGTCTGATCCTCTCTTCGTAGATATCAACGATGGAGTCGTGATGTTTCCGTTCTTCTTCCTTCCACTGATCCGCGTCCAGCTCGATCCCGTCCTCAGTGCCCGGCTGATACATTACATAAATTCCGTCCCTGACGGGGTAAACAGAGCCGCACCTTGAACAACCTATCTCCCGTTCATCGAAGGAGAGGGTATCCTCTTCCGGGCAGTGGGGACACTTGAGGATCTCCTCTATATTCATCGGGTTCATCGCCTCACCCTCCGGTAGAGCTGGACGTATCTCGTGGTCATGCCTTCGACATCGGGCAATTCCCTCGAGGCCTCGAGGCATCTGTTCCTGAAGTACTCGAGTATCTCTGGGTCGAGAGCGAGGTCCTCCAGTATCCGGACCGTCCTGGGAACGGGGTCCTGGTGTGGGACCAGGAACCCCACCATATGTCTGGACATCCGCTCCCGAAGGGCGCCGAGATCGGTCGCCAGGACGGGGATGCCGTTGTATACCGCCTCGGAGAAGGTGAAACTGTAGACCTCGGGCCATGGAGAAAGGAGGGTCACGACATCGATCATGTGACCCTTCAGGACCCTGCCGAGGCTCCCCCTGTCGTATCCTCCCAGAAACCTCACGTTCTTCATCCTCTTGTGGTTGAACGGGCTGTCCACGTTTCCTACGACATAGAAACGGAAACGTCCGTCTTCGAGAAGACGATCCGCCACCCTGCGGAAATGGTAGTTTCCTTTCTCCACCGTGAAGTTCCCCAGGAAGCCGACATTGAGACGTTCGGCCCGGGCTTTCCGGTCATGGGCGGAGAGGAACGGGCCGGGGTTGTTCAGGACATGGGGGTCCGCGGTTTCCGGGGTCGGGACCGGGGGGACATCCCCTTTCCTGATGCCGTGTTCAATGACACGGCACCTCTCGCCCTCGAGTTCACCGTAGAGGGCCAGAAAGACCCTCCTGGCGTAGTCTGACGGAAAGACCACGGCGTCGACGCTCTTGAAGAGACGCGCTATGTACCGCCGCCTCTCCCTGTTATACGTCCTGGAGACCTTGAAGCCCAGGCGCCTCAAGCACCTGAAACACCTCTCGTCATCCCTCTCGTAGTAGCAGAAAGAGACAGCGCCTGAATCATAATCGAGCAGGTTATAGTTGTAACACCAGTAGAAGTAGTCGTGTACGGAAATTATGGTTCTGCATCCACGGGCCTTTGCCACATCTATGAAAGAGATCGGCAGCCCGTACAGGTGCTGGAAATGGACCGTATCGATGGAGAAGTCCTCAAGGATCTTTCCAAAAGCCAGCTCCAGGGAAGCATTCTCCAGATCTTCGGGCCTCATGCCGCCGGCGTCGTAAGCCCTCTCTTCCACGGCCTCCTCACCATAGGCCCTCAAGACGAGGCCCGGGCCGCCGGGAAAGAGGAGATGGACGCGGAACCCCTTCCCCATCAGGCCCCTGATCAGGTCCAGGGTGTGAAGCTCCGTACCGCCCGCCACACCGTCAGGTCTCTTGTGAAGAACGAACAACAACCCTGTCATTTATGCTTCTCTTCGTCAGGAGATTCAATCTGAGGTTGATATAGTCATGGATGGGCTTCAGGGGATTCTCGTTTATGAACCTGTAGACCATGGGGAGGTACTCGGGATGAATGGAATCCACTATCTCAACACCCTTCTGCTCAAGCCTCGTCTTCTCCGGCACGGAGAAGGATTCGCCGCCTTTGTGGTAGATGAACGTCGTGTCGTCGAGTATGTTTCTGTACCCCCTCTTCATGGCACGCATGCAGAAGTCATTCTCCTCACCGTAACCCCTCCCGAAGACCTCCTCGTCGAAGAGGCCCACCTCCTGCAGGACGCTCCGCCTTATGTACATGCAGAACCCGATCCCTGTCGGTATCTCCGGATAGTACCTCAACGATATATCCTCTATGAATCTGCCGAAGGACCGGATGTCGAAGCCTTCGGGTATCTGGTTGTTCTCAAGGAATCGGGGGATCGAGCAGATGGTGGCATTGTTGGAGAAGGGGGTGACGGTAGCCACGTCGGGCATTGAATAAGCCGCCCTCTGGAGCTTATCCACCCAGTTTTCAGTGACGATGGTGTCGGAGTTCAGAATAATCACGTCGTTCGACTCCGACATCCTCATCCCTCTGTTCACCGACCTGACGAACCCGATGTTTTCGTCGTTTACGAGCACCGTCACATTCCTGCCGTTGCCGTCCAGCCCCCCGAGCACCTCCTTGACCCTCTCGTCGGTACTGCCGTCATCAACGATGATCAGGTTGTCAAAGGTGAGGTCGGTACAGGCCGCGACGCTTTCAAGGCATCCCTTCAACAAATCAACGCTGTTGTAAACGGGAAGGATTATATCGACGGGCCTCCTCTCGAAGTGGTTCTCCGTCTCACAGGGTCTCACGTCCCGGCACGTCCCGGAAAGATGGAGCCGGCGTGAGAGGTGTTCTCTCCTGAGCCTCCTAATCGCCTTCCTGAAGAGGCTCCTCCATCCTTCGTTGATTATCACCTTGAGGCCCTTTATGCAGAGTGCATAGATCCTGCCCCTCCTCGTGCCGGGCTTGAAGACCCTGTCCCTCAACCGTCGATACCGTTGCAGCAATCTCCAGCCGAGGGTCTGTGTGACCGTCTCAAGGGCGGTACTCAGGTTCGCCGCCCTTTCCAGCAGCAACCTGTTCTGTTCCTGCATCTCCTGTACATGGTGCTGTAACCTCTCCACCATCCTCTCTTTCTCCTGTATCCCGTACCGCAACTCCTTTATGATCCCCTCCTGCCTCTCGAGGATCTCCTTGTAACTCTTGAGCATGTCGAGTTGGGTTATGAGCTCCTTTCTTTCGTGACCCAGGATGTAGGCGCTGTACATGACCTCAGGGTTGATTCTATGGATGTGCTTGTTGATGACCTTCAGGTAGGGTTCCTTTGCCAGGCCCTTCCTGGCCGTTATCTGCTCGTCGCTGCTCCAGTGTCTGTACTTGGATGTGGTTCTGCATATGAAGCGGAAGGGATATTTCTCGCTTATCCTGATCAACAGATCCCAGTCTTCATACAGCTCCAGCTCCTCGTCAAGGCCGCCGACTTCGGAGAGGACGTCCTTGTTGAGGATCAGGGTATTCAAGGGGATGTAGTTTTCGATGAGCAGGACCTCTCTGGAGAACTCCCGGAGGAAGAGCGCCGGGTGCTTCGCTTCGACCCTCTCGTTGTTGTCCGCATCAAACGACACCTTTACGACCTCGGAGAGGGCGTATGCCACCTTGTATCCGCTGTCTCTCAGGAAGGTTACGAGTGTGGAGAGATGATCGGGGTAGAACTCGTCGTCGTCGTCGAGGAAACCGATGTACTCACCCCTTGCGTTCTCGATCCCTGCGTTCCCGGCGGCGGCCCTTCCCCTGTTTTCCTCGAACCTGATGTAGTTCAGGGAGACATCGCCAAGGACCCCCCTGAGCTCATCCATAGGGAGGTCGCAGCCGCCGTCGTTGACAAGGACGACCTCGACCGGCCTGTAGGTCTGGGAAGCGATGCTCTTGAGGGCCTTCCTCAGGAGCTCCGGCCTGTCCTTCGTCCTGACGATTATCGATACAAGAGGGTCTCTCTTCTCCATCTTGATGCCGAGTTGCCGACAGATCCCTGCTCAGGATGTCTGCAGGGGCGTCTGAACAACGTATAATACCATAAGGAAAATCCCTTGCGGAAGCCCTCGGCCGGCCGTGGGGACGGAGGAGGCTGTTGAATCTCGCCCCCCCTTCCCTGTACACTATCGGAACATGGAGGGAGGGCTTCCCTCGTGCAGGAGGCTGGATGCCCGTTTACAGGAACATCCTGGGCTGTATAGGAGAGACACCCCTCGTCAGGATCAACCGCCTCACGGGTGTGGATGACGCCGAGGTGTATGCAAAACTGGAAGGGCTGAACCCCGGCGGCTCCGTAAAGGACAGGATCGCCCTCGGCATGATCGAGGCGGCGGAGAGGGAGGGGCTGCTCCAGCCGGGCGGCACCATCGTCGAGCCCACCAGCGGCAATACAGGGATCGGCCTGGCGATGGTGGCGGCGGTGAAGGGCTACAGGCTCATCCTCACCATGCCGGAGACGATGACCCTCGAGAGGAGGCAGCTCCTCCGTGCCTACGGTGCGGAGCTCATACTCACCCCCGGCGAACGGGGGATGATGGGGGCCGTGGAGAAGGCCGAGGAGCTCTCACTCCGGAACAGGGACTACTTCACACCGAGGCAGTTCGAGAACCCTGCCAACCCGGAGGCCCACAGGAGGACCACCGCACCGGAGATAATCAGGGATCTCGGAGGGGTCCCCGAAGCCTTCGTCGCCGGTGTGGGCACGGGAGGGACGATAACGGGAGTCGGCGAGGTCTTCAAGGAGAGGCGGAAGGACTGCCTCGTGGTGGCTGTGGAGCCTGCCGCATCGGCGGTCCTCTCGGGAGGGGAGCCCGGCCCCCACAGGATAGACGGCCTCGGAGCCGGGTTCTTCCCGGGCGTGCTCAACACCGCCGTATTCGATGAGGTCATCCCGGTGACCGACGAGGACGCCTTCGAGATGTCGAGAGAGCTCTCCCTGAAGGAGGGCCTCCTCGTCGGGGCCTCGTCCGGTGCAGCCCTCTGGGCGGCCCTGAAGGTCGCCGGGAGGCTCGGGCGGGGCAGCCGTGTGGTGGTGATCCTGCCCGACAGGGGGGAGCGTTATCTCAGCGCGGGTCTGTTCGGAGAGGCCTGAGCTCTATCTCCTCACCCTCAGCACCCCCTCGGTCGATGCGATCTTCTGGGTGAGCCTCACCAGCTGGGCCCTGTCGTTCACCTCGAGGAGGAACGTGAAGTGGGCCCTCCTGTCCTGGGTGGATGACGCCTCCAGATGCGTGATATTGACGTTCATCGATGAGATGAGGGTGCTGAGGTTTGCGAGCATGCCCGGTCTGTCCATGGTCTCTATGAAGAGCTTCGTCGTCGATGTGGCGTCACCCCCGGAGACCCAGTCCACCTCGACGAGCCTCGCGTCATCAACGGCCAGGCGCTCGAGGTTCGGACAGTCCCTCCGGTGTATCGTCACCCCCTTGCCCCTGGTGACGAAGCCCACCAGGGGGTCACCGGGCACGGGGTAACAGCAGCGCGCGGTATGGTAAAGGATGTTGTCGATCCCCTTGATGCTGATCCCCTTTACCTCGGCCTCCTTCCGCACGTGCCTCTTCAGCGGCAGCTCCTCTTCCTCCTTCCTTCCGGGCTGCAACCTGTTGGCCACCTGATGGGCCGAGACCTTCCCGTAGCCCACGGAGATGATCAGGTCCTCCGTGCTCTTCATGCTGAAGGACCCGGCGATCTCCTCCATCTCCGGAGACTTGAGAAGACCGGGGCTCAACCCCCTCTTCCTGAATTCCGTCTCGAGGATCCTGTTGCCGAGTTCAAGGCTCTGCTTCCTCTCCTCCGTCTTTATCCAGTGCTTTATCCTGCTCTTCGCCCGCTGGGTCACCACGAACTTCAACCAGTCCTTGCTGGGGCCGTGGGCTGGAGAGGTGATTATCTCCACCGTGTCACCGCTCTGCAGATGATACCTGAGGGGCACTATCCTCCCGTTCACCTTCGCACCCACACACCTGTGACCGACCTCGGTATGTATGGAGTAGGCGAAATCCACGGGTGTGGATTCCGCTGGAAGCTCCTTTATCTCACCCCGGGGGGTGAAGACATAGACCACCTCCGGCACCACCTCACCCTTGACGACCTCGAGGAACTCCCTGGCGTCTCCGAGGTCCTTCTGGGACTGGATTATATCCCTCAGCCACTTTATATGCCTTGTATCCTTCCGGGGGACCCTGCCGTTCTCCTTGTATATCCAGTGGGCCGCTATACCCTCCTCGGCTATCCTGTGCATCTCGCGGGTCCTGATCTGGAACTCCACCCTCTGGCCCTTCGGCCCGATCACGGAGGTGTGGAGGGACTGATACATGTTCGACTTGGGCAGCGCTATGTAGTCCTTGAACCGTCCGGGGACGGGTGTCCAGAGGGAGTGTATGATCCCCATTATCCCGTAGCAGTGTGTCTTCGTATCCGTGATTATCCTCAGCCCCAGGACATCGTATATCTGATCGAAGGGGACCTTCCGTGACTGCATCTTCCGGTAGATGCCGTAGAGGTGCTTCACCCTCCCCGTCACCTCACCGGGGATCTCCTGGGCCCTCAGCCTCTCCTTCAACTGCTCGGCCACCTCGTTGATATAGCCCTCCTGCTCCTCCCGCCTCAGGGCCACCTTCTTCAGGAGGCCCTCGTAAACATCGGGCATCAGGTACTTGAAGCTCAGGTCCTCGAACTCGATCCTCATCCAGCCGATACCCAGCCTGTTGGCCAGGGGTGCGTATATCTCGAGGGTCTCCCTGGCGATCCTCCTCTGCTTGCCGGGAGGGAGGTGCTGGAGCGTCCTCATGTTGTGCAGCCTGTCGGCGAACTTTATGAGGATCACCCTTATGTCCTCCGCCATGGCGAGGAACATCTTCCTGAAGTTCTCCGCCTGGGCCTCCTCCTTTGTCCTGAACCTGATCCTGCCGAGCTTCGTGAGGGAGTCCACCAGGAAGGCCACCTCGGAGCCGAACAGCTCCTCGATCTCCCGCAGATCCGTCCCCGCATCCTCCACCGTGTCATGAAGGAGGCCGGAGACTATGGTGGTCGTATCCATATGCATATCAGCCAGGATCGAGGCAACGGAGAGGGGATGCCCTATGTAGGGTGTGCCCTCCCTCCTCTTCTGACTGTAATGGGCCTCATGGGAGAAGCGGTAGGCCCTCCTCAGAAGTGAGACATCCGGAGAGGGGTGATAGGAGCTTATCTTCTCTATCAGGTCCTCGATGGTTATCATCTTGTAGCTTTCCACCTGCATAACCTATAATATAACCTTTTGACAAACTTTGTCCAAGCGAGGCCGCAACGACTGAAGGGGGATGCGGCTCCTGCCTGTGGGGCGTTTGATGGGAGAGGACCCGTTCACTTATAATGATGTATGATCGCTGTCAAGCCGGAGTGGTGGAATGGCAGACGCGGTGGACTCAAAATCCACTGGGCTTCGGCCCGTGCGGGTTCGAATCCCGCCTCCGGCACCAGTGTCCCGGAGACACTGGGCATGACCCGGGTCCAGCGGTCGGGTCCGGAGGGTTTTGAATCTTGGGAGGCGGGCGGATAAGGGCGTCGTCCGGGCAAGGTGCATCGGTATCGATGGCGGATAGGGGGAGACGACGTGGATCTATAATAAAGCGGCTCCTCCTGCTCGTTCCGGTCGTCGCATCCGCTGTACTGCTCTACCACCTCGCCCTCGACGACAGGTTCGGGCCCGTCGTTGAGGGGAGGGTCTACAGGAGCGCACAGCTCTCTCCGGAGCAGTTGCAGAGGGTGATCTCCGAGAGGGGGATCAGGACGATAATAAACCTCAGGGGGAGATGGAAGGGTGAGGAGTGGTACGAGAAGGAGGCCGAGACCGCCGGGAAGAACAACGTCCGCCTCTTCGACATAAAGCTCTCGCCCCATGAGCTGCCGGTGTACCACAAGCTCATCTCGCTCCTCGATGTGCTTGCAACGGCGGAGAGGCCCCTGCTCATACACTGCTTGAGGGGGTCTGACAGGACAGGCCTTGTGAGCGCCCTGGCGCTCTCTATCGAGCTGGATCCACCCCTCCGGGCGCTCAAAGAACAGTTCTCCTTCAGATACGGCGTGATCCCCTTCTTCAACAGGTCGGTGGGGCCGCTGCTGTTCAGAAGGTACGAGGAGTGGCTCGCGGCGACGGGGAGAGCCCACAGCAGGGACACCCTCCTCTACTGGATGAAGGAGGTCTACATAGACCCCGACGGCAACCTCAGGTTCTGGATCGACACGGTCAACGACAGGGGGTTCGATGACCGGCATGAGGCGGTCATTGAGGAGACCCGGGGAGGGCTGCTGATCAGGGGCTGGGCCTTCGACGTGAGGAGCCTCTCTCCGCCCGAGGCCCTCTCTCTCACGATCGACGGCCGCTTCACCACGAGGGTCCGCTTCAGGTACGACAGACCCGATGTGGCCGGATACTTCAAGCTCCCCGAACCATACCTCAGGGAGTTCCCCGTCGGCTGGGAGGCGCTCTTTGAAGGACTCTCCCTGAAGAGCGGTTGCCACGACGTCGGCCTGAGTCGTATAATAGACGGGGTAGGGAGGGTGGATATCACCACGGACTTCAAGCTATGTCTGAAGAAAGGCGGATCGTGAGGTATCGATTGATGGGCGGCGGCCTCCTCATCGCCCTGCTTGTGAACCTCCTTCCCCTCTCGGGTCTTCCCGACCCGTGGGCGATAGAGGATCTACTGGGGAAGGAGGCGCCTGATTTCACCCTGAAGGACCTCAACGGCAGGGACGTCAGCCTCCGTGACCTGAGGGGAAGGGTCCTGCTCCTGAACTTCTGGGCCACCTGGTGTCCGCCCTGCGTCGAGGAGATCCCCGCACTGAACAGGCTGAGGAGGGGGTTCCAGGGAAGGGACTTCGAGATCGTGGGCATATCCACCGACAGGTCGGTCTCGACGATAAAGGAGTTTATGGAGACGAACCCCATCGAGTACCTGGTGCTCCACGACGGTGATATCAAGGTCTCCCGCATATACAACGTCTTCTCCATCCCCACCACCTTCCTGATCGACAGGAACGGCAGGATCGTGGAGAGGTACTTCGGTGAACAGGACTGGACCTCCCGGGAGATAAAGGAGAAGATCGACGCCCTCCTCTGAGGCGGCTCAGCTCGGCTTCCTCCCCGCACCGACGGCCCGTTCCACCTGGCTGCAGATGCCGTGGAGCATCCTCGCCTCCCAGGGCGTGAGGCCGGAGCGGCCGAAGAGGCGCTTGAGGTTCCGCATGATCCTCTCCTCCATGGCCCTGTCTCCCCTGGGGATGTAGCCGAGGAGGCTGAGGGTCCTCCTTATGTGTTCGAACAACGAGCGCAACTCCTCATGAGGGACGAGCTCGGGCGCCTCCGCCCCGACGTCCTGGCAGGAGAGCTCATAGGCCACAAGGAGCACGGCCTGGGCGAGGTTGAGCGACGGGGCCTCCGGTGCAGTGGGAACACGGATGAGGAAGCCGCACCCCTCCACCTCCTCGTTGCTGAGCCCCCTGTCTTCCCTGCCGAAGAGGATGGAGACCCTGTTCCCGCCGGCTGCCTTCACGATCTCCCGCACACCCTCCTTCAACGGCAGTATCAGTCCCCTCTTCCTGCCCAGCCTCCTTGACGTCCCGACGACGAGGGCCTTGTCCCCGATGGCGGCGTCAAGGGAGTCATAGACCCTTGCGGCCTCGAGCACCTCGGTGGCGTGGCAGGCGAACCAGGAGTCCCGGCCTTTCAGGTAATCATGAGGAGGCCTCACCAGATCGAGGTTGGTGAACCCCATGTTCTTTATTGCCCTCGCAGCGGCCCCTATGTTGCCCGGCTGGAGCGGCTCGACAAGGGTGAAGAAGACGTTATCCTTCCAGTCATCCATCGTATCCTTGGTGAGATGCCTGAACCGTTGTCAACCGAAACCCGGCTTATGGATATTGACGATGTTATTATAACCCAGATCCAGCGATAAGAGATGTCGACGAAGAGAGCCAACACCGGTCCGGGTATGATCACCGCCCTTCCGTGACGGGGCCGAGGGGGCCCCCTGCAGTCGGCAGCGGCGGGTGAGGGGGAGGCAAAAGGGACGGCCTTTGATGTATAATTTCCATGTATGATTCTGCCTTGAGAACGCCAGGGTAGCTCAGCCGGCAGAGCAGCTGATTCGTAATCAGCAGGTCATGGGTTCGAATCCCATCCCTGGCTCCAGAAGGCACACCCCTGAAAAGGGCATCATCCTTCTCACGACGGACCCACGCACACCGGGACGCCGTGCAGCGTCTTTGCCGGAGCAAGGAGGTCAGGAGGCAGTATGGCGGCGATAGGAACGGATCTCAACAGGTTCATCCTGGAAGAGGAACGGCGGTACCCTAATGCCACGGGATCGCTCTCGCTGGCGTTGACCGCCCTGGAGACGGCGGCGAAGATCATAGCCTCCCACGTCAGGATGGCGGGTCTGGCCGATATCCTTGGAATGGCGGGGAGGACGAACATCCAGGGCGAGGAGGTCCAGAAGCTGGATGTACTCTCCAACGAGATAATGGTCCAGCACCTCTCTGACAGCGGTTACTTCTACGCCCTCGCCTCGGAGGAGCTTGAGGAGCCCGTCTTCCCCGAGAAGGGCAAGGACGGCAAATACATAATAGCCTTCGATCCCCTCGACGGGTCATCCAATATCGACGTCAACGTCAACATCGGCACGATCTTCTCGATCCACAGGAAGACCCACGGCGGTGTGGAGGACTTCTTCCAGCAGGGGGACAGGCAGGTGGCGGCGGGCTACATCGTTTACGGCTCTTCCACCATGCTGGTCTACTCCACCGGCGCGGGTGTGAACGGGTTCACCCTCGACCCGTCGGTCGGGCTCTTCCTGCTGTCACACCCCGGGATGAGGCTCCCCGAGAGGGGGAAGACCTACTCCCTGAACGAATCGAACTATCCGGGCTGGGAAGAGGGGCTCAGGCGGTACGTCGACCACCTGAAGGAGGAGGGATACACGTCGAGGTATATAGGCTCCATGGTCGCCGATGTCCACAGGACACTGATCAAGGGCGGCATCTTCTGCTACCCTTCGGACCACAAGAACAGAGAGGGCAAACTGAGGCTCCTCTACGAGGCCTCCCCCATGGCCTTCCTCGTCGAACAGGCCGGCGGGATGGCCACGACCGGGAAGGAGGAGATACTGAAGGTCAGGCCGAAGGCGCTGCACCAGAGGGTCCCCGTCTTCCTCGGCAGCAGGAGGGAGATCGAGGAGCTGCTCCGGTTCCTCTGACACCCCTCGTTGCTCCTTGCCAAATCCTGCCGGGCATTGATATTGTAGAGGACCGGCGATGAATTTGTTAAGGTTCAGAAGACCGAGCAGATACATAGACAACGAGGTGAACGCAATCAGGAAGTCAGGGGCCGAGGTGAGGTTCGCCCTCGCCTTCCCCGACGTCTATGAGATCGGGATGTCCCACCTCGGCCTCAGGATCCTCTATCACCTGATAAACTCCCTCCCCTATGCATCGGCGGAGAGGGCCTTCGCACCATGGCTCGACTTGAGGGAGCATCTCCGGAGGACCGGTGAACCGCTCACCTCTCTTGAGACCTCCACACCGCTAAGGGACTTCCACATACTGGGTTTCTCCCTCCAGTACGAGCTCTCCTACCCGACCCTGCTGGAGATGCTCCGCCTCGGCGGCGTCCCCCTCTATGCAGCCGAGAGGGGCCCCGGTGCACCCCTTGTGGTGGCGGGAGGCCCCTGCACCGTCAACCCGGCACCCCTTTCACCCTTCATCGACGCCTTCCTGATAGGTGACGGCGAGGAGGCGGTGGTTGAACTTGTGGAGACCTACAGGGACTGGCTCCGGCACGGCGGGAGCAGGGACGACCTCCTGAGGTCCCTCTCGGTGGTCGAGGGCTTCTACGTGCCCGCTCACTCGACCTCTCCGGTGAGGAGGAGGTTCATAAGGAGCCTCGAGGAGGGCCCGTATCCCTGTGCTCCCGTGGTCCCCTACACCCAGATCGTCCATGACCGGATAAACATAGAGCTCTCCAGGGGATGCACGAGGGGTTGCAGGTTCTGCCAGGCCGGCACGATCTACAGACCCCTCAGGGAGAGGTCGCCCGAAGGGGTGCTCCGCATCGCTGAAGAGGCCCTGAAGGGCACAGGCTACGACGAGGTCTCCCTCACGTCCCTCAGCGCCGGCGACTACACACAGCTGCTGCCCCTCCTGAAGGCCTTCAACAGGGCCTTCGGCGAACGGAGGGTCGCCGTCTCTCTCCCCTCCCTCAGGGTGGCAGCGGTCAACAGGGAGATCCTGAGGGAGCTGAAGGCGGTGAAGAAGACGGGCTTCACCATCGCGCCCGAGGCTGCAACGGAGAGGCTCCGGAGGGTGATCAACAAGGAGATGGATGAGGCGGACTACGAAGAGGCGCTCCATGCCCTCTTCAGCGAGGGCTGGCACAACCTGAAGCTCTACTTCATGGTCGGGCTGCCCATGGAGGAGGACGGTGATATCGAGGCCATACCCGGGATGGTGATGCAGGCCCTCAGGACCGCCAAGAAGTACACGGCGAGGTTCGTCAACCTCACGGTGAGCGTCACCCCCTTCGTCCCCAAGCCTCACACCCCCTTCCAGTGGAGGGGGCAGGAGGGTCCCGGGAGGCTGAAGGAGAAGATAGGGGTACTGGAGAAGAGGCTCCGTCGGAAGGGGGTGAACTTCAAGGCCCACGACATCAGGATGAGCCTCCTGGAGGCCGCCCTCTCAAGGGGTGGGAGCGAGTGCGCCGCCGTACTGGCAGAGGTGCACAACCTCGGCGGGTTCCTCGACGGCTGGTCCGAGGGCTTCGACTTCTCCCTCTGGGAGAGGGCCATGGAGAGGACCGGCGTCGACCTGCTCGATGTCTCCAGCCGTTCCTTCGGCCTGGACGATCCCCTTCCCTGGGACTGCATCGACACAGGGGTGAGCAAGGGCTTTCTCCAGAGGGAGTACCGACGGGCGACCACCGCCGAGTGGACCACGGATTGCAACCGCGACCGGTGCCACGGGTGCGGCCTCGGGTGCAGGAGCGGTGAGTTCCTCTCCAGGTCAACGGTCAGGTACCGGCCTTTCTCCCCTGGTCCTCCACAGAGGTTCAGGCCCGTGAAGATAAGGATGGCTTACACGAAGAGGGGGTCCCTGAGACTCCTCTCCCATCTCGAGCTCACCAACACCCTCCTGAGGGGGCTCAGGAGGGCGGAGGTCCCGCTCCTCTATTCAGAGGGGTTCAGCCCCTCACCCAGGGTCTCCTTCGGCCCACCGCTGAGCGTCGGCGTGGGGGGTGAGAATGAATGCCTCGACATGGAGGTCCTCCCCCCTTTCGACGTCCAGCAGCAACGTCTCAGGATACAGGAGAGGATGCCCGAGGGGATCGAGATCAGGGAGATGGAGTTCGTCCACGGCAGGGTCCCTTCCCTCAGCAGCTTTATCAGCATGTATGAATACGAGATCCTCCTGCCCAGGAAGGAGGTGAAGCTCTCCCTCTCCGGTAACAGCCGGGAGTTTCGTGATTTCATACATAGATTTGATATAATCGGTGAGAGGCTCGTGAGACTGACACTAAAGGACCTCCCGGACAGGAAGGTGAAGCTCGCGGCCATCCTGGAGGCCCTCTTCGGGGTGGAGATGGCGGACCTGGAGGTCACCAGGACGGGGCTGTACGGCTGGCGGAACGGCTGGATAACCCCCATGGAGGCCTGTCTCTTATACACATCTCCGAGC
>WGEZ01000037.1 GCA_015492515.1 Nitrospirota bacterium
GGGTTGCTCAGGGATGCCTTTGATATTGATGTGAAGATTTATCATCAAGGTAACGGCACGGTATCATTTGGATACAGATGAAGGCCAACCTTATTATATCAGCAGTTCAGAGCGGTTCAGGAAAGACGACCCCGTCGCTCGGAGTGATTATATCCATTTTATTTCACTTATTGATCCTGTCAGCACCCCTCTCTACAGCCATCGTAACCCCCCTGGTGCAGGGATCCGGAGAAATAGAGCTTTCTATAATCCAAAGTGACAAAGACAGAGATCCTGAAACGGGCAAGAAAGTCAGACCGAAAGTCGAAAAGGTACGGGTTTTAGGAAAAGAGACGACAAGAGAGACAGAAGTCAGAGAAGGGAGACGGGCAGAAAAGGCTCTTTCAAAGGGGGAGAGGATACGACCCGCAGCAACAGAAAAAGAACCGGACATACGAGTGGGTGGAGAGACAAAGGCACGGGCAGAGACTGCTCCAGGGCTTTTGGAAGACGGGGATGCGGAAGCTCGGGTGACCGCAGAGGCCGTAGAGGGTATCGAAGTCAACAAGCAGCAGGTTCAGACAGAGGGCATATCAACAGGGCCGATGGAGTCAGGGTATGCAGCTATCGCTGAAGATATCGTGAAGCAGGACCCCTTACAGGGCGGGGTCTCATCAGAGAGTGCCCGGGCGGCAGTATTTGGAGATGTCGACGGTCCAAGGTTTCTTAGAAGGGTGCTCCCTTCATATCCATTGCTCGCCAGGCGGCTGGGAAGAGAGGGAAGCGTGGTGCTGAAATTGAGCATTGATGAGACGGGCAGGCTTGTTGATGTAGAGGTGATAGAGAAGGCAGGCTTCGGCTTTGACAGGGCGGCAGTGGAGGCTGTTAAGAAGTCAACCTTCCTGCCTGCAAAAAGAAACGGCAAACCTGTAAGATCCGAGGCATTGTTGTCTGTAAAGTTTGTCCTTAAAAGAGAGTAAGGAGGGTTTGTATGATCGACATATTTCTGAAAGGTGGCTTTCTGATGTACCCCATTCTTTTATGTTCCGTCGCCGGGCTTGCAATCATTATAAACAAGTCAATCCAGTACAGGGGGATATTAAGAGAGATAGAAAGGCCGCTTGGCGATGTCCTGAAGGTCAAGCCCGAAATATTGACACCTATCTTAAACAGGGTACAAGAGGGTTGTGATGAAAAAGAACTCTCTGTAATCGGCACAAAGCAGGTCAGGAGAATAGAGAAAGGGCTTAGCTATCTCGGGCTGATTGCAACTATTACCCCCCTCCTTGGACTTACGGGTACGGTTATGGGGATGATAAAGGCCTTCATGGTTATAGCAGCAAGCACAACTGTCAACCCATCCATGCTTGCAGGCGGCATATGGGAGGCGCTGATTACAACGGCAGCAGGACTCCTTGTGGCAATACCCATACATATCGGGCATCACTACCTTGAGAAAGAGGCTGACGAGATCGCCTTTGTCCTGAGGGAGATAACCATGAGTCTGTATATGAGGTGCAGGGATGGAGTTTGAACGGAAGAGACATAATCACTCGTATATGAACATTGCACCACTTGTGGATGTGGTCTTCCTGCTGTTACTCTTTTTCATGCTCACATCTCATTTAATACAGGAGCCGGCAGTAAAGATTAAGCTCCCGGAGTCAGAAACCGCAATGGAAGAAGGGAACGCTGTTAAAACCATCACAATAACAAAAGGCGGGGAGATCTTTTTTATGGAAAGAAGGGTTGATCTGGCAGAACTTCGGAATGCATTGAAAGAGGTATCAGGCCTTAAAGAGACCATCCGGATCAGGGCAGACAGGGAGGCGAGCGTGGGCATCCTTATACGGGTGGTGGATGCGATAAGGCTTTCAGGCGTGAGCAGCTTCAGCATTGTTACAGAGAAGGCATAGATCCCGGGGTCAGGTCTCAACATTTGACACAAGGGCCTTCAGCAAGATCGATCCTGGATCGTTACAGAAGACCGGCGGGCTAAAGGCGGCCGAGCCGCCGGGGGCTCCCCACGGGCACCGACGGAGGTGTGAGGAGGTCAGCCGTCTCCTTGAGCCTTATCTCCACCCTCCTGTTCATGGCTCTGTGTTCCGGCGTGTCGTTGGGGGCGACCGGCCTCTTGTCGGCGTTGCCCTTTACGTAGAACCTCGAGGCGTCGATACCGTGCCGGTTGACGAAGTACTTCAGCACCCTTATGGCTCGTGCCGTGGAGAGCTCCCAGTTCGACGGGTACCGCGGTGTGTTAATGGGGACGTCGTCCGTGTGGCCGTCGATCTCGATCATATGCGACGGATACCTGTGTATGATCCCGGCGATACCGTCCAGTACAGGCTCCGCCTCTTTCAGGATCTCCGCCTCGGCGGGCCTGAAGGTGATCCGCTCCTTGATGGTGATGACCACCTCTCTGTCCACCACCTCCACGACGACGTCCTCCGCTGCGTCCAGGGCCTCTATCACGGCGTCCACCTCCCTCTTGAGCTCATCGGCGGTGTTGAAAGCCCGCGGCACCGGGACGATCCCGGGGATGACCTCCTCCGGAACGGTCTCCCCCTCGCTGCGGGCGCCTCTCTTCGTCATGAGGAAGACGACGACGAAGAAGACGAGCAGGAGGGTCATCACGTCGGTCATGGTGATGAGCCAGTTGCTCTCGCTGTCCACGAGGAGCCTCGACCTCAGGATGAGCCTCCTGTAGCCGGCCGCGGTCTCCCCGGCCTCGGCAGGAGTATCCTTCACCTGGTCCTCCCTTCAAAACCCCGCCTCAACGGGAACGGTTCCGTCCCCTGCTGCACCGTTACATGCTGAAGCCCTCTGCACCCCTGATGGGGGTTCGAGGTGCAAGGGACCCTGCTGATCATATTTCGCCCGCCAGGCCCGCGACAAGCTCCGGGGAGTGCGCCCGCGATGCATGTTCAACGTCTCCGTCGGCGCGGCCCCGGATCCTCTCCTCGATCTTCAACGGATGCTCGCCCCTGCTTATCGCCACGACACCCTCGATCGTTATGTTCAT
This sequence comes from Nitrospirota bacterium, assembly GCA_015492515.1. Lineage (GTDB taxonomy): Bacteria > Nitrospirota > Thermodesulfovibrionia > Thermodesulfovibrionales > JdFR-85 > S146-64. Next base: position 3,002 of record WGEZ01000037.1, read on the forward strand.
GAGGATCTCGGACTCGACGGTCCTCTCCTTCAGCTTCGCGGCAAGGGGTGTAACGAGCAGGTTGGAGATGACCACACCGTAGAAGGTGGACATCAGCGCCACGGCCATCAGGGGAGCCATATCGTCGAGGGACTCGAGGGCCCTGAACATCTTTATCAGGCTGATGACAGTGCCGGCAAGCCCGAGGGAGGGGGTGAGCCTTCCGATCGTCCTTAGCACGTTCTGGCTGAGGTTGTAGTTCACCACCCTCACGGCCATCTCCCTCTCCATGATCCTCCTGATCTCCTCGTCCCTGTGGTAGTTGATCAGGAGGCTGACGCCGAGCCTCAGGAAGTCATCCCCGAGGGCCTTCATCCCTGCCTCGAGGGCCTTTATGCCCGACCTCCTGTGCAGCCTCGCCACCTCGAGCACATCCCTGACAGCCGTCTCCCTGTCCCTTCCCTCACGGAAGGCCCCGGCGACCTCGCGGATGGTGTTCCTGATCCTCTCCGGGGGGAAACCGACGAAGAGCGCTACGGTGGTCCCGCCGAGGACGATCAACAGGGCGTCGACGTTGAAGAGCGTCTCCATCCCGATACCGTTGAAGACCGAGAGGGCCACAGCCGCAGCGCCTGCAACCATGAGGGCCGCCGTGGTAAGGGTCGTTGTGGACATGTTCACCTCCTGAGATGGTTTATTCCGCGCTGTCTCGAAACCCGAGCAAGTCCCGTGCCAGCGGCGGCGTATGGAAAGGACGGCGGACTCCACCCCTCCTGCACGGAAGAGGCCCCGGAACCACGGAAAAAATTGCCCCTCCGGGCAATTTCTTCCGTATGGAAGCTATAAAAGTGCCTCGGTCGTCCTCATCATCTCGTCAAGGTCCCCCAGGAGTTGATCGATCTCGTGTGATCCAGCAACGAGGCCCTCCCGGTCAAGGTGGATCCCCCCGGATCTCTCCAGGCTGTTCGCGATGGCATCGGCGAGGTGAACGGCCTTGACGACGGAGCTGTGAAACATCGCTTCTTCCGGGCGGTGGTGGAACCTGACGGTCTCCTTCACCACCTCAGGGAGGTTCCATCTGGAGGCGAGCACGAAGCCGATCTCCGGATGGAGCTCCTGGAGGACCCTCTCGTAGACCTCCTCCGGAAGCTCACGATCGACGGCGAGGCTGACGAAGGCTGTCTTGCCCATGTCATGGAGGAGGCCGCAGACGAAGGCCTCCTCCGGGTCTATGCCTGAGGCCGGAGCAAGCCTCTTTGCAATGAACGCACAGAGGAGGCTGTGGCGGAGCACCGCCCTCACCCTCCCGGCGTCTCCGGAGCAGATGTTGCTCAGGGCATGCACGGTCACTATGCTCAGTATGGACTTCAGGCCGAGGTAGATGATCGCCTGCTGCAGGGATGTAACCTCTCCGGGTGCACCGTAGTAGGCGGAGTTCACCACCTTCAGGATCTTCGAGGTCAACGTCTGGTCTGACATGATCGTCTTCACGATCTCCTGAACCGATGAGTCGTTCCTCTGCATATGCTCGTTCAGCTTATGGACCACCTCAGGGATCGGCGGCAGATCCACATCCCCCTCTCTTATCCGGACCGCTATCCGCCTCGCCATCCCGGCGGCGTCTGGGGTGCGGGCAGACCCTGACTCGTCGCAGAGCTTCACCGCCTGAAGCAGCACGAAGGAGGTGTTCAACATTATGGGGCCGTTCAGGATCGCAGGGGGCATGGCGCTTGAGAAGACGAACTCACCGCCCTCCCAACCCAGGGCCTCGGTGAGGATCACCTCGGCAAGCCTCTCTATCGCCTGCTCGAGGGTCTCCCTCTCCATGATCCCCTCCGATATCAGGTAGCCGGTGAAGGGCACACCGAGCCTCTGGCTCTCCCTTATCGCCTCCTTCATCCTTGCCTCCCCGATGTAGCCATTCTCCAGGAGGAACTCGCCGAGCCTCTCGCCCCTCTTCTCGGAGGAGACGAAGACGATCTTCCCCTCCCTGAGGTAGAACCTCTTCATCTTACCCCTGTACCTTATCGTGAGCGTCCCCGACTTCCTGTTCAGCTCCGCCCACTGCATGATATCGGGCAGGGGCATGACGCTCAGGTCTCCCCTGACGCCTTTCATCTCGCTGTACCCTCTCCGCATGGTCGTACACTTCTATTATCGGACAGCGGGGCTGAAGTGTTTAGAGGAGGCTTCTCCATCCCGGCACCGTTGGATGCCGCGGCAGCACCAGAGGTGAGACATGAGCACCTCGAGGCTCGCCGAGAGGGCCCTCGAGGGTTGGAGGCGGGGTTGAAAGGGGTCGGAGCAGTGGATCAGCTCGTCTCGATCTCGTTGGGTACCATATGCCTGATTATCCTCCCCTCCACCATGTAGACCACCATCTCCGCGATGTTGGTGGCGTGGTCCGCTATGCGCTCCAGATACTTCGAGACGAAGCTTATCTTGATCGCCCTGGAGACCGTCGAGGGGTCCTGGGTCATGATGAACATCAGCTCCTCGAAGACCATCTGGTTGAGGTCGTCCACCTCGTCGTCGCGCATGATCACGTCCATGGCGAGCTTCTTGTCTTCATTGATGAAGGCGTTGATGGCGTCCCTTATCATACCCTGGGCGATCTCCCTCATCCGCGGTATATCTATGTAGGGCTTCAGCAGCGGTTCCTCGTTGAGTTCAAGGGCCCTCTCGGCGATGTTTACCGCATTGTCGGCGATCCGTTCCAGGTCGGTGGTTATCTTCATTGCGGTGGTGATGAACCTCAGGTCCTTCCCCATGGGCTGCTTGAGGGCGAGGAGCCTTATGCACTCCTCGTCTATCTTCACGTCGTAGGTGTTGATCTTGTGGTCCTCCTCTATCACCTTCCGTGCCAGGGTCGAGTCCCGCTCCGTGAGCGACCTTATCGAGTCCCTGATGGACCTCTCCACAAGCCCCGCCATCTGGAGCAGGTGCTCGTTGAGAAGCTTCAACTCCTCATCCCTTACAGGCATCTATCCGAACCTCCCGGTGATGTAGTCCTCCGTGAGCTTCTGAGAGGGGTTAGTGAAGATTTTATCAGTTCTGTCGAATTCTATCAACTCACCGAGCATCAGGAACCCGGTCCAGTCGGAGATCCTGGCCGCCTGCTGCATGTTGTGGGTCACTATGATGATCGTGATCTCCTTCTTCAGTTCCACGGCAAGCTCCTCTATCTTTGCTGTAGAGATGGGATCGAGTGCAGAGGTGGGCTCATCGAAGAGGAGGACCTCGGGCTCCACCGCCAGGGCCCTTGCGATCACCAGCCTCTGCTGCTGTCCTCCCGACAGGGTGTAGGCGCTTGAGCTGAGCTTGTCCTTCACCTCGTCCCAGAGGGCTGCATGCCTGAGCGCCTTCTCCACCCGCTCGGCGAGCTCGGACCTCTTCCTTATCCCCTTCAGCTTCAACCCGTAGGCGATGTTGTCGAAGATGCTCATCGGAAAGGGCGTGGGCTTCTGGAAGACCATGCCAATGCGGCTCCTGAGGTCGATCAGGTCGACCTCCTTCGAGAGGATGTCGATGTCCTTGAAGAGTATCTCTCCGACGTATCTGTTGCCCGGGTAGAGGTCGTGCATCCTGTTGAAGCACCTCAGCAGGGTGGTCTTCCCGCAGCCCGAAGGCCCGATCAGGGCGACGACGGAATTCCTGTACACGGGAAGGGATATGTTCTTCAGGGCATGGACACCCCCGGAGTAATAGAAGCCGAGCCCCTTCACCTCAATCTCTACGCCCTTTCTCATCTCCCTCCGTACCTCCATCTGATTACGAGTCTTCCGATGATCGTCAGTATCAGGATGAAGACGGTGATCACCAGTGAGGCGGCCCATGCCTGGGCGTGCCAGCCCTCATAGGGTCCCATCGCGTACTGGAATATGGTCACCGTGAGGGATGCCATCGGCTCGTTCATGTTCGTGGAGAAGAAGGAGTTGTTGAAGGACGTGAACAGAAGGGGCGCTGTCTCACCCGCCACCCGTGCGATTGAAAGCAGTATCCCCGTGAGTATGCCCGCCGCCGCCCCCCTGTACACCACCTGGACGATCACCCTGTAGTAGGGCGCACCGAGGGCGAAGGCGGCCTCCCTCAGTGTCCAGGGCACGAGGGAGAGCATATCCTCCGTCGTCCTCAGGACGACGGGTATCATTATGATCGCAAGGGCCACCGCGCCTGCCCAGCCGTTGAACTGCCCCAGGGGCTTCACGAGCACGGCGTAGATGAAGGTGCCGACCACGATGGATGGAACACTCACCATTATGTCGGAGAGTATGCTTATCATCCTCGCGATCCTCCTCCCCCGGGCATACTCGGCCAGGAAGGTCCCGCCCAGGACCCCCACGGGCACGCCGATCAGGGTGGCAAAGAAGGTGATCATCAACTGGCCCACGAAGGCGTTCCTCAACCCCCCGCCCTCGACCCCGGGAGGCGCCGGGTCTTCCACGAAGAGATCGAGGTTCAGTGCACCGACGCCCTCTATCAGCACGTCGCCGATGATGAAGACGAGCCAGAAGAGGCCGAAGAGCGCGGCGAGGGTGCTGAGGGAGAGGGCAATGAAGCTCTCGGCCTTCCTTATCCGTTCCCTCCCCATACCGGCCATCCTACCTGGAGAACCGCCCCTCCGCCCTCAGGAGAAAGAACTTCGCTATCGCCAGTGTGATGAAGCTCAGCACAAAGAGCAGCAGAGCGAGGTAGAAGAGGGAGGAGAGGTAGAGGTCTGAATCCGCCTCTGTGAACTCGTTTGCAAGGGTCACGGTGATGGTCGCCGCGGCGTCAAGGAGCGATGAGGTTATCTGGTGGTTATTGCCGAGGACGAAGGCCACCGCCATCGTCTCGCCGAGGGCCCTGCCGAGGGAGAGCACCACCCCGCCGAAGACCCCCAGTTTCGAGTAGGGGAGGACCACGTTCTTCACCACCTCCCACCTGGTTGCCCCGAGGGCGTAGGCGGACTCCTTGACCACCTCCGGTGTGAGGTTGAAGGCGTCCCTCGAGATGCTCGCCGTAAAGGGGATGATCATGATGCTCAGGATGACGCTCGCCGTCAGGAGGTCGATGCCCATCGGCGTGCCCTCGAAGAGTGCTCCAACAAGGGGGAGTCTCCCGATGCTCCCCTGCAGTGCAGGCTCGATATGATCAGCCATTATCGGCGCCAGGGTGAAGAGCCCCCACATCCCGTAAATGATGCTCGGGATGGCTGCAAGGAGCTCGATGGCGACGCCTATCGGCCCTCTCAGGAAGTTCGGCGCTATCTCTGTTACGAAGATCGCGATCCCCAC
>WGEZ01000038.1 GCA_015492515.1 Nitrospirota bacterium
CAGGGGTGGCACTTTGCACTCTCCGGAGGGATTATGTTAATATTTTTATTTGTGTATGTCCTTCTGTCCCCCTCGAGGGGAATCACAGGATGTCAGTGAGCCGGTACGCGATAGGTGCAGACATAGGGGGAACCAATCTGAGGGTCGCCCTCGTCAAGAGCGACGCAACGGTGGTGGAGAAGGTGAAGGTATCGTCCTCAGGCGACGTCGTCGCCTCACTCATCTCCGCCATAGAGGATCTGTACACCGGGGAGACGGTCGGCATCGGGCTCGGGCTGGCAGGCGTTGTCGACAGGAAGCGCGGGGTGGTGGAGAAGTCCCCGAACCTCCCCTCCATAGACGGAGTGAGTTTCATCGACGCCCTGGGGAAGAGGTTTCCCCTGCCCGTCTATGTCGACAACGACGCAAACGCCGCTGCACTGGGTGAGAAGTGGGCAGGCGCCGGCACGGATTTCCGCTCCTTCGTGCTCTTCACCCTCGGTACGGGGATCGGCGGCGGTGTTGTACACGACGGCAGGCTGCTTGATATCTCTGCCGAGCTCGGCCATATCAGCGTGGAGGCATCGGGGGTGAGGTGCCCCTGCGGGAACAACGGCTGTCTTGAGGCCTATGCAGCCGCGAGGGCGATGGTCGGCAGGGTTGTCGAAGCCCTTGAAGGCGGTGCGGAGAGCCTGATGAAGGACTGCTGCAGCGGAAACATCTACAGGCTCACACCTGAAGACATCTACAGATACGCCCTCGAAGGTGACGGCCTTGCCAGGGAGACGCTGAAGACCGCAGGGAGGTACCTCGGCGTGGGTATCGCCAGCATGATCAACGTCTTCAGCCCTGAAGCCGTGATACTCTCGGGAGGGCTCACAGGTGCCTGGAACATATACGTGGAGGAGGCGATCAGGGAGGCCTCGAAGAGGGCCTTCCCGGAGCTGTTCAGATCGGTTAAGATCCTCCCGGCCCGGCTCGGAGACGACGCCGGGATGATCGGTGCGGCACACATCGTCTTTCAGAAGGAGCAGCCGAGCAGGTCGACCGCTCCGGTCTGAAGTGCTCCGCGAGGCTCCATTTCGACAGATGCTGAACCATATAAGAAACTATTCGATCATCGCCCATATCGACCACGGCAAATCCACCCTCGCCGACAGGATCCTTGAGTTCACGGGCGCCCTCACGGCGAGGGAGATGTCCGAGCAGGTCCTTGACTCCATGGATCTGGAGAGGGAGAGGGGCATCACCATCAAGGCCCACGCCGTGAGGCTCACCTACAGGGCGGACGACGGCCGGTCGTACCTGCTCAACCTGATAGACACACCCGGACACGTCGACTTCTCCTACGAGGTCTCCCGCAGCCTTGCATCCTGCGAAGGCGCCCTCCTCGTCGTCGACGCCACCCAGGGGGTGGAGGCCCAGACCCTCGCAAACGCCTATCTTGCGATCGAGAACGACCTTGAACTGATACCGGTCATCAACAAGATCGACCTGCCAGGAGCAGACCCCGAACGGGTGAGACGGCAGCTCGAGGATGTAATCGGTATAGACCCCTCAGGGGTGATCCTCGCCTCCGCCAAGGAGGGCGTCGGCACAAAGGAGATACTCGAGGCGATCGTCAGGAGGGTTCCGCCGCCGGGCGGGGATGCCTCGGCACCGCTGAAGGCCCTGATATTCGACTCCTGGTTCGACAACTACAGAGGTGTGGTCGTGCTCGTGAGGGTCTTTGACGGGGTGCTCCACCACGGCATGAGGATAAAACTCATCTCGGCGGACAGGGAGTTTGAGGTCGCAGAGGTGGGCGTCCTCACCCCGGTGATGAGGAGGGCCGATCGCCTCTCGGCGGGAGAGGTCGGCTATGTGGTGGCCGGCATCAAGGATGTCCGCCACACCAGGGTGGGTGACACCATAACGGATGCATCGCGCCCGGTGAGCGAGCCCTGCCCCGGTTACAGGGACGTAAAGCCTATGGTCTTCTGCGGTTTCTATCCACTGGATTCTTCAAGATACGAGCCGCTGAAGGACGCCCTCCAGAAACTGAGGCTCAACGACGCATCCTTCAGCTTCGAGCCCGAGAGTTCCGTCGCCCTGGGGTTCGGTTTCAGATGCGGCTTCCTGGGGCTGCTCCACATGGAGATAATCAAGGAGAGGCTGGAGAGGGAGTTCGATGTCTCGATAATAAGCACCGCACCGACCGTGGTCTACAGGGTGACCGACGACGGTGGAGGGCTCCACCTGGTGGACAACCCCTCGGCGATGCCGGAAAGGCCCGTGAGAACAGAGGAGCCCTATGTGAGGGCCACCATCTTTGTACCCGCCGAGTTCATAGGAAACATCCTCAACCTCTGCCAGAGGAAGAGGGGGGTGCAGAAGGAGTTCTCCAGTATCGGCAGGGATCGGTTCATGGTCGTCTATGAACTCCCTCTGAGCGAGATCCTCTGGGACTTCTATGACAGGCTGAAGTCCCTCTCCAGGGGGTACGCCTCCCTCGATTACGAGTTCATCGGCTACAGGGAGTCGGACCTGGTGAGGCTGAACGTCCTGCTGAACGGAGAACCCGTGGACGCCCTCAGTCTGATACTCCACAGAGAGAACGCCTACTACAGGGCCAGGGAGGTCACGGGGAGGCTGAAGGACGTCATCCCGAGACAGCTCTACGAGGTGGTCATCCAGGCATCCGTCGACGGCAGGATAATCGCGAGGGAGAGCATAAGGCCCCTAAGGAAGGACGTCACCGCGAAATGCTACGGCGGTGACGTCACCAGGAAGAGGAAGCTCCTGGAGAAACAGAAGGAGGGGAAGAAGAGGATGAAAAAGCTCGGCAGGATAGAGGTCCCGCAGGAGGCCTTTCTCGCCGTCCTGAGGTTCTCTGAATGAAGACGAAACGGAAGAAAGGGATATTACGGGAGTATGCAGAGGCGATAATAGTAGCCCTTCTGCTCGCCCTCATCATCAGGGCCTTCGTGGTACAGGCCTTCAAGATCCCCTCGGGCTCCATGATCCCCACCCTCCTGATCGGCGATCACATCCTCGTGACGAAGTTCATCTACGGCACGAAGCTGCCCTTCGTGGACGACAAGGTGCTCGTCTTCAGAGAACCGCGGCGGGGGGACATAATAGTATTCAGGTATCCGAAGGACTCGAAGAGGGACTTCATCAAGAGGGTGATCGGTGTGGGAGGCGACGTGGTGGAGGGGAGGAACAAGCAGATCTATGTGAACGGCAAGCTCCTGGATGAACCATACGTCCAGCACACCGACACCGATCTCCGTCCCATAGGCAAGGACGTGAGGGACAACTTCGGCCCCATCTACGTCCCCAAGGGGAAGCTCTTCGTGATGGGCGACAACCGCGATCAGAGTTACGACAGCCGGTACTGGGGGTTCGTCAACCTGAAGGATGTCAAAGGCAAGGCATTTATTATATACTGGTCTTGGGACAGTGAACGGCATCTTCCCAGATTCAACCGGATAGGGAGGCTGGTCAGGTGAGATTAAGGAATGAACAGGGTGGCGTCAAGCCCTACCTCTGCATCCTCATCCTCGTCGTCTCCGTCTACCTCGGTTACAAGTTCGTCCCGCCCTACTACCGGTACTTCGCCCTCGAGTCGGAGGCAAAGTCCATCGCAAGGCTCTCCTACAGCAATCCGGAACGCTACAGGCGGCTGCTCTATGAAACGGCCCGGGACCTGAAGGTACCGATACAGCCCTCGGACATACGCGTGATAGTGTCGAAGAGGAGGGTGATGATATCGACGTCCTGGTCGGAGACGGTCGACCTCCTCGGCTACAGGAAGATAACCCTCAGGTTCAAGGTCTCCGTCGAGGAGTAGTGATGTTCACCGGGATCATAACCGATACCGGAACGGTCTGGAGCCTTGACAGGAGGGCCGGCGTCACCCGTCTCGGGATCCGCTCCGAGGGCGTGTCAAGGACCGCTGAGAGGGGCGACAGCATCTCCGTCAACGGCGTCTGCCTCACCGTAACCTCCATCGAGAGGGGAGTGATGCTCTTCGACCTCTCCGCCGAGACCCTCGGAAGCACGAACCTCGGCAGCCTGAAGAGGGGGGAGAGGGTGAACCTGGAGCCGGCCCTCAGGGCCATGGACAGGCTGGGCGGCCATTTCGTGACCGGACATATCGACGGCGTGGGGAGGATCAGGCAGAAGAGGGGTGCCGGCGAGACCAGGGAGTTTGTGATCTCGGCCCCTCCAGAGGTGATGAGGTATGTGGTGAAGAAGGGTTCCATAGCCGTCGACGGCATAAGCCTCACCGTGGTCGAGGCGGACGAGGAGTCCTTCAAGGTGGTGATCATACCTCACACCGAAAGGGCGACGACCCTGGGGCAGAAGGGGGTCGGTGACACGGTGAACCTCGAAGCTGATATAATAGGTAAATATGTGGAGAGGTTCCTCAGCTCCCGGAGGGAGCAGGGGCTCGAAAAGAAACTGGAGGCCTTTGGATTCAAATGAGAAGCAGGTACAGGTTCAACACGATCGAAGAGGCGATCGAGGATATACGACGGGGCCGGATCGTGATCCTCGTCGACGACGAGGACAGGGAGAACGAGGGCGACCTCTGCATGGCCGCCGAGAAGGTGACCCCTGAGGCTATAAACTTCATGGCGAAGTACGGCAGGGGGCTCATATGTCTCAGCCTCACACCTGAACGGGTGGAGCAGCTCCAGCTCCCGATGATGACCAACGAAAACACCTCCCCCTATGGAACGGCCTTCACCGTCTCCATCGAGGCCAGGAGGGGGGTCACCACGGGCATCTCCGCCAGGGACAGGGCGACCACGATCCTCACCGCCATCGACCCCGCCACAAGGCCGGAAGACCTGGTGAAGCCGGGTCACATCTTCCCCCTCAAGGCCAGGCCGGGCGGGGTGCTCCAGAGGACCGGCCAGACGGAGGGCTCCGTCGACCTCGCACGCCTCGCCGGACTCTACCCGGCAGGGGTGATCTGCGAGATCATGAACGAGGACGGCACGATGGCCAGGGTGCCGGAGCTGATGGAGTTCGCCGGCAGACACAACCTCAAGATCGTGACCGTAAAGGACATCATCACCTACCGTATGCAGAAGGAGACTCTCGTCAAGAGGATCACCGAGGTGAACCTCCCCACCGCATACGGAGGCGAGTTCAGGGCCATCGCCTACGAGAACATGGTCGACAACCACGTCCACCTCGCCCTGGTCAAGGGTGAGATAGACCGTGAGGAGCCGGTGCTGGTGAGGGTCCACTCCGCATGTCTCACCGGTGACGTCTTCGGCTCGAAGAGGTGCGACTGCGGACAGCAGCTTCACACCGCCATGCAGATGGTGGACAGGGCGGGAAAGGGCGTGATACTGTACATGAGACAGGAGGGCAGAGGTATAGGCCTTGCCAACAAGCTCCGTGCCTATGCACTCCAGGATCAGGGGCTCGACACCGTGGAGGCCAACATCAAGCTCGGCTTCAAGCCCGACCTGAGGGACTACGGAATAGGGGCACAGATCCTCGTTGATCTCGGGGTGAAGAGGATCAGGCTGATGACGAACAACCCGCGGAAGATCGTCGGGCTCGAGGGTTACGGTCTGAAGGTGGTCGAGCGCGTACCCATCGAGATCGTGCCGGGGAAGAAGAATCTCGATTACCTCAAGACGAAGAAGAAGAAGCTGGGTCACATACTGGAGAAGGTCTGATTCGGAGATCTCAGCAAAGGGGGTATTGATGAATATCTTTGAGGGTGAAGTAAGCGGCAAGGGGCTCAGGTTCTGCATCGTTGCCAGCAGGTTCAACGACTTCATAACGTCCAAACTGATCGACGGAGCGGTTGACGCCCTTAGGAGACACGGCGCAGAGGACGGCGACATCGATATCGTCAGGGTGCCGGGGTCCTTCGAGATACCCATGACCGTGAAGAGGCTGGCCGGGAAGGGCGGCTACGACGCCATCATCGCCCTTGGAACGATCATAAGGGGTGCCACCCCCCACTTCGAGTATGTGGCGTCGGAGGCTGCGAAAGGGATCGCCCTCGCCTCTATGGAGACCGGTCTCCCCGTCTCCTTCGGGGTCATCACATCGGACACCATCGAGCAGGCCGTCGAACGGGCCGGCTCCAAGGCTGGAAACAAGGGCTGGGACGCCGCAATGGCTGCAATGGAGATGGCCAACCTGATGAAGAAGCTCTGACCCGCCCAGCCGGGCCCTCAGAGGCGCCGTCAACGATCGAGCCGTTCGACCTCCGCTGCCGACGGGGCGAAGCGCGGTCCCCCGATGACCGGGGAGTTCATCCGACCATGATCTACTCATGAAGAGAAGAAAGGCAAGGGAATATGCACTGCAGATCCTCTATCAATGCGACCTCACAGGAGCAGCACCCCGGAGGGAGATGCTGGACTCCTTCTGGGCCGACAACCCCGCCCCGGATGACGTGAAGGCCTTCGCCGAGGAACTGGTGTTCGGCACCATGGAGAACATCGAGAGGATAGACTCGCTGATTGAGTCCGTCGCCGAGAACTGGGAGCTCGATCGGATGGCGGCGGTCGACAGGAACATCCTCAGGTCCGCCACATACGAACTCGCCTTCAAGGGCGACGTCCCCGCCGCTGTGACCATGAACGAGGCGATCGAGATCGCGAAGAAGTTCTCCACCAGGGAGTCCTCTTCGTTCATCAACGGAGTCCTGGACAGGATCGCGAAGAGGCTGAAGAAGAAGATGCATTGAGACGGCCGTGACCGTCGGGACCGGCCGTCCGGAGGGGATGGAGGGGCTGCAATGACCCACGCCGTCATCTCTGATGTCCATTCGAACCTCGAGGCGCTGGAGGCAACACTGGAGGATATCCGGAGGAGGGGGATCCAGCGGATACTCTTTCTCGGCGATGCCGTGGGGTACGGGCCAGACCCCGACCGCTGCGTAGAGCTCCTCAGGGGACACTGCAGGGTGCTGCTGGCGGGCAACCACGACCAGGCGGTCACGGGAGAGACACCACTGGAGTACTTCAACGAGCACGCAAGGGCCGCCGCGCTCTGGACGAGATCCGTGATCTCGGGACAGAACCTGGAGTTCCTGAGGACCCTGAAACTGACGGAGGTGCTGAGGGGGGAGGGCCTCTTCCTGGTGCATTCCACACCGAGGGAGCCCGGGGCCTGGCACTACATCTTCACGCTCAACGATGCAGAGAGGAACTTCCATTACTTCTCCGAGAGGGTCTGTCTCCTCGGCCACAGCCATGTCCCCTTCATAGTGGAGAAGAAACCCTCGGGAGAGCTCATCCTCTTCAGGGAGAGGGCGGCCTTCTCAGAAACGGGCCGCTACATCGTAAACG
>WGEZ01000039.1 GCA_015492515.1 Nitrospirota bacterium
GGGACGGCGGCCGCCGTGGCTGTCTCCGTGATAAGGGGTGCCGATATCGTGAGGGTTCATGACGTTCGGGAGATGGTGAAGGTGGTGAAGGTGGCGGATGCGATAAGGTGTGAGAGGCTCTGCTGCGATTGATACGGTTCAATGACACGGGAAGGGGAAAGGAGGAGGGATGCTGCTGCCCTATGGATGGCTGAAGGACTTCATCGATCTTGAAGGGGGTGCCGAAGAGGTGGCCGGGACCCTCACCATGATCGGCCTGGAGGTGGAGGCGATAGAGGCCTCGGGAGGGGAGAGCGTCTTCGATATCGGTGTCACGCCGAACAGGCCCGACTGCCTCAGCGTCCTCGGCGTGGCCAGGGAGCTGAGGGCAGCCACGGGGAGGGAGCTCCGCTCACCCGAGACCGCCGTGGAGGAGACGCTTGAGCCCGACTTCCGGGTGACGGTGGACTCTCCCCTCTGCAGCCGCTACACGGGAAGGATCATAAGGGGCGTAAGGGTCGAGGAATCGCCTCCATGGATGAGGAGGAGGCTCGAGCTTGCAGGCATACGCCCCATAAACAACGTCGTGGACATCACAAACTATGTGCTCCTGGAGCTCGGTCATCCCCTCCATGCCTTCGACCTCGACACCCTCAGGGGAGGGATCATCCGGGTGGACACAGCGGGAGGCCCCTTGAGGTTCAGGACGCTGGACGGCATCGAGAGGGAGGTCCCTGGAGAGGCCCTCCTGATATGGGACGGCGAAAGGCCCGTCGCCCTGGCAGGCGTCATGGGAGGGCTGGAGACAGAGGTCTCTCCGGAGACGAGGAACGTCTTTCTCGAGAGTGCATACTTCGACCCCCCTTCCATCAGGAGGACCTCGAGGCTCCTCGGCCTCCGTACCGAGTCCTCCTACAGGTTCGAGAGGGGCACCGACATAGAGGGTTTGACCCTCTCCCTCGACAGGGCGGCCTCTCTGATGAGCGGCCTCGCCGGCGGAAGGGTGTCACGGAGGATCGACATCTACAGGGAGAGGCCGAGCAGGCCCGAGCTCTCCCTCAGGTACGCCAGGATAAGAAGGCTGCTCGGACTCTCTGTGCCGCGGAGCGATGTGCTGAGGATCCTCGATCATCTCGGCTTCACCATAATATCCTCAGACGACAACGAGGTCCTTGTGACCGCCCCGTCCTACAGGGTGGATATCCAGAACGAGACCGATCTGATCGAGGAGGTCGGGAGGCTCCACGGCTACGGCAGGATCCCCGCCGTAGTACCCACGGCGCCAGTGGGCGATAAAGCGGTTCAGGAGCATCCCCGCAAGGCGGGGCTCTTCTCACCAAGGGCGGGGCGTATCAGGGAGATCATGAGGGCCTCCGGCTTCAACGAGGCCATCAACTACAGCTTCATGAACCCTGGTATGCTCGACGCCCTCAGGATCCCCGAGGGTGACGGCAGGAGGAGGACGGTGACACTGCTGAACCCGCTCAGGAAGGAGGACTCCGGGCTGAGGACGACCCTCCTCCCCTCCCTCCTGGGCAACCTCGTTCACAACCTCAACCAGGGCATCCGCGACATAAAGCTCTTTGAGATCTCGAGGGTCTTTACAGACAGCGGTGAAGAACTCCCCGCCGAAAGGCCCCGCCTCGGTGCGGTCTACCTCTACCAGAGGGGACAGAGGCTCTGGGAGGAGGAGGTGGTGGATCTCTACTACATCCTCAAGGGGGTGGTGGAGAAGCTCCTCGGCCCCGGGACCCCTCCCGCCTTCAGGACCACGAGCGAGCCCTTCCTCCATCCCAACAGGTCTGCTGACGTCTACCTCGATGACGAGAGGCTCGGTTACGTGGGCATACTCTCGCCGGAGACGAGAGGCGGGCTCGATCTGAAGCACCTGAAGGAGGACGTGGGCGTCATCGAGCTGGAGATTGCGAGACTGCTCAGCGAGGCGGCGGAAGAGGTGAGGTTCAGCCCCCTGCCCCGGTTCCCCGGTATCCAGAGGGATATCGCGCTGATTGTGGACAGGTCGGTCCGGTCAGAGGAGGTTCTCCGGCTCATCAGGAGCTACTCTTCCGAACTTATTGAGGAGTCGTGGATCTTCGACTCTTACGAGGGAGAGGGGGTCCCGGCGGGCAAGAGGTCCCTCGGTTTCAGCATCGTCTACAGGGCTCCGGACAGGACCCTGACCGAGGGGGAGGTCGAACCCCTTCACAGGGAGCTGCTCCGGTATCTGTTGAAGGTGACGGGTGGGGAGCTGAGGAGCTGAGGCGCGATCCCTGTTATTTTTTCCTTGACATTGATCTCTTAAAACATGTATAAAAGAGGGTGCCTGCACTTTTTCAGGCTTCAGTACCAGAAAGGAGGCTTTTGTTTGTATGTCCTTTGAAGGAAAGGTGAAGTGGTTCAATGAGACCAAGGGTTACGGCTTTATCCAGAAGGACGATGGACAGGACGTATTCGTCCACTACACATCCATCCAGGGTGACGGTTTCAGGACCCTGACGGAAGGCCAGCGCGTATCCTTTGACGTTGTCGAGGGTGAGAGAGGACCCAAGGCAACGAACGTCGTCAAGTTAGACTGAACCACGGGGTTGCCCGCCCCCCCGGGCAACCCTTTCTGCAT
>WGEZ01000040.1 GCA_015492515.1 Nitrospirota bacterium
AGACAGCCTTACCCGCTCCGGGTAGGGACGGGTGTCCTTGAACCTCAACGGGTCCGTCGAGCCGAGCTCCGGGTCCATCTCCTGGAATGAACCGTTGTCCACCAGGAGGCTCAGGCGCTCCCTCGCACTGATACGGAAGTGGTAGTTGCACTTCGGACAGACCTTGAGGTTCCTCTCCACCTCCTTGCGGTAGACGATCTCCTTACAGCTGTTGCACTTGACCCAGAGCCCCTCCGGTATCTTCACCTTCCTCTCGGTCCGCTGCCCTCTTCTCCTCTTGAACCATGCCATGGTGGTCCAGCCGGTTACTCCTTTCTCCCTCACTCCGGGAAGGAACTCATATCGCTCTCCGGAGCGACCTGAGATACCTCTGCAGCCCCTCCGCGTCCTCGTTGATCATCCTCACGATCGAGCTTCCCACGACCACCCCGTCTGCCGCCTCCGCCACCGCCTTTGCCTCCTCGGGCCTCTTCACACCGAAGCCGACGGCGATGGGCTTTTCCGTGACGGCCCTGATCCTCTTTATCATCCTCACGATCTCCGAGTCAGGCGGGAGCTCCGCTCCGGTAATCCCCGTCAAAGAGACATAGTAGACAAACCCCGTGGTGGCCCTGCTCACCAGCCTGATCCTCTCCTCCGTCGATGTGGGGGCAAGGAGGAAGATAGTGGCGATCCCCTTCCGTCTCGCGACCCTGATCAGATCTCGGGCCTCATCAGGCGGCAGATCGGGAACGATCAACCCGTCGACCCCTGCCCCGAAGGCGTCATCGGCGAAGGCCTCAAGGCCGTATCTGAAGACCGGGTTGAAGTACGTCATCAGCACTATGGGCACGGAGGTCTTCTTCCTCAGTCCGGCGACCGTCTGGAGGACCTTCCTCAGGGTGACCCCCCGTCTCAACGCCCTCTCCGCCGCCCTCTGGATGACGGGACCGTCGGCGAGGGGGTCGGTGAAGGGTACACCGAGCTCTATGATGTCGGCACCGCAGCCCTCAAGGAGCAGAACGAGCTCCCTCGTCCTCCTGAGCGAGGGGTCTCCGGCCATTATATAGGGGATGAAGGCCTTCCTCCCCCTCTGTCTGAGCTCTCTGAAGAGGTTCTCTATCCTGTTCATATCATATCTCTCCCAATAATTAACTGAAAAATGTTTTAGACATAGATAGAAGAAAAGAGTTTATCCGACAGATAGGAGATATTATAACATACGGTCCTCTTATATTTGCTTTTCAGGAGGATAGGACGGGATCGGGATAGCAATGGAAACGGCGATAAAGCACTCAAAGGCTCGGCTTATCAGAAGCGGGACCTCCGCATTTGACAACAATAAATCTAACTTGTTTTAATAGAAACCGTCGGTGCATGAATTTTTCTTAACCGGCACAGATGGATGTGAGGAAGAGGGGTGTAGCCGCTCCGGGAACCGATGGTCTCCTGGAACAGGTGAGTCCCCCGCTGCCCCGCAGCCGTGAAGGGAACGAAAGCCCAAAAGGGCAGTCAGGGTTTGAAGGTCTAAGAAGCTCGGACCGGCCAATGACTGATGACTGTCCAGGCCACTGTCCCGATATGTCGGGATGGGAAGGCGGGTGAGTAGGTGGCCCTCAGCCGGAAGACCCGTCCATCTGAAATTTTCCTCGCGGGAGGAGCACGATGAAGAGAGTTTTCCTTTCATTCTTTCTTGTCTCAGCCTTTCTTTCAACCCCCGTTTCAGCTCAGGAAAGTATCGGGACCTTGCCGGAAATTGTTGTTACAGCCACCAGGGTAGCAGAGCCAAAAGAGGAAGTGACTCAGGATATTACGGTAATAACGCGGGAGGATATCGAAAAAAGAGGCGTTGAATTCGTTACGGATATCTTAAGGGAGTTTACAGACCTGGATATTGTCCAGAATGGTGGATTTGGGAAGAATGCAACATTGTATCTCAGGGGAGGTTCTCCAAATCAGGTTGTGGTGATGATAGACGGGGTTAAGGTTAAGAGTCCTACAACCGGATCATTGGACCTCTCCGGTATCCTTGTGGATGACATAGAAAGGATTGAGGTTATTAAAGGTCCACAGAGCACTCTTTACGGTTCAGAGGCAATGGCTGGTGTCGTCAACATCATCACAAAGAGAGGCTCTGGCAGGACAAAGCTCGCACTCTCTGCCGAAGGGGGCTCATTCACCACCTTCAAGACCACTGCTTCCCTGTCCGGGGGCGAGGACATCTGGGATTACCGGATTACTGCTTCGTTCTTCGATACAGAGGGCATCTCTGCAGCCAGGACCGGCGATGAAGATGATGGTTACACAAACAGGGCACTGTCTGCAAAGATCGGGGTTACACCTTCTGAAAAATTAAATGTCGAGCTGAATCTCAGATATCTTGAAGATATATCAGAGCTCGACGGTTATGAATATGGTGTTGGCATGGTCGATGACCTGAATTTTATTCAGAAGGGTGAACATTATCTCCTCTCTGCCAAAGGGAGCCTGTTTCTGTTTGATAATTATGAACAGGTATTGACATTATCAACTGTTGGCGATGACCTCAGGTTTGAAGACCCGGACACCCTGTTTAACAATGCCGATATTGATACCACAATGAAGACAGTCGATTGGCAGCACAACCTGTATCTTGACAAAGCTACACTGACTGCCGGTGTTGAATACAGGAAAGAGTCAGGTGAGAACAGGGACAACTTTGACGAAGAGATCGAAAACAAGGCACTCTATCTCAATGGGAAGACCGGAGTCTTTAACGATTCCCTTGTTCTCAATGCCGGGCTTAGATATGATGACCATGAAACATCGGGCAGCAGAATTACATACAGGACAGGTGCATTGTATAACCTCAAAGCATATGGTCTTCGCGTCAGGGTTGCCTATGCAACCGGCTTCAGGGCACCGTCATTGAATGAACTCTACTATCCATTCTTCGGGAATCCCGGTCTGAAGCCTGAAAAGAGCAGGGGCTATGATATTGGGGTTGAAAAGGATTTTTTCCGGAAGAAGCTATCTTTGAATGCAACATACTTTGTACAGAAATACCGGGACCTGATACAGTATGATTTTGTTACATTTACGGCCCAGAATATCGGAAGGGCTGAGGTTAAAGGACTCACTGTCGGGCTGACAGCAAGACCAACCGGATATGTCACCTTTAGAGCCTCCTACACAAACATGGACAGTGTTGACAAAGAGACCGGCAGACCGCTGACGAGGAGACCTGACAACAAGTTCAGTTCGACAATTGAATACAATGCCGGAGGATTGACGCTTCTTGGAGAGTATCTCTATGTATCTGACAGGTTTGATTCTGCCGTAGACCGCACCCTCTCTTCATATTCCCTCGTAAATTTAAGGGGCAGCTATGCTGTAAATGAGAGATTTACCATCTTTGCTCGGATTGATAATCTCTTTGACGAGGATTATGAAGAGGCAGGTGGATATGGAACACCCGGCATATCCGTGTTTGGAGGGATTAAGGTGAAGCTCTAATTCAGGGTTCCCGGAACTATTAAATGCAGTGACTGTATCGATACGTCAAGCACCGCGGTGCATTTTATTACCATTGTTTGCCTTCATCCCCGTTCACCGGAAAGTCGCAAGACTTTCTGGGGTGATATTTACGGGGCATCGGCAAACACTTCTCGTAAATTCTTTAAGCTTGACAGCTCTAAAATGAAGCGATTCCCATTGCTGACTATATTCCTTGTGATACTCTCAGGCGTGGCCTCTCCTGCACCACCTGAAAGAATCGTATCCCTGGCGCCGAGTATTACCGAGATCCTCTATGCCCTTGGCCTGGAAGACAGGATTGTGGCAGTTACCAACGTTTGTGATTACCCGCCAGGGGCAAAGGAGAAGCCAAAGATCGGTGGCATGTCAAATCCATCCCTCGAGGCTGTTGTCTCAGCGAGGCCTGATATTGTTGTGATGACCACGGACGGAAATCCGAAAGAATTTCAGGAAAGGCTGGAGCAGCTTGGAATAAATACACATGTATTCAGGGCGAGACGGCTTTCAGAGCTTCCAGATGAAATCAGAAAGCTGGGGGCAGTCCTGAGAGTAAAAGAGAAGGCAGATAGCCTTGCAGAGGAGATAGAGGATGCCATCAATCGATATAAATCTGAAATCCGGAATCAAAAATCCGAAATAAGGAAAGCCCTCTTTATCATCTGGCCGGAGCCTCTTATCGTGGCAGGGCCCGGCACTGCTATCGATGATGCCCTGAAACTTCTTGGCTGGGAGAATATCGCATCAGATGCCGAGGCAAAATATCCCAAATACTCAATCGAAGAGGTCATCCATCGTGCACCGGATGTTATCCTCATAGGTAAGGGACACGTGAGTATGAAGGACCTTTCAGGAAGGCTCCTGAGAAGGCTCAATATGCTTGATGCTGTAAGGAAGGGGAGGGTCTACTACACCGGTGATGCACTCTACAGGCTGGGGCCAAGGGTGGTTGAAGGCATCGAGGAGATAGCGGGGTTTCTAAAGGACAACGATGGTAACCACTCACCGCAGAGACCACAGAGGGCGCAGAGATATTCGGGAATACGGGAATAGGAGAATCTCAGTGTTC
>WGEZ01000041.1 GCA_015492515.1 Nitrospirota bacterium
ATATCGGCCCCTGCATCTCTGGCCCTCTGTATATTGAGGATTATCTTCCGAACGTTTCCGGCGAGGTCGCCCACCGTCGGGTTGAGCTGTACAAGCGCCAATCTCAAGGTCTTCATTGGATCCTCACGGAGTGCTTCAGCCGGGGACCCGCCCGTGGCCCTTCCGATCAGCCGCCGGACACCGGCGACGGCCCCCCTGACGATTTATGATAATTATAGTCATTGAAAGGGGGTTTTGGCAATCGGAACCCCGGGAGCCTCCTTCGGCGGGGGTTCACGACCGGCTTCGGAACCGCATCGAGAGGGTGGACGAGAGGAGCTCCCCCTTTTATTCAACGTGAAGGGGTTGAAGCAGGGCAGCCCTCATCCCTTCCCGAAGCCGTAGTGAAGCAGCCCCTGCTTCCTGCCCAGTTCCTCCTCGCAGGCTGTTATGCACTCGCCGCAGTTGATGCATCTGGGGTTCACCTTCCTCTTCTGTGCCCTCGGTCTTATCTCCATGATGCAGGCCCTCTCGCAGCGGCCGCAGTTCGTGCAGAGTGAGCCCCTCTTCCTGTCGAACCTTATCCTCAGCGAAAAGGGGCTCACGATGAAGGGGATCGTCATCGTTATGCCGAAGAGGCATATGTAGCTGCAGAAGGTGCGTCTCGCGATGTAAACCGCTGCAGCCACCGCGGTCATCCCCGAGGCGGTGACGAGGAAGAAGGGCGAGGGGTCCATGGAGGAGACCTCCCTCCAGATCTCTGAGGGCGACATCAAAAACCCCGAGAGGAATACCCCTGCAGCAACGAGCCAGACCGTAAGAGAGAGGGCCGAGAGGGCACCGCAGAGGAGCTCCTTCCGGCGGACAGCCGCCGGCCCGGAGCTCCGGAGCACCCTGAACCCGTCGGAGGCGTGTCTTATGAAGAAACCCACGATCTCGAACATGGTTCCCACCGGACAGAACCAGCCACAGAGAAACCTCCCCAGCACCGCCCCCCATACCGGGAGGGAGAGGAAGAAGATGAGCAGGGGGAAGACCCCTTTGAGAAGGAAACCCACGGGATCACCGCCTGCACCGGAGAGGTACTGCCCTACAGGGGAGAAGGACCATACCTGACCGAGGAGATAGAGCCTCCCTGCCTGGACGTCGAACCTCAGGAGATCGAGGACGGGTATCAGGAGGGTGAGGAGCAGCACCGCTGCCTGCGTCAGCCTCCTCAGGACCTTTCTATGCACCTGAACCTCCGTGACATTCACACCGCCCTTGCAACGAAGATCACCCCCGCTGCTATCATCACCAGGGCCGAAAGCCTCTGGAGCCTTGATCTCATCCTCACCCCCATGATGCCGACGGTCCCGCCGAGCAGGAGCAACGTGGGCATCGTGCCGAGACCGAAGGAGAGCATCATCAGGAGGCCCTTCAGGAACCCGAAGAGGTGGTTTTCCGCCTCCATGCCGGCACGGGCCGTTGCTATCAGCGCCGTGTATACAACTCCGCAGGGGATGAAGCCCAGCAGTACCCCGAGGGGATAAAAGGAACCCGCCGTCAGCCTCCCGGGAGAGGGGCCGAGAGCCCTCTCGATGAAGCCCGGAAACAGTGTTCCACGGCCTTCGAGACGTCCCGGAAAGGGGAACCACCCGGCCAGGCCCAGACCCATGAGTACTATCAGCACCCCCGCGAGGATCATGATCAGTCTCTGCAGGCCCTGGACACCCGCCATGACGCCGAGGAACGAACCCGTCATCCCGACCACGCCGCCCAGGAGGATGTAGGTGGTGACCCTGCCGAGGTTGTACAGCATATGGGGGAGCAGGGCCCTCTCCTTGAGCCCGAGGGAGTAGGAGGTCACCAGAGGGCCGCACATCCCCAGGCAGTGGCTGAAGCCGCTCAGCAGACCCGAGGTGAACATCAGAAGATATATGGAGTTAACGGACATCGAAGTGAAAGACCTCCACAACCCTTCCGTCGATGACGATCCCCGCCCTCCACAACCTCCTGCCCGAGGGGCACAGGGGGATAACGCCCAGTCCTTCATAGAGACCCTCTCCGCTCGTGCTGAGCGTTATCCTGTTGGAACCCATCGACATCCCCGGCATCGAGAGCTCAACCATGACGGATCGGGGTCTCCTGTGGTTCTCCAGCATCACCCTGAAATAGAGCGGTCTCATCGCCGTCACCGGTCTCGGACCGATCTCCAGGGCTATCATCCCGTCCCTGCCGGACCTGATGCACGGACCGGCATCTATATCGCAGTCCGGCGACGGACCGGTCTCACCTGCGGAGCAGGAGACGAGTATAAACACCATGATGAGGACGCCTCTCTTCATGAAGAGAGGCTTCAGAGGTTCCATGGAGTTCAGAGCCTCGTCGAGTTTCCGATGACTATCAGGCTGCTTGATATCATGGCGACCACTGCAAACAGCGGTGTTATGGCGCCTGTCAGGGCGAGGTATATGCCTATGACGTTGTAGGAGAAGGCCCAGAGGAAGTTCGTATAGACCTTCCTCCTCACCCTGCGGGAGAGCTGAACGAGGAAGGGGATCATCCTCAGGTCGTCACCAAGGAGGTTGATCCTTGCCGACTCCCTCGTCAGCTCGGCACCGCATCCCATGGCTATCCCGATGTGTGAGGCCTCAAGGGCGGGTGCATCGTTTATGCCGTCTCCAACCATCACCACCACCTCTCCATCCCCGCGGGCCTTCTCTATCACCCTCAACTTATCCTCCGGGAGGAGGCCCCACTTCACCTCATCCGGTCTGAGCCATCCTCTTATCTCCATCGCCCCCCCTTCGTCATCACCCGTGAGGACGACCGTCCTGATCCCCATCGCCCTGATCTCCTCGAAGGCCTCCTCAGAGCCCTCCCTCAGGGCCTGCCCGAAGACGAAACACCCCAGCAGCTCCTCCTCTTCTTTCAGCAGCACGGTGCTCCTCCCCTCCGGCCCCTGCTGCAGGGAGTCAACCCTCCGGGCCGATCCCTCTGCAAGCCAGGCCATGCTCCCGAGGAAGCACCGCCTCTTCTCCACGACAGCCTCTATGCCGAGGCCGGGCCTTACCCTCACCTCCTCGGCACCGAGCAGCCTGCACCCCCTCCTCTCCGCCTCCCTCACCAGGGACGAGGCGAGGGGATGGGTCGAATGGACCGCCATCGAGGCGGCTATGGTCAGCAC
>WGEZ01000042.1 GCA_015492515.1 Nitrospirota bacterium
TTATTATTTCTTTGCAGATAACGATAAAATCCAGCAGCGGTGGTTAGCCACTCGCTGGAATGAATTGTTATCTGCGAGTTTAAAATAATACCTATCGCCCTAGTGGAGACGAAGCTGAACCACTTCCGCTTCCCGATGATCCCCATGGTGTATTTCTGTAATTATATGTATACTTGATTCTAGGCTTGTATACCACAATAATGACCAATCCTATTACCGAGAAAAAAATACCAGGACTTGCGTTAATAAGTTTCGACGAAAAAGAACCAACTTTTACGATCCATTCAATTGAACCCGCTAAACCAAGGAGAATTAGAATAAGTCCGGCCAGACATATTAATCCACCAATTATGGTTCCGATAGTACTACCTGTCTTGTAAGTCCTAATTAAAGAATCCTCCAATTTCAGCATTTGCAGCACCTCCCTGATCGATTTCAACAGATAACATACTTTATCTTATTGTCTAACTTGCTATAAAGCATAGCAGATTTTACTCTCAGTGTCAATAGTTAAGATAAGAAAAAGTTTGATTTTGAAATGTTTATGTTTGTATAATGGTAATATTTGAGATATTATTATACGATCTTATAAATATGAAAGTTGTTATTCAAAGAGAGTTAAAAAGATTTCTTCTTGAAGAAGTCAGGATTAAGCCCAGAAATCTGCCTTATTATCTTAAGTGGATTTTTGAGTGTTATGAATTTCTGGGAAAAACTACGGATGAAAGGGTCAACAATAAAGAAAAGGGGACGTTTTTACGGCATCTAAGCCTGTTTTATGAAGACTGGCAGGTCAAACAGGCAGATTATGCCATAAAGTTATACAACCACTTTCTGTCAAGAATTCATACTGTAGAGTCAAGGACTGAACCGCAGCAATGGGATAATGTTGAGGCGGAAATGAAAAAGGCTATTCGTCTGAAGAATCTCTCTTACAGGACAGAGAAGTCCTATCTGGGATGGGTAAAGAGATTCAGGGTATTTGTCAGAGAGAGAGCTCCTTCAGAGGTGGGTGGTGATGAGTTTCAGGAATTTCTCACCTATCTTGCCATCGACAAGAAGGTCTCTCCTTCCACTCAGAACCAGGCATTAAATGCCCTTGTGTTTCTGTTCAAACATGTGCTGGACAAAGATATTGAAGGGTATATTGATGCTGTTAGGGCGAAGTACAGGAGAAGGCTGCCGGTTGTTTTAACGAGGCAGGAGGTGCAGAGGGTTATAAGTAAAATGGAAGGAATCCAGAGGTTAATGGCTGCAATGATTTATGGCTGTGGTCTGAGGGTGAGTGAGTGTGTAAGGCTCAGGATAAAGGATATAGACCTTGAAAATCTTACAGTAACTGTAAGGCAGGGTAAGGGGGATAAAGACAGGATAACGGTTCTCCCTGAGAGTTTAAGGGAGGCCATCTTAGAGCAAATGAAAAGAGCCAGAGCAATATATGAAAGGGACAGAAAGCAGAACATCGCTGGGGTCTCTCTGCCTGGGGCATTAGAAAGAAAGTATCCGAAGGCAGGCAGGGAGTGGGGATGGTTCTGGCTTTTTCCATCAGGCTCTCTTTCGGTTGACCCGAGAGGCAATACTGTACGCCGTCACCATTTGCATTCTGCTACCCTCCAGAGGGCTTTCAGAAAGGCATTAAAAGAGACTGGCATCACAAAACACGCCTCGGTTCACACCCTGCGGCACAGTTTTGCGACACACCTGCTTGAAGGCGGCTACGACATCAGGACGATCCAGGAGCTGCTGGGCCACAAGCAGCTTCACACCACGATGATATACACCCATGTGGCGAGGAAAAACGTGATGGGCGTAAGGAGCCCGCTGGACAGGTAGTTTTAACGGAGGATCGAGATCAAGGGATACATCTTAAAGAGGCTGTTGCTTCTGGTACCGCTCCTGCTGGGGATAACCCTCTTCGCCTTCTTCCTGCTGAAGGCACTGCCCGGAGACCCGGTGCTCGGCCTCGTGGGTGAGCGGGCCAGCCCCGAGATAATCGAGAGCATCAGGAGAGAGATGGGGACCGACAAGGGGTTTATAGGCCAGTATATAGGGTATCTGAAGCTGCTGCTGCAGGGGGACCTCGGCAGGTCCTATTACACAAACAGGGACGTGCTGGCCGACATCGTCATGAAGTTTCCGAATACAATGATCCTCGCCTTCGCAGCCATGGCCATAGCGGTACCACTGGGTATAGCCATGGGCTTCCTCTCCGCCCTCTCGGCCGGCAAGGGCGGCAGGGTGGTTGAGAGGCTCGTCGACACTCTCTCGATCTCCGGACTGAGCATCCCCGTCTTCTGGAGCGCGATAATCATAATGATGATCTTCAGCCTGAAGTTGAAGCTCTTTCCCCCTTCAGGCACGGGAGAGATCAGATTCCTCGTCCTCCCAGCCCTTGTTCTCTCCATCCCCGCCGTGGCGACGCTGGCGAGGGTCACGAAGACGACGGTGGTCGAGATCCTGAGGATGCCCTACATCACCACTGCGAGGGCGAAGGGGTTGCCCGGGATAAGGGTGAATGTGTACCACGTGCTGAGGAACGCCGTGATCCCGATAGTCACCATCATCGGTCTCGATTTCGGCAGCTACCTCAACGGTGCGGTCGTGACGGAGACCATATTCGGCTGGGACGGCATAGGCAGGTTCACGATGGAGGGGATCATAAAGAGGGACTATCCGGTGATAATGGGATGTATAATCACCGGCACCTTGATCTTTGTCGTCGTCAACATGGTCACCGACATCGTGTATCAATACCTTGACCCGAGGGTGAGGCTCCATGTCAAAGAGAGGTAGGATGGCACTGGCGGTCATCGTCGTCCTTTTCGTCCTCTCCCTCCTCTCGCCCATCCTCCCCCTCCGCGATCCCTACAGGATAGACCTCGACGCGATAAGGAGACCGCCGAGCCTGGAGCATCCCTTCGGCACCGACAACAAAGGGAGGGATGTATTCGCGAGGGTAATCCATGGAGGCAAGATATCCATCGGCGTTGCAGTGGTCGCCGCCTTCGTATCTGCCTTCATCGGTTTTACAGTGGGGCTTGTCTCGGGGTATTACGGAGGCGTGCTTGATAGCGTCGCCATGACCGTGGTGGACTTCTTTCTCTCCTTCCCGTCGCTGCTTCTTGCAATTGCCATCTCCGTGGTCCTGCCACCGGGGATATACACGGTAATGATAGCCATAGCAGCCGTCGGCTGGACGTCCTTTGCAAGGCTGATAAGGGGGCATGTGCTGACGATCAAGGATATGCCCTTTGTGGAGGCTGCAAGGGCCGTGGGGTGCAGCGATTTAAGGATACTGCTTCTCCACATCGCTCCTCTCTGCATGCCACTGGCCCTCGTGATGACGGGGATAAAACTCGGCGGCTTCATCCTCACCGAGGCGACCCTGAGCTTCCTCGGCCTCGGTGCACAGCCGCCCACACCGACATGGGGCTATATGGTGAGTGCTAACAGGGCGTACATACTCTCGGCGCCGTGGATGGTCCTCTACCCCGGGCTGGCGATATCGATAACCGCCTTCTGTTTCAATATGCTGGGAGAGGCCCTGAGGGAGAGACACGAGTTCAAAACAGAGGGTTCCCTTCTTAACAAATAAGGCCTCAACCGCCGCTGGTCATTCTGCCCTACGCCCCCCGATAGATCGACGGATGGCTTCCTCGAGGTCCTTCGGGACGTCGGTGCCGATCCGATGTTTCTTCCCATTTTTCATCCTGATCTCGACGGCGTAAGAGCCGGAAACGGTGTAGAGCCAACCGTGGGGTGTGAGTCGAATCCCCAGGCCGTAGTACCAGGGGTTCTTGACGGTCCGGCACGACTCGATCTCCCTCAACGGAAACCTCTTGCGGATGATCCCCGGGCCGAACCTCACCTCGACGGCCTCTTCGTCGATCACCACGGTGAGCGCGGTGAACAGGACCAGGGAGGCTCCGAGGATCAGGATGACGGCGAGGGCGATCCAGTTGAAGCCGTAGACGCTCATGAGGTAGGTGACAAGCACTATGCCCGTCGTCAAAGAGACCGCAGGGACGTATCCTTTCTGGGTGTGCCGGTATCGTTCAGTCATTATTTCATTTCAGTATCAATGGCAAAGTTCACCCCGGGGTCCCGACGAATGTCGGGACGGCAATGACAGAAGACCCTGTCGTTCAGCCCACGGCACCGGTTGTCGCTGAGTCCGGTTGTACATCTACTTCGATGCATAAGGGCGGTGAGGCCGCCTTGGACGTCGACCCTTCGGCGCTCTGCTGGACGCACGTCCTATGCCTGTCTGAGCCGTGCCACGGCCTCGGCGATCAGCTCCGCTGCCTCAAGCACCTCCTCCTCGGTGGTGTCCTTGCCGGTGGAGATCCTCACTGCCGAGAGGGCTTCCGTACGGCTGAGGCCCATGGAAAGGAGGACCTCCGAGGGGGTGCAGACACCGGAGTGGCAGGCGGAGCCTGCCGAGATGGCCACCTTGTCCTCGAGGCTTCCCACAAGGGCAGCGCCGGTGATGCCTTTTATTGAGATGTTCAGCGTGTTCGGAAGCCTCGGGGCCGCCTCTCCGTTCAGCCTTATCCCGGGGATCAGCTCAAGGAGCCTCTGGTGGAGGAGCCCTGTGACCCTCCCCGTGTGTTCCACACGGTGGTGGATATCCCTCCTTGCCATCTCCGACGCCTTGCCGAGCCCGGCGATGCCGGGGATGTTCTCCGTGCCGGGTCTCAGGCCGCCCTCGTGCCCGGCTCCGTGCATCATCGGCTGGAGCCTTACACCCCTCCTTACGTACAGTGCCCCGACGCCCTTGGGTCCGTAGAACTTGTGGGAGACGATGGTCATCATATCCGCGCCGAGGTCCTGGACGTTCACCGGGACCTTGCCTATGGACTGGGCTGCATCGGTATGAAAGGGCACTCCCCGCTCTTTCAGTGCAGCCCCTATCTCCCTGACGGGTTGGAAGACGCCCGTCTCGTTGTTCGAGTGCATCACGGTCACAAGCACGGTGTCGGGCTCCAGCGCCTTGAGGATATCATCTGGACAGACGGCTCCGTTGTGGTCTGTGCCGAGGAAGGTAACCCTGAAGCCCTGCTTCTGGAGGTATCTGAGGGGGTTCATGACGGAGGGATGCTCTATCCCGGTGGTGACGATGTGTCCTTTCCCCAGGGATTGAACACAGCCGATGATGGCGAGGTTGTTCGATTCTGTACCACCGGAGGTGAAGACTATCTCCTCGGGCCGGGCGCCTATGAGTTCCGCCACAGAGGCCCTCGCCCGGTCGATGAGCTCGCGCGCCTTCCTGCCCGGTGCGTGCGTGCTCGAGGGGTTGCCGTAGAGGTCGAGGGAGCTGCAGACGGCCTCCTTCACCTCCCTGTCAACGGGTGTTGTGGCGTTGTGGTCGAGGTATATCATAGCTCTCTGTGGACCACCCTTATCTCGAGGTCGAAGATGGAGGAGAGATAGTCTCTGAGCTCTTCGACGATCACCGGTGCCCTGTGTCTCCCGCCGGTACATCCCACACCTATGGTGAGGGAGGTCTTCCCTTCCTTCAGATACTCTGTTATGAGAAAGGGGATGAGGTCCTCGAGTTTCTCCAGGAGCCTCTTTGCAACGGGATTTCCCGTCACGTAGTCCCTGACCGGCCGGTCGAGTCCGCTGAGGTCCCTGAGCCCTTCGACGAAGTGTGGGTTCGGGAGGAACCTGATGTCGAAGAGGAGGTCCACGTGCTGGGGGATGCCGAACTTGTAACCGAAGGAGATGAGGTTGATCCCCATCCCCGGCCTTTCAGCACCTGCGTAGGCCTCGGTGATGAGCGATCTCAGCTGATGGGGCGTGTAGGAGGAGGTGTCGATGACCCTGTCTGCAAGGTCCTTCAGGGGTGCGAGAAACTCGATCTCCAGCTCGAGGGCGCTCTGTATGTCGCCGTCCGTGAGGCCGGAGAGTGGATGGGGGCGCCGCGTCTCTTTGTACCGTCTCAGGAGGACGGACCTCTCCGCCTCGAGGAAGATGACCTCCACGTCGTAGTCTTTCCTGAGGGAGTCGATCGATGCATCCACGTTGTCGAGGAAGCCCTTCTCCCTGACGTCGATGCTGACCGCCACCCTTCGGGTGGAATCACCGGCTGCGGAGAGCCTGAAGAAGTCCCTGAACATCTGGGGGGGAAAGTTGTCGATACAGAAGTAGCCTATATCTTCGAGGGCCCTCAGGGCGACGGTCTTGCCGGCGCCGGAGAGCCCTGTTATGACGATGATCCTGGTGCTGTCATGCAGGCTCGATGAGTCCGATATCTCCGTCATCCCTTTTGTAAATCACGTTGATGGCGCCGCTGTCGGCATTGGTGAAGACGAGGAAGCTCCTGCCGAGGAGCTCCATCTGCATCGCGGCCTCTTCAGCGGTCATCGGCTTCATTACGACCCGCTCCCTCTGTATGACCCCGATCTCGGGGGTCTCTCCGGTGGGGACGGGTGTTTCCGTAACGACACGGTTCTCCTTCCGCCTGGAAGTCAGTTTCTCCTTGTGCTTCTTTATCTGTCGTTCCAGCTTCTCGACCACCTCGTCGATCGAGGAGTAGATCTCCCCCGTCACGCCTTCGGCCTGGATCATGACCCCGTTGGCCTTGAGCAGCACCTCGGCCTTGTGTCTGTATTTCTCGACGGAGAGGGTCACAGTGGCCTCGGTAATGGAGGAGAGGTATTTTTCGAACTTTTTGACCTTGCTCTCGGCATAGTTTCTCAGCGCAGGTGTGATCTCAAGATGGCGTCCGTGGATGATAATGTTCATGCTGTCCTCCCTTAAATAAGTTGTCATCCCTTGATTCACTCCTTGAAACCGGAGATGCATCTGATAGGTTAGAGATCGGTCCTCTTTCGCCTTGAGTAGGGCGGGATCCTCAGCTCTTCCCTGTATTTGGCCACCGTACGTCTGGCTATGTTGACGTTCTGCTGCTTGAGAAGGTCCGCTATCTTCTGGTCGCTGAAGGGCTTCTTCGGGTTCTCCTCGGAGATGATCTTCTTTATCATCTCCTTCACTATGGTGGAAGAGACCCCTCCGCTTTCACCCTGCAGGGCGCTGCTGAAGAAGAACCTGAAGCCGAATATGCCGTGAGGGCAGGCGAGGTACTTGTTCGAGGTGACCCTGCTGACGGTGCTCTCGTGCATGTGGATATCCATGGCCACGTCCCTCAGGTTCAGGGGCTTCAGGTACTGCGGACCGTAATCGAAGAACTCCCTCTGGAACCTGAGGATGCTCTCGGTGACCCTGTAGATGGTCTTGTTCCTCTGATCGAGGCTCTTTATCAGCCAGAGGGCGGAACGGAGCTTGTCTTCGAGGAACTTCTTCTCCTCCTTTGAGAGGGCGTTCTTGTTCATCAGGAGTTTCCTGTACTGTCTGTTGAGCCTGAGCCTCGGCAGCCCCTCGTCGTTGAGGATGATCTGGTATCCCTCCTCGGTCTTCTCGATGTAGACGTCGGGGATCACATAGTTGGTGTCGTGGGAGGAGAAGTTCCTCGCCGGTTTGGGATCGAGCTCCTCGATGATCCTCACGGCGATCATCACATCCTCGTAAGCCGCGTTGTGCTCCTTTGCGATCACCTGGTAGTGTTTCTTCTCAAGCTCGTGGAGGTTGTTCTCCACTATCTTCTCGATCAGCGTCCCATCGAGGCCGAGGGCCCTTATCTGCAGGAGGAGGCACTCCTTCAGGTCCCTTGCACATATCCCTGTGGGGTCCAGCTCCTGGATCTGCCTGATCGCCTCCCTGACGCGCTCGACCGGGGCGTTGCAGATCTCGGCAAGCTCCTCGTCGGAGATGGTGAGATAGCCGTTGTCGTCTATGTTGCCGATTATCACCTCGCCGATCGTCCTCAGTTCTTCGTCGCTGGTGTTCAACCTGAGCTGCCAGTTGAGGTGTTCGTAGAGGCTGGTCGAGGAGCTGACGAACTGCTCGAAGGGAGGCGGCGTCTCGGTGCCGGGAGTGAAGTATCCGAGGTCCCTTCCGTCGCTCCCCCTCTCGTCGAAGTAGTCGTCCACCCGGAAGACCATCAGCTTCTCCAGGGGCACCAGGAGGTCGTCACCGGGGTCGGTCTCCGTCCTTTCACCCCCTTTGTCGTGCTCTTCGTCGACGACCTGCTCCTCATGGACCTCTTCGAGGAAGGGGTTCTCCGAGAGCTCCTGGTTCAGCGCCTGGGTGAGCTCCAGCTGGGGAAGCTGCAGGAGCCTTATCGCCTGCTGCAGCTGGGGGGTCAGGACCAGCTTCTGAGAAAGCTTTACCTCGAGCCTCGGTTCAAGGGCCATTACAGACTGAACTCCTCTCCAAGATATGCATCCCGAACCCTGGGATTGTCGACGAGTCTCTCCGGGGCTCCTTCTTCAAGGATAACGCCTTCACTTATGATGTACGCCCTGTCGGTCACGGAAAGGGTCTCCCTGACGTTGTGGTCTGTCAGGAGGATGCCCAGTCCCTTACTTTTAAGATACCTCAAAGTGTTTTTTAATTCAAGTATGGCTATGGGATCGATGCCTGAGAAGGGTTCATCGAAGAGGAGAAACCGCGGGTTGGTGGCTATGGTGCGGGCGATCTCCGTCCTCCGTCTCTCCCCGCCCGAGAGATGGACGCCTTTCCTCTCGGCGAATTCCCCGAGCTGGAACTCCTCAAGGAGCCTCTCGATCTCGTCATCCACCGAGGCGCCGTTCCGTGCGGTTATCTCCAGCGTCACCCTCAGGTTGTCCCTCACCGAGAGGCCCCTGAATATGGAGGGCTCCTGAGGAAGATAGCTTATACCCATCCTCGCCCTTCTGTACATGGGAAGTCCGCTTATGTCGTGGTCGTCAATGAATATACGGCCCTCGTCGGCCTTGATCATACCGACGATCAGGTAGAAGGTCGTGGTCTTGCCCGCACCGTTCGGCCCCAGAAGCCCCACTATCTCGCCGCTGTTGAGGTCGATGCTGACGCCGTCAACGGCCACCTTCCCCTTGTAGGCCTTTCTCAGCCCTCTCGACCGCAGGCTATGAGTCATGGGGAGGGCCCTTCAGCTCCTTTATGATCACCCGGGTGTTTTCGACCACCGAGCGACCTTCCTCTATATAGTAGGTCATCCTGCTGCCGGTGACGGTGCTTTTCTCTTCCCTGGCAACGGGATTTCCCGTGAAGACGACCATCTGTTCGTTCCTGTAGTAGACGGCCTCGTCGGAGGTTATCTCCCTGCCGTCCTGGGTGAGCCTCACCCTTCCCCTGGCCTGGATCTCCTTTATCTCCCTTTGATCAGAGTATATCACCTTCATCCAGTCCGCATGGAGGGTCAGCCCTCCCTGGCGGGCTACGACGGAACCTTCGAAGACGGCGGTACCGGTGTTGTTGTCTGCAGTGAGCCTGTCGGCGGTTATCTCGACCGGTTCGTCTCTGGACGTCCCCTCCCTGTCCCGCTTTTCTGCTCCTGAGACGAGGGCGGCATGAAAGAGGACGAGGGATAGGATCAGCAGGAAGTTAAAAAAAGAGCGTCCTGACATTACCTGTCAACTCTATGAGACGAGAACCGGTGATCTTTCCCTGCCTGCCGGAGATCAGGTACGACTCCCCCTTGATCACCACCCCCTTCGACGTGGTGATGGTGTCGTCGGCAGGGTTGTAATCAAGCTCGGGTGATTCAAAGGAGAAACCCTCTCCCTTTCCTCTCACCATGCCCTCGAGCCTGATCTTGCCGTTGTCCATGTTGTAAAGACCCTCCTCCGCATGGAGCGAGATCTTTCTGCCCGGGTAGTATATGCTCACATCCCTCAGCCTGGGGGTCGTCCCGCCCTCTGTGAAGAGGGCCTCCCTGATCTCTGCGCGCCACTCCGGTCCACTGCCGGAGTAGTGGATCACCTCTATCCCCTTCATCGAGGAGGTCCCGACGCCACCGCCGTACTCAGACACTCCGTCCTCTGAGCGCAACCATGGAAGGGATAGGAGGACCAGGGTGATCAGCATCAGGGGGAGATATACCCGGCGTCCTGTCATGGTTAATTCTATCATGGATTAACCCTTTTAGGCAATGCATTTCTGGCTTCCTCCCTCAGCGACTCCCTTATCACCCCCTCGGCTCCGTCGAGGTCGTGAACCGCCTCGGACCTGACCGCCCTGTATCGCAGGAGCAACTTCGGGTTGTCGGGGGGTGGTCCAATCTCTTCAAGTGTTTTCTCGATATCATCATATAACTTCCTGTATTTCAAATACTTACTCCTGTCTGCTTTTATGGAGAAGTCACCGGGCATCCGCCACCTGTCCTTCAGGTACACCCATGACGCAAAGTCGGACAGCCTGGCGCCGGGCAAGGGGATGATCGGGGTGTGGCTGTTCATGTCAGTGAATCTGAGCCCCTTCTCATCGGCGACAATCCTGTAGGAGCCTGTGAACGGTTCCGCACCGGCGGTGTCGTAGAACTCCCACTCCGAAAGGGCGGTCTGGCCCTCTGAGGCGTGGCAGCTCTCACACCCCCTCGCCTTTCCATAGGGGTGTGCCGCCTGTTCGATCTCTATCCAGAGGAGGTGCTTGTTGTTCTCCGGCAGCCCGTCGAAGGTGCCCACGATGTAGTAGGCATCACGGGTCTGGCCGTCGGGCCAGCGGAACTGGATGGAAGGGGAGGGCGGCACGTCCTCCTTGATATTCCCCACACTGTGGGGCCAGACCTTCACGGGCATCCATCTCCCCTCCTGGTCCCTCATAAGGATCGGCGGCGACTGGATGCCGTAGTAGAGGGAGTATTTCTTGAAGGGGTTCCGCCTCTCTGCGACAGGGCCGGGGCCCCATATGGTGAGCTGGTAGCCGCCGAGCTGGCTGATGTGGCAGGTGGCGCAGTCCATCTCCCTGTGGATGCTCCTCTGAAGGGCCTCTTCCGCCTCGATGTGGCAGTCCTGGCATGTGGCCTTCCTCTCCATATCCCCCATGCCCTTCCGGCCCGTTTGATGACAGTCGATGCACTGGATGCCCTCCCTGTAATGGACGTCGGGCTCCATGCCCTGGGGCAGGGAGTAGTCTCCGCCTATGTAGGTCTCGCCCCTCCGGCTCGACATTGCACCGGGATGACAGGTGCTCGCCCCTCTGCCGTAGCCTGAACAGCTCAGGGAGTCGGGTCTTCCGGTAAAGGCGTGCCTTCCTTCCCTCTCCGACGGCGTGTAGTGGCAGTCGAGGCAGCCCGCGTGGCAGACGTTGCAGAACCTCTGTTTGTCCTCGGCGTGGCCCCTGTTGAAGGGGGCGTTCAGGTTCCTGCTGATCCGCTCCGTGTTCTCATATGCGAAGGAGGGCTCCTGGAGCAGATCCGGAGGCGGCGGGTCTGCAAAGGAGGGGCCGCAGTTGTGTGGTCCGTACGGGTCCAGCCAGGTCCTCATGTACCGCTGCCTGTAGTTCCGGCCCATCGTTGTCTTCCTGAACTGCTTCAGCTTATCGGGGTGGCATCCTCTCTTGGAACAGGTCTTTTCAGCTATCCCGGGGTCGAAGCCGAAGGTGAGGGGGTCCCTGTCATGCCAGAGGATGTTCCTCACGTTGTCAAGGATGTAGTACTCGCCGTCGATCTCTGTCTTGGGCATGAGGGCGAACATCTCATCGTCGCCGGTCTGCCTGAGCGGTCCTGGATAGCCCTCGCTCCTCGGCAGCAGCCCTGCCGACTCACTCACGATCAGCATCTTCAGCATGCCCCTGTGGGCCCTCTCCTTGTCCTCCGCCCTGCCGTCGCCGAGATGGCAGTCCCTGCATTGCACATTTGGATGCCGGCTTTCCTCTTCAACCATCTCTTGTGTGACATAGGCCCAGGGTGCACCGAGCCGCTCCAGTCTGGCCCTGTCACCGTGGCAACCGATGCAACCCGAGGAGCTATCCTTGTAGGACCTGTAACCGAGGAGCACCGCCAGGAGCAGGAACTGAAGGACCAGCACCAGGAGGAGCTTCGGTGTGAGGTGCCGGCTTATCTTCCCTACGGTCATACCCTGTTGAGCACGAGACGGTTCTCTACGCCTTCGTCCTTATCTGCAGCCTCTGGATGGAGGTCGACCTGCCGGTCTGCCCGTCGATCTCCACCACAACGGCGGAGAATATCCCTTCACCCTTTGCGGTCTCGAACTTCCTGGGCATCTGATAGAGGAACCTCTCGATTATCTGGCCGGCCTCGACGCCGATGACCGAGTGCAGGGGCCCGGTCATCCCCACGTCCGTGATGTAGGCGGACCCCCGGGGGAGTATCTGCTCATCCGCCGTCTGTACATGGGTGTGTGTGCCGAGCACGGCGGAGACCCTTCCGTCCATATAGTGGGCGAAGGCGAGTTTCTCGGAGGTGGCCTCGGCGTGGAAGTCCACTATCAGTGTGTTCGTCTCCCCCTTCAAACGCTCCACCTCCTCCTCCGCCCTCCTGAAGGGACAGTCCATATGGTTCATGAACACACGGCCCGATACGTTGATGACGCCGACCTTGCCGCCGTTCACGGTGCAGACGATGCTTCCGGCACCGGGGACACCGGGGGGGTAGTTGACGGGCCTGAGGACGCGGTCCTCCTTTGCGAGGAAGGCCACCGCCTCCTTCTTGTCCCACACATGATTGCCCGAGGTCATGACGTCTATCCCGTAACCGAAGAGCTCGTCGGCCACCTTCCCGGTTATCCCGAACCCTCCGGCGGCGTTCTCGCAGTTTGCCACGGTGAGGTCTATCCGGAAACGGTTCACCAGGCCGGGCAGGAGGGCCCTGACGGCCCTCCTGCCCACCTTCCCCACGATGTCACCGATGAAGAGTACCTTCATATCCTTCCGGGATCCTCGTCATTTCGCATAATCGACGAACCTCGTCTCCCGGATGACCATGATCTTTATCTGTCCGGGATAGGTGAGTTCGGACTGTATCCTCTTGGCGATCTCCCTGGATATGAGGGAGGACATCTCGTCGGAGACGTCCTCGGGTTTTACGATGATCCTGATCTCCCTGCCGGCCTGTATGGCGTAGCACCTGTCTATGCCGTTGTAGGAGGTGGCTATCTCCTCCAGCCTCTGGAGCCGCTTGATGTAGTTCTCGATGCTTTCCCTCCTGACGCCCGGCCTCGCTGCTGAGAGCGCGTCAGAGGCTGCAACGAGGGCCGCCTCCACACAGATCGGCTCCACATCCCCGTGATGGCAGGCGATCGCGTTAAGGACGCGCTCGTCCTCACCGTACTTCCTGGCAATATTGACGCCGATCTCGTGATGGGAGCCTTCCACCTCATGGTCCACAGCCTTGCCTATGTCGTGAAGCAGCCCCGCCCTCTTCGCAAGCTTTGTATCCACGCCGAGTTCGCTGGCCATTATACCGGAGAGGTAGGCGACCTCCCTGGAGTGCTGAAGCACGTTCTGACCGTAGGAGGTCCTGTACTTGAGCCTCCCGATGAGCTTGATGATATCGGGATGGATCCCGCTCAACCCGAGGTCGAAGACGGCCTTCTCGCCTTCCTCCCTGATGGTCGCCTCTGTCTC
Organism: Nitrospirota bacterium; assembly: GCA_015492515.1. Taxonomy (GTDB): domain Bacteria; phylum Nitrospirota; class Thermodesulfovibrionia; order Thermodesulfovibrionales; family JdFR-85; genus S146-64. Next base: position 13,432 of record WGEZ01000042.1, read on the forward strand.
TCTCCTCACCTTCTCCACGACCTCTTCTATCCTTGCGGGATGGATCCTTCCGTCGGCCACGAGTCTTTCGAGAGAGACCCTGGCGATCTCCCTCCTCACGGGATCGAAGGATGAGAGGGTCACCATCTCCGGGGTGTCGTCGACGATCAGGTCCACTCCCGTGGCGGCCTCGAGGGCGCGTATGTTCCTGCCTTCACGGCCGATGATCCGGCCCTTCATCTCGTCATTGGGGAGGGAGACGGCGGTTACCGTTGCATCGGCGACGTAATCACTCGCGTAGCGCTGGATGGCGAGGCTCAGCACCTCTTTCGCCTTCTTCTCCGCCGTGTCGCGGGCCTCGTCCTCGATCCTCTTTATCAGTTTCGCCACCTCGAACCTGGTCTCCTCCTCCACACGCTTTATGAGTTCCGTCCGCGCCTGTTCCACCGTCAGGCCGGAGATGCGTTCCAGGCTGGAGACCTGCTTCTTTATCAGGTTCTGCAGATGGTTCTCCCTGTCTCTTATGGCCCTGTCCTTTGCGTTGTACTCCCTCTCCTTCCTCGTCAGGTCGTTCTCCCTCCTCTCGATCTGATCGAGCTTTCTCTCCAGATGCTCTTCCTTCTTCCTCAACCTCCTCTCGAGCTGGTTGAGCTCGTTCCGTCTCTCCCTGATCTCCTTCTCGACCTCTGACTTTGCGTGGTAGATTATGTCCTTCGCCTCCAGAGAGGCGTCCTTCCTGATCCGTGAAGCCTCCCTCTTGGCGTCACTCAGTATCCTCTCCGCCTCGGCATCGATGGACGCCTTCTTCTTCTCCACTGTCTTTCTGTAGAACAGGAATCCTATGAGAGACAGTGCCAGTCCGATTATGAACCCTGTGAGCAGGGATAGGGGTAAGTTCATTTCTGCTCTGACCTCCTTCTCTTCATTAGATTTTTTATTGTTCTTTCATAACCTTCCTCTGACGGCTCATAGAACACCCTTTCATGCTCCAGATACCTCTGCCTCACGTAGTGCCCCTTGTAATTGTGGGGGTACTTGTAGCCGGCGCCCCGTCCCAGCCGTTCCGCCCCGGGGTAATGGGCATCCATCAGGTGGGTGGGCACCGACTGCAACGGCTCGTTTGCGACGGAGTCGCCAGCCCTCTCGACGGCGAGGTAGGAGGCGTTGCTCTTCGGCGCGGTGGCCACGTAGATGGCGGCCTGAGCGAGGGGGATCCTCCCCTCCGGCATGCCTATCTTCTCCAGGGCCAGCATCGCCGAGACGGCCACCTGGAGCGCCCGGGGATCGGCGTTTCCCACATCCTCGGAGGCACAGATGACTATCCTCCTTGCAATGAACATCGGGTCTTCTCCGGAGGCGATCATCCTCGCCAGCCAGTAGACCGCTGCATCAGGGTCCGAACCCCTCATGCTCTTTATGAATGCAGAGATGACGTCGTAGTGTTCATCCTCGTCGTAATAGAGGGTCTTCTGCTGGAGGGATTCCTTCAGCCCCTCGATGGTGATGGTCACCCTCCCCTCGGAGGGCCTGTAGAGGGTGAGGAAGGCGATCTCGAGCATGTTCAGCGCCTTCCTTGCATCTCCGGCGGATTGGAGGGCGATGTGCTCGGCCGCTCTCTCTTCCAGCTCCACCCCGTAGTCGGAGAGCCCCTTCGGTGAGGTGAGGGCCCTCCTCAACAGCACCTTGATCTGCTCCGGAGAGAGGGGTTTGAACTCGAAGATGATCGATCTCGAAGCGAGGGCTGGAACGAGGGAGAAGAAGGGGTTGTGCGTCGAGGCGCCGATGAGGGTGATCTCTCCGGACTCCACATGGGGAAGGAGGGCGTCCTGCTGCAGTCGGTTGAACCGGTGGATCTCGTCCACGAAGAGGATGGTCCTGCCGAAACCCGCAGAGGCGATGGCCTCCCTGATATCCTTCACACCGGCGGTGACGGCGTTCAGGGCGACGAACCTCGCCTTTGTTATCTTTGCGATGATCCTTGCGATCGCGGTCTTGCCCGTCCCCGGAGGACCGTAGAGGATGAGGGAGACGATGCTGTCTTCCTCGATCAGTCTCCTGAGCGGTCTGCCATCGCCGAGCAGCTCCTCCTGGCCCACGAACTCCTGCAGCGACTCCGGCATCATCCGCCACGCGAGGGGTTTCTTCTTCTTCTCCGTCAGAAAGAGTTCCATTACACCTGCATAGTTGAGTCGGATTTGTGGTGATAATGCTTCTGGAGGGTCCTGGAGGTTGGTTCTATTCAGAGAGTTCCGACGGCATCGGGACGGTCGGTGCCTGCTTCACCCTTGTAAATCGAGGTGTTGTCCCTGACGCCTGGAACGGGAAACCTCTATATATATCTATCTTGCCTCCAAAAGTATTGATCACCATAAACTTCATCCGCCTGTTTTTGTTATATCTATTCTTCTCCCTTCCTTGTTGCTAAACTGGATCCCACCCTGCGGTGTAGATGAAAAATTAGATCCCCTTTTTTAAAAAGGTGGGTGTCCTGAAGGGGGCTTAGGCTTCCCCGCGGCGCGGGGCCTGCACACCGCATCCCCTTACGCAGACTCCCTTAAAGATCTAACTTGCCGGATCAACTTTCCCATCTCAATCACCTGCAGGGCAGGATTGTCGACCTCTTATAATATATAACAGAAAAGCCCCCTCCGAGGCAAGTTAAAACACAATTTTGTCCTCCGTTGTATTATTATATAGTCAAGATGAAGACGGCAGGCGTCATACTCGCCGGAGGCGAAAACAGGCGCTTCCCGGTCATCAAGGGGCTGGTCCGGGTGGGGCGGGAGCGTATAATGGACAGGATCCTCAGGGTCTACAGGGAGGTGTTCGAGGAGATCATCATAAGCA
>WGEZ01000043.1 GCA_015492515.1 Nitrospirota bacterium
CAAAAAGTGTCAGTCCGGGTGCGTGAAATGATCGGTTGAACCTGCCCAACATGTTATTATTTAATAATGAAACGGCTTGCGCTGCGAGTATCCTTTTCCGTTCAGAGTGCTGACGGTTATTTCATAGCCTCCGGAGGGAGGTGTGGCTCGATCCGCCTCTGGTGCGGAGAACGGGTATGATTGACTATCTCATAAAGAACGGCCTCGTTGTCGACGGCGGCGGGGGTGAGCCGGTGGAGACGAGTATAGGGATAGCGGGTGAGAGGATAGTCTATACCGGCAGCGGTGAGATCGAGGCCAGGTATGTGATCGATGCAAAAGGGCTTGTTGTCTCTCCAGGGTTTATTGACACCCATGCCCATTCGGAGTTCACGATCCTGTCTGACGGGAGGGCGGAAGGCAAGCTCACCCAGGGGGTCGCGACCGAGATAAACGGCAACTGCGGTCTTTCCGCAGCACCCCTTTATGGTGAGTCATCGGAGCAGAGGGAGAAGGCGCTCGAAGAGCTTGGTGTAAGGGAGAGGTGGTCCACCTTCAGGGAGTACTTCCGCCTCCTGGAGAAGAGGGGCATGGGGGTGAACTTTGTAACACTCTGCGGTCATGGAAACATCCGGGCCTCCGTGATGGGATACAAGGGCGGGACAGCAGATGAAGGAGACCTCTCAAGGATGAGGCAGCTCCTGAGGGAGGCCTTGAAAGATGGCGCGAGGGGGCTTTCAACGGGGCTGGTATATCCACCCGGGGTTTATTCCACCACAGAGGAGCTTATCGGGCTTTCCAGTGTCCTGGCCTCGGTGAGCAGCGACCTGGTCTACACAACACACATGAGGAGTGAAGGAGACCGCCTCATCGAGGCGATCGAGGAGGTGGGGAGGATAGCGAAGGGTGCGGGTGTGAGCGTCCATATTTCGCATGTGAAGACCTCGGGGCGGCGGAACTGGCACAAGTTAGAAAGGGCCGTCGCCCTGATGGAAGAACTCAGGAGCGATGGGGTCGGTCTCACCTGCGACTGTTATCCCTATACGGCGGCCAGCACAGACCTTGACGTGATGCTCCCCTCGTGGGTCTATGAGGGAGGCACGAGGGAGGAGCTTAGACGGCTCAGGGATGCAGCAACGGTGAAGAGGATCATCTCAGAGATCGAAGGGAAGGGAGGGGATTACCTGGAGGGCGTCTATATCTCTTCCGTCAAGAAGCCCTGGAATAAATGGATGGAGGGAGAGAGCCTCACAGAGGTCTCGTCAAGGATGGGCATGAAACCCGTGGAGGCGCTGCTCAAGGTCATCATCGAAGAGGAGGCGAGGGCAGGGGCGATATTCTTCTCCATGGACGAGGATAATCTCAGGCGGTTCCTATCCCTTCCCTATACAATGATCGGTTCCGACAGCCCGGCAAGGTGCTCTACCGGGCCTACCCATACCGGAAAACCCCATCCCAGGGGGTTCGGTACCTTCCCCAGGTTCATCGGTAGATACGTAAGGGACTCAGGGCTGATGAGCCTGCCCGAGGCGATAAGGAGGATAACCTCTCTTCCGGCCCGGACCTTCGGCCTTCAGGGAAGGGGACTCATAAAAGAGGGGTATTATGCGGACATCGTCCTCTTCGACTACGGGAGGGTCACCGACAGGGCGACCTATAAGGACCCGTACAAGAGGTCGGAAGGCATTGTGCATCTCTTCGTGAACGGGACCCTGGCGTTGAGGGAGGGTGAGCCGACGGGGGCGCTCTCCGGAAGGATACTGAAATGAGGAGGAAGGCCCTCCATGCTGCGTTCATCCTTGTATGCCTCTTCAGCCTGCCGTCCTGCACATCCTCGAACCGCCTCGAAGGGTACGTTTACCACAGGTTGAAAACGGATCCCATCACCCTCGATCCCGCCCTGATCACCGATGTCACCAGCGCCACCGTGGCTGCAAAGCTCTACAACGGGCTCGTGAGGCTGAGGGATGACCTTGAGGTTGCTCCTGACATAGCAGAGAGGTGGGACCTTTCGGAAGACGGCCTCAGGTACACCTTCTTTCTCAGAAAGGGGGTGAGATTCGCAAACGGCCGTGAGGTGAGGGCACGGGACTTCAAGTACTCCTTCGAGCGGATCCTCGCCCCTGAGACGAGGTCTCCCAACACCTGGGTCTTTGACAAGGTCGTGGGTGCAAGGGAGTATAAGAGGGGCGAGGCAGAGGAGGTTAAGGGGTTCAGGGTAAAGGCTGATTATGTTTTTGAGATCATCCTCAGGAGGCCTTTTTCACCCTTTTTGAGTATGCTTACAATGCCTCCTGCTTATGTTGTTCCCGCGGAAGAAGTACAGAGGTGGGGAGTGGAGTTCTCAAGCCGTCCTTCGGGCACCGGTCCTTTCATCTTGAAGGAGTGGTTGCCCGGCAGGGAGCTGACACTGGAGAGGAGGGAGGGCTATTTCGATGGAGACGTCAAGGTCAGAGGAATCGTGTACAAGATAATTCCCGAGGATCTTACCGCCGTCACGGAGTTTGAGCTGGGGAGCATCGATCTGATCTCACTGCCTGTATCGGCATACTCAAGGTTCAGAGACGACCCCAAATGGAGCGGCCACATCCTCTCCATCGAAGGGCTCAACACGTACTATCTCGGTCTGAACTCATCCAGGCCCCCCTTCAACGACCCTGATGTCAGGAGGGCCGTCTCCCATGCAATCGACAGGGAGAAGATACTCCGCACCTTTTATGAGAACCGTGGGAGGCTCGCCCTGGGTCCCGTACCGGACGTCCTCAGGAGATGGAATGTGAAAGAGGGCATCGATTACGACCCCCGGAAGGCGGCCCGGATAATCAGGGAGAAAGGGCTGGAGGGGATGAGGGTGAAGATGTATGTGAGCGCCGACAAGGAGGTGGTGGACCTGGCAGAGATAATCCAGGCATATCTTTCAGAGGTCGGGATCAGCGTCAGCATAAAACAGCTGGAGTGGAGCGCCTACAAGGAGGCGGTGAACAAAGGGGAGCCTGACATGTTCTGGCTGAGCTGGTGGGCCGACTACCCTGATCCCGAGAACTTCCTCTACCCCCTGTTCCACTCCTCGAACCTCGGTCCGGGAGGCAACAGGGTGAGATACGTCAACAGAAAGGTCGACACCCTGATCGAGAAGGGACAGCACTCGGTGGATGAGGACGAGAAGAACCGGTTCTATCAGGAGGCGGAGGAGATCATCATAAGGGAGTCACCCTGGGTCTTCTTCTGGCACAAGAACGACTACGTGATGATCCAGCCCTGGATCAAGGGCTGCAAGGTCTATCCTGTTTACACCATGGACAAGGGTACCGGGGTCGAGTTGGGTCACGGGGAGGGACGGCCGTTGACGAGGTGAGAGGCCGCAGCAGTCCCCTTGACCTGCGGTCATAAGTCCGCTGATCTTGAAAGGGCAATTACAAACAACAGGATGGTCATGATTACCGCGAAATATAGGTTCAATCTTCCAAATTTGAGCCATCTCTTACGTTTTTGAAGTGTATATTGTTTAAAACGGACCTCCCCGCCGGACCGCCTGGAAAGGTAGTAGCTGTTAAGCGCCCCCTCGAGTTCCCTCAGGTGAGAGAACCTCGCCTTGTTGTATCCGGCCAGGATCCGGAGCATAAAGTACCAGAACCAGATCACGGTTGATATCACCGCCGCGCCGGCTGCGGTGGTGAGGGGGCCCAGATCTCTTTCTCTGAAGAAAAATCCTATCGCTCCGAAAACGATGGGCACGAAGATGCCCGTCATGATCCAGGAAATCTTGTGTGCTTCCCAAACGGATTTATGTAAATAGTCGTAATTGGCTCGCAACAGTTCCAGAAAATCCCTGTCGTCTCTCCCGGTCGTCATCGGGCGAGGTCCTTGTCTCTCAACTTAGTGGTGACCGCCGCGGTGATCTGTGACACTCCACCCCGAGCCCCGATGTTTATGCTGGCCGTACGATCCTTCTTCTCGTACACAAGCACCGTCTGATGATCCATTTCCATAACGGCCTTTTCAGACCAGCCCCTCGCCTTCATCCCTTCCCTGTAGGTCCTCACCACCTTTGATCGGTCATCGGTGGTTTGGAGAGTCAGGGTGTGGCCCTCGGGTATCTTCATGGCCATGACGGCCTTTGACGGCTGATAAACGAAGACATCTGAAGGAAAATCTTCCGGGATCTCGGTCCGCTCTCCTGCAGTGATCGTGAACTCCTCTCCCTCCGACTTTCCGGTGATCCTCACTCCTTTCTCTGAGATGTCCACATCGGCTTTCTCTCCCGTCGCTTTCTCGATCTGCCGCTCCACGGCTCGTTCCTCGGACGATTTCTTGCATCCCACAATCAACAGGACCAGACACAACAATAATGCGACATTCGGTTTTGTCATTTTTTCCCTCCCAAACTGAATCGGTCAACATTGAATCCAGACGACCCGTACAGATTCATCTTCACAGGAAATCAAGGGTCACGACAAGCGAGAGAATGATACCGACGCCGATAACGATTCACGTCTTCCGTTCAATTCTCTGTACGTTCTTTTTGAGGCGGTCCACTCAGTTTGATTATACAAAGGGTTTGGCAAGTTGTCAAGGTGAAAATACCGCCGTTCAACCCTTACTTCCACTTCGTAAGTGTAAGTAAGGGCCGGGTTGTCCGATTTTGCCCGGCTCCGGTCGTGCGAAACTCTTATCAAGCAGACTTTGTTATCGCTGTACGGGATATAATATTTGTATGTACGACCCTGTCGAGTTGGCGGCTCTTACAAAGAAGATCGTATGCAATGATGATCTGAGGAAATACTACCGTTTCAGGCCATCGCGATTCTACGGTGGGATATCAACTGCCGACTGTGTGGGCTGCTGCCTGAGGTGTGTCTTCTGCTGGGCGTGGAGAGTGGTCGCAAGACCGGAGGAACGCGGTAACTTTTACTCGCCTGAAGAGGTTGCAGGCCGACTTATCGGGATTGCGAAGAAGAAAGGGTTCAGCCAGCTGAGGATAAGCGGGAATGAACCGACGATCTGCAGGGAACATCTCCTCGGGGTCCTCGAACTGATTCCGGAGAAATATGCATTCATCCTTGAGACAAACGGGATACTCATAGGGAGTGATCCCACTTATGCAGAGGAACTCTCGAGGTTTCCGAATCTCTATGTGAGGGTTAGCCTCAAGGGTACGTGTGAGGAGGAGTTCTCGCGGTTGACCGGTGCGGCACCAGAGGGATTCCTGCTTCAGCTCAAGGCGCTCGAAAATCTCACAAGATACAATGTGAAAGTCCATCCCGCCTGTATGATAAGCTTCAGCCCACCTGAAAATATCGCGGCCTTGAGGAAGAAATTGACGGCCATCGAACCTGAATTTGAAGACTTTGAAGTAGAGGAACTGATCCTTTATCCACATGTTGAAGAACGATTGAAGAGACTGAAAGTGCGGTACAGAACATCCCATGACCCGGATAGCATACCTTCAGAGCAGATATGAGAAAAGATGCCGTCCTTCAGAACGGTCCGGAAACGATGAAGGCCAGATGCAAACGTCTGTCGGTGCAATGCAACTTCCCCTTACGAAGTGGACCCCGGATCCAGCGATAAGAGGGCCGGTTATCGCTGAACCCGGATGGATGCAGGGGTGCGGCCTCCTTTATTCATAGTCTTTGTGATATTCTCTGACCCTCATTGCGAACTCTCGACCGAACTCATAGCATTTTTCCTCATCCTCTGAAGAGGGTCTATATATCACCTGTACGCCCGGTTCCACGGTTTCGAGTTTCATGTTCTGGAACTCGTTGTACAGCCATTTGATCGCTCCACCTCCCCATCCATAGCTGCCAAAGGCCCCGACGATTCTGTCTTTTGGTCTCAGCCCTCTAAGATGGGTGATGAACTCAGCAACGGACGGAAAGACCTCGTTGTTCAGCGTGGGTGAGCCCACAAGACACCCCCTGGACTTCCAGAACTCCTTTATCGCGACACTCATTGGTGTGGCCCGCAGCTTGATAACCTTACAGTCTATGCCTTCGTCTCTGATGCCTTGCATGATGGGTAGCGTCATCATCTCGGTGCTTTGCCACATGGTGTCGTAGATTACCGCTATCCGGAGGGCCGTCTTCCCTTTGGCCATATCGAGGTACATCTGGACAGCCCTCTCCGGTTCCTTCCTCCATATAATCCCGTGGTCTGGAGCAATCATCTCGATCTCGATCCCCATGTCCTGAATCTGCTCGATCTTTGATCTTATCAGCTTCCCGAAGGGCATCAGGATATTTGCGTAGTAGTCGATAGCTGCGTCTTCGAGCTCTGCATGGGAGGCGCACTCTATGAATTCATCGTCGAACCTTGCGGTTGTAGCGTAATGTTGACCGAAGGCATCCTGTGAGATCAAGAGCTTCGCCTCCTTTACATAGGTCATCATCGAGTCAGGCCAGTGTATCATCGGCGTCTCAATAAACAGGAGTGTATATTTGCCCGTCTTCAGCTCCTCACCTGTTTTGACCGTCTTGATATTCCATCTTGAGGTGTCAAAATACCTCTCCATCCCCTTCTTGCCCCTCTCCGTGACATAGATACTGGCATCCGGTGTCAGTTCCATAAACCTGCCAAGGGCGCTCATGTGGTCATTTTCTATGTGGTTTATGATGATGTTTTTTATCTCCGAGGGTGCTATCAGGGTTCTGATATTCCCCACGGCGACTTCCGCGAAGTTGCTCTTGACGGTATCGACAAGGGTGGGTTCTTCGTCAAGGATCAGGTAGTTGTTATAGGTTGTTCCGTTCGGCGTAACATAGCCGTGAAAATCCCTTACAGCCCAGTCAATCGCACCTACCCAGAAGATGTCGGGCTTGATCTCGATGGCTTTCACAATCAGATACCTCCTTGATTAGATCTGGAACGTATATTGTAGCACAGGGCTATCCACCTTCGGTACTTTTGTCCCCGTCAGATCGTCCTGGTCACCACATGCCAGAGATCAGCGAAGGACCCGGAGGCCTTCAGCGCAGCCTCCCTGCTGGGGAAGACCCCGAAGAGGGACGAGCCGCTACCGGAGAGGAGGGCTGCAGAGGCCCCCAGTCCGAGGAGGCGCTCCTTTATATCCTTGAGGACGGGGAAGAGCCCGAAGACGGGGCCTTCAAGGTCGTTGCCGATCATCCCGTTCAACTCCTTGAACCTGCCTGTCTTCAGGACCTCCAGAAGCTCGGTTACGGAAGGGCCGGCTCTCCCTGAGCAGGTCCGGAGACCGGCATAGGCCTCTCCCGTGGCTACGCCGAAACGGGGTTTCACGACGAGCAGGTTTATCCCCACAGGCGGGTCGCCGATGGGGGTTACACGTTCACCCCTGCCTTCGACCAGTGCGATGCTCCCGTTGAGGAAGAAGGGGACGTCCGAGCCGATCCCTTCGGCGATCTCCTCAAGTTCAGCACGGCTGAGGCCCGTGCCCCAGAGGATGTTCAGCCCGGCAAGCGTCGTTGCCGCATTGCTGCTTCCTCCGCCGAGGCCCGCACCGATGGGGATCCTCTTCCTGAGGGTGATCCTTGCACCTGCAGAAACGCCCGTATGTTCCCCGAGGAGGACCGCGGCCTTATAGACGAGGTTCTCTTCCACGGGAACATCGATCTCTGAGTCCAGGTGTATCCCGCTGTCATCCTTCTCGATGATGATCGTGTCCTGTAGATCGATCCTCTGGATGACGGAGCGGATCTCGTGGTAACCGTCGGGCCTTCTACCGAGTACTTTGAGGAACCAGTTTATCTTTGCAGGTGAGTGGAGGGTCAGCATGATTAAAAGGTCCAGAGAATGTAAGTCAAATCCTGGAGCCGTTATCTCTCTTCAGTGGTCAACCTCTCTATCTTCTTCTCCACCCTTTCCTTGAGCCCCTCTTCCTTTTCGTGGTACTTAAGGGCCTTGTTGTATGACTCAAGGGCCTCTTTCTTGTTGCTGATGGCGTTGAAGACGTCTCCGAGGTGTTCATAGATGACCGGATCGTCGTTCACTATCTCGGAGGCCCTTTTCAGTTCCTTCAGTGCCTCTGTGTACCTGCCGAGCTTGTAATAGACCCAACCGAGGCTGTCCACTATATATCCGTTGTCAGGTTTCAGGGAGAGGGCCTTCTGGATCAGGGCCAGTGCTTCATCGAGGTTGATCCCCTTGTCGGCATAACTGTATCCGAGGTAGTTGAGCGCGTCGGCGTGATCGGGATCGATGCTCAGGACCTTTTTCAGCGCCGTCACCATCTCGTCGAACCGCTTCTGTTTCTCGTAAACGACGGCAAGGTTGAAGTACAGCTCCGCATCATCACCGAACCTTGCAATCCCATCCTCAAGAAGCCGGGCCGCTGATTCGGTGTCCTTGAGCTTCAGGAAGACAAAGGCCTTGTATATGAAGTACTCCGGTTTGGCATCGGCGGCGATGAGTTCGTCGTACGTCTTAAGCGCCTTTTCGTACTCCTCCCTCTCGGTGTAGATGTAGGAGAGGTGCAGGAGGGCCTTCACATTGCCGGGTTCTTTCTCAAGTATCGTCATGAGCTCCTTCTCGGCCAGGTCGTATTTCTTGAGCATCTCGAGGGTGAGGGCCAGGTAGTACCTCACCGTCAGGTCCTCGGGCTGGGCCTCGAGAACGATCCTGAACTCCTCGATCGCCTTGTCGTACTCGTTACCGTCGAGATAGAGCAGACCGAGCCGTTTGTGTACCTCGATGTTTTTAGGGAGCTGGCGGCTTATCTTCTCGAGCTCTCCGATGGCTTTATCGATCTTCTTCTCCTTGATATATATCCTCGAGAGGCGTTCCCTGGCCTGTACGTTGTGGGGGTTTATCCTTATCGCCTTCTTGTAGTACTCTGTGGCCTCCTCGATCTCCTCTCTTAGCTCACTGATGACCCCGAGGTTGAACAGGGCTGCATCGAAGTCGGGTTTCAGCTCAAGGGTCTTCTTGAAGTACTCTTCGGCCGTATCGTACTCCTTCATGTCGAAGTAGACCGAGGCAAGATAGTAAAGCGCCATGATGCTGTCCGGCTTCTCCTCCAGCAGGCTCTCCAGGATCTCTACTGATTCAGGATACCGTTTTTCCGAGGCGTAGAGTACGCCGAGGAAGAGGTAGGCGTCAGGGTCCGAGGGATCGATCTCGATTATCCTCCTGTAGACCTCGATCGCCTCGGCGATCCTCTTCTGGCCGTTGTAGAGCTGGCCCAGGAGTTTCAGCGCGGGTAGGTAGTCGGGATGATCCTTCACCACCGACTCCATCCTCTCCGTCGCCTCCTTCACCTTGCCGGTCCTGAGCAGGATGTACCCGATCTGTACCTTCAGATAGGGAGATGCAGGGTCCTCGCTGGATGCGGCCTCGTAGTATCTGAGCGCATCCTCCCACCTGCCTTCAAGCTCGGCCTGGTAACCGAGGATGAAGTTCAGGTAAGAGGAGCTGTCCGCACTCGGTGCGGCTTCGACCTTCCCGGCCGGCTCCGGCGGCAGGACTGCTGAAGGTCTCTCGGTGACAGCAGGTGCGGCACAGGAGTAGAGATAGATCACCGTCGTCAGTAAAAGGAGTTTTCCCCTCATGGATAAATTATCTCATAAAGAAAGGGGGTGGGTCAATTGAAGCTGATGGCAGGGGTTACAGGAGGCTTTCAAGCCCCCTGCAACTGTAGAGACGTCTGCTTCAGCAGGAGCTCTTGCACTTACATGTGGCGGAAGGCTTCTTCCCGACCTTTCTGATCTTCATGACGATACCTCCCGGCTGGGGGATCATCCTGCCTCATGCAGGAGTGTTCTCAGGGGGTATTATAACAGCTGATCAGCGGGAAATCAATCCAGCCGTCCTGTATGTATCCAGGACCCGCCTGCCACCGGAGGCTCGGACACCTCCCTACGGGGATGCCTCGGTCACCGGGGCTGGCGCCCCGGGATTCCCGCAGTGCCTTTTCGGGACCATTCCCTTCAGCCAGGCCGATATTTGACAATTACCTCGATACGTGATAAACTTTTAATTAGAGGGGAAGCGTCGAGAGGGGGTGATACTGTAGAAACGGGTATAACCATCGACTCAGCACCTTGCAGATGACGGTTCCGTCATCTGCGGCAGTATCAAAATTTCTCTCTCAGGAGGTGGGTTATGGCAAAGAAGAAGGAGTCCAAGGAACTGGTCAAGACAGAGCCGTCAAGGTTCCTCTCTCCCATTGAGGAGATGGAGAGGTGGTTCGAAGATGTATTCAGGAGGCCCTTCTCTCTGCTGGGCCCATCCTGGTGGCCGAGGCTGAGGCTGCCTGAGATCGAGGAGGTTACACCATCTGTGGACATCTACGAGGATGCCGACAACGTGGTGGTGAAGGCGGAGCTCCCGGGGATGAAGAAGGAGGATATAGACGTCACCCTTACAGAGGACACCATAACCATCTCCGGTGAGAAGAAGAAGGAGGAGAAGGTTCAGAGGAAGGACTACTTCAGGCTGGAGCGCTCTTACGGCTCCTTCAGCCGGAGCTTCCGGCTTCCCAAGGAGGTGCAGGCGGACAAGGCGAAGGCGAAGTTCAAAGACGGTGTGCTGGAGATAAAGATCCCCAAGACTGCTGAGGCCAAGAAGAAGGAGAAGAAGGTGACGATCGAGTAGTCGACAGGAAGCACCATCCAGCGCTGCCCACCGGAGGAGGGACTCCGGTGGGCAGAAGCACCTTTCGGAAGTTCGCCTCACAGGTTATGGGTCCATAGCTGTGGGGCGTTTTATTTATCAGCATGCCTTGCACTGCAGGACCTGCGGGGCGGGTCCTGGCAATTGACGGGGGGTGTCGACCGTGGCGGAAACAGAGATCGGTGAACTTCTGCTGTACCTGGCGCTGTTTTTCGCCCTCTCATACCTGCTGGCCGGTATGCTGGAGAGGATACGCATCCCGGGCATACTCGGTGCGCTCTTTATCGCCATGGCGGCCCACTACACCCCGGTCGGTGAGCACCTGATGTCCAGCGGGCTATACGAGCCCTTCAGCTTCCTCGCCCAGCTCGGTGTGCTCTTCCTCCTCTTCTTCATCGGTCTTCAGATAGACCTCCGGGAGATGCGCGGCCTCAGCCGTGACATCATCTGGCTTACGGTGCTGAACACAGCGGTGCCCTTCCTCTTCGGCGTGGCCGTCATGCTGGCCCTCGGGTACGGCTGGCTGATAGCCTTCGTTGTCGGGCTGACGAGGATGCCCACCGCCGAGGCGGTGATCGTGCCCATACTGGACGAGTTCCAGCTCATCAGGACCCGTGTGGGTGAGTTCATCATAGGGGCGGGCACACTGGATGACGTGATCGAGGTCTTTCTGGTGGCCTTCGTCTCGGTCTGGATCGGAGAGAGGGCAGGGGAGGGTGCCGGAGAGGTGGCCGGCATCCTTGTGGGCGCGCTGGTCTTCATCCTGCTGGCGTGGGTCAGCTCCCGCTGGTTGCTCACCTTCCTGAGCCGCTGGCTCTCCCGCAGGCACCGCAACCTGATGCTCCTGTCAATGCTCGTCCTCCTTGCCTTCGGAGGCCTCTCGGAGTATGCAGGCCTCGGCACCGTGGTGGGGGCGATCACTGCAGGGGTGCTGATGAGGCCCGTCTTCAACCGGATGGGAGTGGTCGGCGAGGGGACGAACCAGAGCATACAGTCCTTCAGCTACGGGTTCCTGGGGCTGATATTCTTCTTCTGGATAGGACTCAGCGTGGACGTGGAAGGGATGGTGAAGGAGCCCGCACTGGCGATACTGCTCTTCCTGGCCGCCTTCATGGGTAAGCTGATAGGGGTCTTCTTCATGGTTCCAATGAAGAAGGTCACCCTCCGCGAGGCGTTCACCGTGGGGATAGGGATCAACGCCAGGCTGACGACGGAGATCATCGTCGCCAAACTGCTCCTTGACGCCCGTCTCATAGACCTCCACCTCTTCACCGCACTGGTGGCCGCCTCTTCCCTGTCCACGATCATCGTGCCGCTGGTCTTTACGGTGATAGTGCGACTCTGGGATGAACAACTGAGAACCACGGGCATGGATCTCATCAAAAAGGGGGTTCATCATGAGGGTTGAGAGCCGACCGATGCTGCTCTGCCTCGACCTCGAGGAGGGCTCTGAGTCACTCGCCAGAGAGGCGGCAGGGTACTGCCTGAGATGCAACCAGCCCCTCCATCTCCTCCATGTGATACCCAGGGGGAGGGTGGGGCAGGAAGAGAGGGCCAGAGAGCGGTTGAGGCACCTGGTGGACGAGGTGCTTGCAGGCGTTGACGTCCGGGCGGTGGCTGTGCGGGAGGGGATTGCTGAGGACGTCATAGTTGCTTATGCCAGGGAGGAGGGGACGGCACCGATCCTGCTGGGAAGGCGCTTCCATACAAGGGAGCGGATATACGTGGGGAGCACCACCAGTGCCGTTATATCGATGGCGGAGGTGCCTGTGATGGTGATCCCCCTTGAGGGGAGGCGGAGGAGGCCGTGAATCACGACAGGTCCACCGAGGCGGCACCTGTGCAATGGTACGCCCTGGATGCAGGTGAGGCGGCCCGCAGGCTGAAGACCGATCTCCGGAAGGGTCTGTCCTCTGAAGAGGCGTCGGAGAGGCTCAGACTCTACGGCACCAATACCCTTCAGAGGATCAAGAGGGTGACCTGGTACTCCGTCCTGGCCAGGCAGTTCGTGGACGTGCTGATAATCATCCTCCTCATTGCAGCGGCGATCGCCCTCGCCATAGGTGAGCTCGCCGATGCCGTGACCATCCTGGCCATCGTGGTGCTGAACGGCGTCCTCGGTTTTGTACAGGAATGGAAGGCCGAGCGGGCGATCGAGGCCCTCCAGCGGATGCTCGTGCCCCGGTGCAAGGTGATCCGTGACGGACGGCAGCAGACGCTCGACTCCACGAGGCTCGTCCCCGGCGACATCGTCCTCCTGGAGATCGGTGACCGGGTACCGGCAGACCTCCGCCTCTCTGAGGCGCTCAACCTCAAGGTGGACGAGTCCTCACTCACCGGAGAGTCCCTGCCCGTGGGCAAGGGCACCGATCCCGTCGACCCCTCCACACCCCTCGCCGAGAGGAGCTCGATGGCCTGGATGGGCACCACCGTCACCAACGGCAGGGCTGCCGGTGTGGTGGTGGCCACGGGCATGTCCACGGAGTTCGGACGTATCGCCAGGCTCACCCAGACCGTGGGAGAAGAGACCACGCCGCTTCAGCGGAAGCTGGCTGTGCTGGGCAAACATCTCGGGATCTTCTCCGTCGCCGTCTCAGCCGTTGTGGCGGTGAGCGGATGGCTCCTGGGGAAGCCCCTTCTGGAGATGTTCCTGACAGGGGTCTCCCTGGCCGTGGCGGTCGTCCCCGAGGGGCTGCCTGCAGTGGTGACCATCACCCTCGCCCTGGGCATACGTTCCATGGTCCGCCGCCGCGCCCTCCTCAGGAGGCTCCAGGCAGCAGAGGCGCTGGGATCGGCCACCGTGATCTGTACGGACAAGACAGGCACCCTCACCCAGAACGAGATGACGGTGCAGCGCATATGGCTGCCCTCCGGAGAGATAGAGGTGACCGGTGTGGGGTACGACCCGGCAGGCCACTTCGAGGCAGGGGGCAGGAGGGTGGCGTACCGGAGCCGTCCGGACCTCCTTGCCCTCCTCGAGACAGGCCTCCGCTGCAACCACGCCCACATCTACCGCGACGAGCAGGGCTGGCACGAGATAGGTGAGCCCACGGAGGCGGCCCTCGTGGTGGCGGCCTACAAGGCATGGCTCCACCCGGAAGAGCCGTCCCACACGGTGAGTGAGTTCTCCTTCAATTCACGGCGGAAGCGGATGACGGTGATAGAGCACCGGCCTGAAGGGCTGATCGCCCATGTGAAGGGAGCACCCGAGGTGATACTGAAGCGGTGCACACGCATCATGGTGGGTCCGGAGGTGAGGGTCTTGACCGATGAGGACCTGGAGGCCGCCGCAGAGGCCTACCAGCGCCTGGCGGGCGAGGGGTTGCGCACCCTGGCCGTTGCACGTCGGACGTTGCCGGAGGGGATCACACTGAACGAAGACGAGGTGGAGCGCGACCTCACGCTCCTCGGCATAGTGGGGATAATCGACCCTCCCCGTCCCGAGGTCCCACGGGCGATAAGGCTCGCCAGGAGCGCGGGGATAAAGGTGATAATGATCACCGGGGATGCGGCAGCCACTGCAGAGGCGATCGCGAGGCGCGTGGGCCTTACGGTCCGGCGCGCCGTTACCGGGAGTGAGCTGAACAGCATGGACGACGACGAGCTCCGAGGCCTCCTGGGGCAGGAGGTCCTCTTTGCAAGGACGACGCCCGAGCATAAGCTCCGGATCGTGACCCTCCTCCAGGAGCAGGGTGAGACGGTGGGCATGACCGGCGACGGCGTCAACGACGCACCGGCGCTGAAGAAGGCGGACATAGGCATCGCCATGGGTATGCGGGGCACCGACGTGGCAAAGGGTGCGGCTGACATGATACTCACGGACGACAACTTCGCCTCCATCATCGGTGCGGTGGAGGAGGGGAGGCGGCAGTACGACAACATACAGAAGTTCGTGCGCTACCTGCTGTCGTCCAACACCGGAGAGGTGGTGGCCATCTTCATCAACATACTCCTTGGCGGTCCCCTCATCCTCCTGCCTGTACAGATACTCTGGATGAACCTGATAACCGACGGCATGACCGCCGTGGCCCTCGGTGTGGAGCCCCCTGAGAAGGGTATCATGCACCGCCCTCCCCGCTCGGCCAGGGCGCACATCCTTGACCGTGCCGGCGTGGTCATGATACTTCTGCTCGGTGGTTACATAGGTGCAGGCACCCTCTGGCTCTTCCACCACTACCTAAGCAGCGGCGCTGAGAACGCCACCGCCTATGCGCAGACCGTGGCCTTTACAGGGATCATCCTCCTTGAGAAGATGAACGTCTTCAACTTCAGGGCCCTCAGGGAACCCCTGGCCGTGATAGGGGTGTTCACCAACCCCTGGGTGCTTGGGGCCTGGGCGGTGACCGTTGGGCTTCAGGTCTGTGTGGTCTACGTCCCCTTCCTGCAGAGCGCGCTCCACACCGTCGCCCTCGGCCTGACCGACTGGGCACTCCTGCTGGCGACGGCGGCACCCGTCTTCGTGCTCACCGAGCTGTACAAGTGGCTCCGCTGGCGGAGGGGCTGAGAAGGATCAACCCCTTTCTGACGTCGCTTCGCGGAGATCTGTGCTGATTTGACGGCCTTCTCCGCGGCAGATCCGTTCGTTCTGCCCGAGGTTTTAAACTCCGGGCCCATCTGATATAATCCATACTATGGAGGAGTTCTTCACAGGACTGCTGAATACATTCATCCCCATATTCGTGGCCATAGACATCTTCGGCGTCCTTCCCCTCTTCATCTCCTTTACCGCCGGGCTCTCAGCCGCAAGGAGGAGGCAGGTGGTGAGGCAGTCGGTGTTTACAGCCCTGGTGGTCAGCCTCCTCTTCACCGCCTTCGGCAAGGGGATATTCGGTATCATGGGGATCACGGTGAGCGATTTCAAGGTGGCCGGTGGGGCGGTGCTCCTGGTCCTGGCTGTCCTCGATCTCACCAGGGGTGAGAAGCAGATGAAGTCCTCAGGGACCATCGGCGTAGTCCCCATCGGCGTGCCTCTGATCGTCGGGCCGGCCGTGCTGACCACCATCATCGTCCTCATCGACCAGTACGGCCTGACAACGACCCTCCTGTCACTGATATTGAACTTCATAGTCGTCTGGCTCTCCTTCATCAGTGCAGAGGAGATCGTGAGGTTCATGGGGAGGAACGGAGTTGTCGCCCTCTCCAAGATCGTGGCGCTCCTCCTCGCAGCCATCGCCGTCAAGATGATACGTCTCGGAATCGAGGACATCCTCACCAGGTGAAGCACCTCCGGGGAGGAGCCCGGGCTAAAGATAGGGGGAAAAGAGCCTGGCGATGCCGTCCCGCATCTTGATGGCGAAGCTCCGGTCCTTGATCTCCCGGAGGGTCACCCTGTGCGCTCCGGCCATCTTCTCGGAGACGATGTCGTTTATCTCCGCCGCGAGCCCGTGGTCAAGGCACTCGACGTTGAACTCGAAGTTCAGCAGGAAGCTCCTGGTATCCATGTTCGCCGAGCCTATCAGCACCCATGCCTCATCCACGATCATCAGCTTCGTATGGTCGAAAGGGGGCGGTGTGAGCCAGACACGGCAGCCGTGCTCGAGGGGTTCGAGGAGGAGGTCGGTGGATGCCCACTTCACGATCTGGAGGTTGTTCACACGGGGAAGGATGATATCCACCTCCACACCCCGGTGGGCTGCAAGGTTGAGCGAGGTGAGGAGGGCGGTGTCAGGGATGAAGTAGGGGGTCACGATCCGTACAGACCTCCTGGCACAGGAGAGGGCGCCGTGGACCGTCCAGAGGAGTTTTTCGAAGTCCTCGTCAGGGCCGTCCGGGATGCCCCGGGCCGCGACCGGTCCCACCGGTTCGAGACGGGGGAACCAGCGGTCACCCTGGAGGGCCTCACCGGTGCAGAAGTGCCAGTCCTCTGCAAAGACCTCCTGCAGCTGCGCAACCACGGGTCCTTCGACGAGGAAGTGCATGTCCTGCACGGGATGGCGGGGATGGTCCGTCAGGAGATGCCCCTCCCTGATGTTCATCCCTCCTGTGAAGCCTACCCTGCCGTCCACGACGAGGATCTTTCTGTGGTTCCTCAGGTTGATGTAAGGCATCCGCCAGGGCAGGAAGGTGGGGAGGAACCTCGCCGCAGGGATACCCCTACGCCGCAGCTCACGGGTCATCGGCGGCCATGAATAACGGGCGCCCACGTCGTCGACGAGCACCCGCACCGCCACCCCCCGTGCCGCTGCACGGGAGAGGGCCTCCAGGAAGGCCCTGCCGGCCCTGTCGTTGTCGAATATGAATGTGGAGAGGGTGACCGAGTGTTCTGCATCGTCGATGGCCTTGATCATCGCCGGATAGGCGGCGTCGCCGTTGACCAGGGGCGTGATCCTGTTGCCGGGCATCAGGGGTCTCTGTACTATCCCGCCCACCAGCCGCGAGAGTGCAACAAACTGTTCGTCCATGACCGGTGGGGCACCCCCCTCGTGGTACACCCCGTGAGGGTTGTGGTATGCCTGGTCGCCCCGGAGCGCCCTTGCACGCCGCCTGATGCGGTTTATCCCGAAGAGGAGATACAGGACCGCGCCGAGGACCGGGACGAGCCAGATGACGCCGACCCATGCGATGGCGGAGCGTGCATCCCGCTTGTGCAGGACGGCATGCACTGAGGCTGCAACCGCTGCCAGGACGGTGAGTCCACCGGCGATATGGGGCCAGATCTGATCAAGGAGGCTCAGCATCTCACAGGGGTCCGTTCAAGGGGCGGTCCTGTACACGACCCTTCCCATCTCGCTCACGTCGTATCCACCCAGGGCCAGCACGGAGTCCCTGAACCCCCTGTCAGAGGTGATTATGCTGAGGAGGGCCTCCATCATGGGGGTCCCGGCCGACTCCTCCCGTATCACCAGGTCGTATCTCTCCTCCGCAACAGGGATGAAGTCGAGACCGAGGGCGAGGGCTGCAGAGAGGATCCCCATCCCTGCATCGGCCACACCTGCGGCCACAGAGGAGGCAACACCCATGTGTGTGTACTCCTCCCTGTCGAACCCCTTGATCCCTGCCGGGTCCAGCCCCGCCTCCCTCAGGCACTTCTCCGTCAGGAGCCTGGTGCCCGAGCCGCGCTGACGGTTGATGAACACCACGTCACTGCGGACGAGGTCCTCGATCCCTCTGATCCCCTTCGGGTTCCCCTTCCGAACCATCAGCCCCTGCTGCCGGAGAACGAGATTGACCACCACGAGGGGGATGCCCTTCAGGAGCCTCTCAATGAAGGGGATGTTGTACTCGCCGCTCTCCTCGTCGAGCAGATGGGTGCCGGCGACATGGGCCTCCATCCTCCTGATCGCCATCAGCCCGCCCATCGAACCGACGTGCGCCGAGGAGAGGGAGTACCGCGGGAACCGCCTCCTCAGGTGGTTTGCAAGCAGATCGAGGGTGTTGTCGTGGCTGCCGATGCAGACCACCGTGTCCTCTATCTCTTCCCTCGACCTCACGAGGGTCACCACGACCTCGGAGTCCTGCGCCAAGCCTTCGGCCATTGCAGGGACCCTCACGATGCCGTCGGCCCGCTGGAGGGTCATGAGCGCTCCGGCCCCCCTGCCGGCCGGTGTGGCTATGAACCTCTCGCCAACCCTGCCCACCTTCACCCTCAGGAACTCCTCATGGCCGATGCTGGAGGCCACAGGCCTGGAGAGCCGCGCCCTGAGCCTCTCGGGCCTCTCGGGCTCGAGCCCCTGCAGGCGGTACACCAGGGGTCTTCCGAAGAGCTCAAAGGTTATGCAGGCACTGACGGGGTAGCCGGGCAGTCCGATGACCGGTCTGTCCCGGACCACCGCAAGGAGCACCGGCTTGCCCGGCTTTATGCTGACGCCGTGGACAAGTACCTCTCCGATCTCGCCGACGGCATCCGGCGTGAGGTCCTTCGTCCCTGCGGAGGAGCCGGCGATCAC
Source organism: Nitrospirota bacterium (assembly GCA_015492515.1). Taxonomy (GTDB): domain Bacteria; phylum Nitrospirota; class Thermodesulfovibrionia; order Thermodesulfovibrionales; family JdFR-85; genus S146-64. The sequence goes on from WGEZ01000043.1 coordinate 18,453, forward strand.
CACTATAAAGTCGTTGTCTTTCAAGGCATTGATTATGCATTCTTTGAGTAATTCTTTATCATCCGGGACCACCCTCTCCCTCCTGTACTCCCCTCCCCACTGGTTGACGAGGGCGCCGATCATGAAGCTGTTGGAGTCGATTATACTTCCCCTCTTCAGCTCCGTCCCCGGTTCCACCACCTCGCTGCCTGTGGGGATGATCCTGACCCTCGGTCTCCTCCTCACGGAGACCTCGCTGTGTCCGGCGGCGAGCATGGCGCCGATGTCAACGGGCCTGATCCGCTGGTTCTCCGGAAGTATCAGTTCGGACCGGACGATGTCTTCGCCGACGGTGCGGACGTGCTGATAGGGCGTGGCTGGTTCGGTGATCTCGATGAAGCCCTCACCGAGGCTCACATCCTCCACCATTATCACGGCGTCGAAGCCCTCGGGCAGGGGCTCTCCCGTGTTCACTTCCACGGCCCCGGCCTGGAGCCTCAATCGCAGGGGGCGTGTCTCTGATGCGCCGAAGGTCTCCCTGAAACGGACTGCATAGCCGTCCATGGCGGCTGAATGATAGAAAGGGGAGGAGATGGCGGCATGCACAGCGGTCGCGGTGACCCTGCCGAGGGCGTCCTTGACAAGTATGGTCTCAGCCTCGTTCGGACGGAGCCCCTTGACTACATCGTGCCATCGCGACAGGGCTTCCTCAAGGGGGGTGTTGTCGAGATATATCCTTCTGGATCGGCTCACTGCGAAACAGTGCCCGGAGAGGCGGCGGGTCCTGGGTGGATGAGCTGAGCGATTCGGCGGTGTCCGGGCACGGATACGGTTTTAGATTCCCGATCTCTTCCCTGCACCCTCAGGGGCCGGGTTCTGTTTCTTCTCCTTCTGGAGCTCAAGGACCTTGGTGTTTTCCCGCTTCATGCTGGAGTGCCCTTCGAAGAGGCCGCCTTCGATGATCGTGAGCCGCTGCGTCTGGACGTCACCGAGGACCTTCCCCTTTGAGTTTATCTCGATGGAGTCGCTGGCAGTGATGTTGCCCTCGATGGTGCCCCCGACTATCACCCCGCCGGCGCGCACGTCGCCCTTCAGGTAGCCCTTCTCGCCGATCACCACCCAGTCAGCCTTGATGTTGCCCTCATACCTGCCGTCGATCCGTATGGTGCCTTTTATCTCCGCCTCACCCTGCAGGAAGGAGTTGCTGCCGATCAGGGTCTCTATCTTATCGTGCCTTTTGTTGAACATCCCTCTTCGCCTCCATGTATGACCTGGGGTTGACGGGTTTCTTGTCTATCCAGACCTCGTAATGCACGTGCGGCCCTGTGGTGTTACCCGTGGAGCCGACATAGGCGATCACGTCTCCACGTTTCACCCGCTGGCCGACCTTCACAGCGATCTTCTTGTTGTGGGCATAGACCGTGGTGAAGCCGAAGCCGTGCTCTATGACCACGAGCTTGCCGCTGCCGCCGCTCCAGCCCGCGAAGCTCACCACCCCGTCTGCGGTGGCCCTGACAGGGGTGCCCGGCCAGGCGGCCACGTCGACGCCGGAGTGGAAGTCCCTCTTGCCCGTCCTGGGGTGCCTCCTCCAGCCGAACCTGGAGCTCGTGTATCCCTCTTCCACGGGTGAGCCCATCGGGGTTGCAAAGTATATGTCCCTCTGCTGCCTCAGGTAGTCCTTTATCTCGCCAACGGTCTCCATCGTCTTCTCGATCCTCTTCTTCAGGAGTTCCATATCGAGGGAGCCCGTGTCGGAGGTGTCGAGATGTTCGAGTATCTCCTCCTTGCTCCCCAGGGAGAAGAGCTTCTTGAACTCCGTCTCGGCCTTCTTCAGGGAGTTGATCGTCGTCCTCAGCTCGACGAACTGATCGTAATAGAAGTCGAGCTTGTTCTTTATGCTGTGGTATTCCTTGATCGTCACGCCCCTGGAGATTATGTATCCGGTGAAAGAGACCCACATGACCAGGAGGAGTATGATACCGAGGGACGGGAGCTTTATGCTGAAGGGTTTTCTGTTGCTGTGAGGGATCAACATCAGGGTTATAGGCGTGAATAGACGACGGTACAGCTTCTTCAGTCTATACATACCTTACCTCCCCGCTGCCTTTCTGGACCTCACCGATCACGAAGCCCTCATACCCGGAGGAGGTCAGAAGGGAGAGGGCCCCCTCCGCCTCCTCCTCCGGAACCACCATGATATAGCCGATACCGAGATTGAAGGTCCTCCTCATCTCTTCCTCCGGTACGTTGCCCATCTCACGGATGATCCTGAAGATCGGCCTCTCAGGCCACGACCCCTTCCTGATCACGGCATCCGTGCCCTGGGGCAGGATCCTCGGCAGGTTCCCCGGGATCCCGCCTCCGGTTATATGGGCCATCCCCTTTATCTCCACTCCTTTCTCTCTCAGCAGCTTGAAGGCCCTGACATAGATCCTCGTGGGTTCGAGGAGCTCCTCTCCGAGGGTCCTGCCGAGATCGTCGAAGCGTGTTTCAGGGCCGAGGCCTTCCAGGTCGAAGAACAGGCGCCTCACGAGAGAGTAACCGTTGCTGTGAAGCCCGCTCGAAGAGAGTCCCAAGATTATATCACCAACAGCGATCTTTTTTCCATCTATGATCCTCTCCCTGTCGACGATCCCCACCGCGAAACCCGAGAGGTCGTACTCACCGTCGCTGTAAAAGCCGGGCATCTCGGCCGTCTCACCGCCGATGAGGGAGCATCCCGCCTCCTTACACCCCCTCACGATCCCCTTTATCACCTCAGCGGCCCTGCGGGCCTCGAGCCTTCCCGTCGACAGGTAATCGAGGAAGAAGAGGGGTTCCGCTCCTGAGGTGAGGATGTCATTGACACACATAGCCACGAGGTCCACCCCGACGGTGTCATGCCTGTCACAGACGAAGGCGACCTTCAGCTTCGTTCCCACCCCGTCCGTTCCGCTGACGAGCACCGGTCTTTCGTATCCGGTGAGGTCCGGCTCGAAGAGGGCACCGAACTGCCCCAGTTCACTCAGGACCTCCTTACGGTACGTCTCCCTCACCGCAGGAGAGATGAGCCTGACGAACCTCTCCCCTTCGTCGATATCGACACCAGCTGACTTATAAGTGAGCTTCTCTGACACGGTTAACAGCTACAGCGAGCGAGTTCCCGGTGCACCCGCCACGGGCTCAGCGAGCTGCTTACGATGAAGTCGTTCTTCCGTGCATATCGAAGACACCCTGGGTTGCCGAGGGAACTCCATTTATATTTTGCATACCGGCCCTGATTTATGCAAGGAGAAACCGCCCGCCGATCTCCCCGGCCACTCCCGCATCCCCACACAGCCCCTCCAGACGTACGAAACAGACCGGATTGACAGGGCACGGGTTGTAATGATAGTATTTGTGATTCTCTTGTTGATGGTTACGCCATGATTGTAATAAAAGGTCTTCAGTCCCTGGAGAGGGCCTTTCCCCACCCCGTGATCACGATAGGCAACTTCGACGGCATCCATCTGGGACACCAGAAGATATTCCGGAGGGTCGTGGCGGAGGCAGAGGGGAGGGGCACCTCCATGGTGATCACCTTCCATCCCCACCCGGTCAAGGTGCTTGCACCGGACAGGGCGCTGAAGCTCCTCACCCCCCTTGAAGAGAAGATCAAGTTGATAGGGATGACGGGCATAGAGGTGTTGCTCTGTATCGACTTCGACAGGGAGTTCGCCAGGATGGACCCCGATGCCTTCATCAGGGATGTACTGGTGGATAGAATTAAAGTAAAACATGTAATTGTTGGTCATAACTATCGATTTGGAAAAGGAAAACACGGCACAACGGAACTGCTGAGAAGGCGGGGCAGGAAGTACGGCTTCAGGGTGAACGTGGTGAGGAATGTGAGGGTCTCAGGCCATGTGGTCAGCAGCAGCAGGGTGAGGCAGCTGCTGCAGTGGGGCAGGGTCTGCGAGGCCTCCTCGTTGCTCGGCAGGCCCTATTCGGTCCACGCGAGGGTGGTGAGGGGGGCCGGCAGGGGGGCGCGACTGCTCGGCACGCCGACGGCCAACATAGAGACCCCTGTCGAGCTGATGCCCAGGGAGGGTGTATATGCCGTGAAGGTGAAGCTGGACGACAGGATCCTTGACGGAGTGGCCAACATAGGGAGGACCCCCACCTTCGGCGGCAGTGATGTGAGCTACGAGGTGCACCTCTTCCACTTCAGCGGCGACCTCCTGGGCAGGGAGTTGAGGGTGTACTTCATTGACAGGATCAGGTCCGAGAGGACCTTTCCGGACCCAGCGTCGCTGAAGGCGCAGATAGAGAAGGACATCGAGACGGCAAGGCTGATCCTAAAAGAACACAGGATCGACGTCTACCCTTAGGAGCAGCCCCGCTTCCTCGAGGAGGCCCATCAGGGACCTTGCAGACCCCTTCAGGGTCTGTCTGTTCCTGTCCCTCAGGATCACCTGGACACAGGCTGAACAGCCCTTGATCCTCGAGACGGTCCTGAAGGGGCCGATCAGCCGTCCGGGCTGATCGATCATCCCGCAGGCGTCCCTTACGGTCTCTTCCAGCCCCTCAGGGGTGACCCCCCTCTTTCCGGAGCCGCTGTAGACGTAGAGCACCACGAGGTTCGTATAAGGCGGCATCTCGTTCTTCTTCCTCACCGCCAGTTCGTTCCTTACGAAGCCGGCATAGTCCCACCTTCTCAGGTATCGGTACAGGGGGTGCCAGGGTATCTCTGTCTGGAGGACGAGGCGGCCCCCGGGGCCGAGGTGACGTCTCAGGGAGAAGACCTCCTGCATCAGCCTCTCTGCAGCCTTTATCTCCGGGAGGTTCAGCATGAGGTCCGGGTTCAGGAAGACAACGGCACCGACCCTTCCCGGTTCCATCCTTCCCGCCTTCAGCGTACCCACCACGATATGTCTGGCACCGGGGCGGGCTCCGTCCCCGGCCGCACCGCTCCTCCGGCGCCTGACCGTGTCACTGTCGAGCCTGACCGTGGGGACGCCGAGACGTCTCTTCAGCTCCTCCTCGATCCTTTCCGTACCGCTGCCGAAGGTCTCGAGCCTGACGCCGCCGCATCGGCCGCAGGTGTCGGGCAGCGCCTTCTTCAGGCCGCAGAGATGGCAGAGGAGTCCCTCTGTTCTGTGAACCACGAGAGGGGTGCCGCAGTCCGGGCAGTGCTCCATCTCACCGCACTCCCCGCACCTCAGCATGCCGTAGCCCCTACGCTGGAGCACCACCATGGCGGCTGACGGCTGCCCTGGGGCAACGACCACGGACCTCAGCATATCCAGCACCCTCGAGGTGAGGAAGGGGACCGCCGACCTTTGTCGCCTGAGGTCTATGACGGAGACGGTCGGCGCTGTCCTCCGCTCCTGTCTCATGAGCCTGTACTTGCCGCTGAGGCAGTTGTGGTAGGACTCCACAGAGGGGCTTACAGAGGTGAGCAGGACTGGTATCCCCTCCATGTAGCCCCTCATCACGGCCACGTCCCTTCCATGGTACCTCGGAGACTCCTCCTGTTTGTAGGCCGTGTTGTGCTCGCCCGTCACGATGATCAGGGACGGCCTGATGGGTGAGAAGACCACAGGCCTGGTCCCGACCACCACGCGGTATCTGCCGCTGTACATACCCTGGACAGAGTCGGTCCTCTCGGAGACCTTCATCTCACTGTGATAGATGCAGACCCCCTCCCCGAGGCGGAGGCTCAACGAGGCGTACAGGAGCTCGGCGTCCCTCACCTCGGGGGCGAGGACGACGGCGGAGCCGGTCTTCTCGATGATCCCGAGCACGAGGCCCGCCTCTCCATCGTGATCAGCCGCATGGCAGAGGAAGGTCCTGTAACCACCGTGCCGGACGGCGGAGAGTATCTCCTCCACCTGGCGGTCCTCGACCGGGAGAGGCGACCACGGTCCCGGCGTGCCGGGTTCTCTGCGCATCACCCTCCGGGAAGGGGCGGCTACCTCCCTGTACAGCATCGATTTGAGCATCATCCCCTGGGTAGTCAGGTAGTAGTCTGAGGCCCAGTGGAGGAGTTCGAGCATCTCCGGTGAGAGGGCGGGCTCGGGGCTGATGATCCCTTCGATCTCGTTGAGCCTGCCTCTGAAGGATCTCTCGTCCATGGCGTACCGTCTCGACACGATCCCCCTGGCAGGCCTCCCTCTCAGGGGTGCAAGGACCAGCTGACCGGGCCTCAAGCGGGTAAGGAGGTCTTCGGGGACTGAGTATGTGAGGGGTGGAAGGTTCCTGGGAAAGAGGATGTCACAGAGAATCATACCAGAGATATTATACACCGTGGGAGGGTGTTTTATCGAAATCCCGCGGATCTGATCGCCGGCGCCGCTTGCAAATCGGACCGATATGTTCTAAAATTAGAACAGTCGCCGGAATCGTCAAGCATCAGCCGGAGGCTCGATACAGCCATGCCCTCGGGCATAGTGATGACGCAAGCCGACGGGCTGTGCTCGAGCGGCAACCCCGAGGGGAGAGCGGCAGGCAGAGAGGGGGCATGGAGTGCAGAGGTCCGTCTCCACCGAGCCTTTCAGCATTTCACGGACAATTAGAGGCCTCTGTCCGGATTGGCACCTGCACCGGCGGGTGTGACACTACCGCCGGTAAAAGAGGAGGTCGGGATGGATTTCTCAACGAGGGTCCTTGAAAGTATGCATGAGGGCGTTCTGGTGGTAGACCGGGATTACAACATCATTTATGCAAACAGGGCCTTCTGCGAGATCTACAATCTCCGGAGCCGTCGCCCTACGGGCGGCAAGTGCTACGAGGTGCTTTACAACCAGGAGGAACCCTGCAGCGACGACCAGAGGATCTGCCCCGGTGGAGACGTCTTCGGGAAGGGGAGGGACGTGAAGGTGATACACCGGTACTTCCACGATGACGGGAGGGAGTCCAGCATCGAGATGTATGCCTCTCCCGTGAGGGATGCAGGGGGGAGGGTGGTCCAGATGGTGGGCATCCTGAGCGACGTGACGTACCGGGACAGGTCGGAAGGCGCGCTCCAGCTCCTTGAGCCGCTGCAGCTCATGCTCACCCTGAACAAGATGACCGACTCCACGCAGAAAGAGATCCTCGATTTCGTCCTCGAGGCGTGCCTCAAGGTCACCGGGAGCAGGTACTCCTTTATCGGGTTGATGAACCAGGACGAGTCGGTCATGAGCATATACGCCTGGTCCCGGGATGTGATGAAGCACTGCAGGGTCAAGGAGCTCCCTCTCAGGTTCGAGGTGGCGGCTGGAGGCCTCTGGGCCGAGACGATCAGGCAGAGGGGGCCGATCATGGTGAACGACTACAGTGAACCGAACCAGTACAAGAAGGGGTTGCCCGAAGGACACGTCCCGATAACGCGGTTCCTGGGGATACCGGTGTTTGACGGAGAGCGTATCGTGGCCACCGCAGCGGTGGCGAACAAGGAGACCGATTACAATGAATTCGACCTCCATGTCTTCTCGGTGATGTTGAACGACATGTGGAGGCTCATCAGGCGGAGAGAGGTGGAGGAGAGGCTCAGGGAGAGTGAGGAGAAGTTCAGGATGATCTTCGACAACGCCACAGACGGCATACTCCTCGTAGACATGTCGGACAGGAAGATCCATACAGGCAACCGGAGGATATGCGAGATGCTCGATTACACGCCGGAGGAGCTGAAAGGGCTGCACGTAATGGATATTCACCCCATGGAGGAACTGCAGCTGATAATCGATAAGCTGGACCGGCAGTTGCGGAGGGAGTTCACTCTTGCCAGGGATGTGCCGGTGAAGAGGAAGGACGGCCGTATATTCTACGCCGACATCAACTCCTCTCCCATGAGGCTTGCTGGCAGGACGTATCTGCTCTGCATCTTCAGGGACATAACGGAAAGGAAGCGGATCGAGGATGAGCTCCGCCGTCGACTCGAGGAGCTCGAGCGGTTCAGGAGGGCGACCGTGCACAGGGAGTTCAGGATGCAGGAGCTGAAGGAGGAGATAAAGAGGCTGAGATCGAGGCTGGAGGCGATGGGAGGGTGATGAAGCGCTGAACCAGGGGCTGCCGCTTCCACCCCGGTGGGCCTCTCGTCCCGGTCCGGACACCTGTAATCCGCCCTTTCCTTGCAATTAATTATAAATTAGTTTATAATGTGTTTATAACTGCATAGAGGCTTCTTGTCCGAGCCGGACCTGAGGGGGTGACGGTTGTGTTATCAGCAACCTATAAAGGGGTCGGAAAGGGAATCAGTGAACCCTGCCGAAAGCCCGGAGTTGCAGTCGGCGTTGGAGGCCAGGGATGTAATCGGTCGATTCTTCCCTGCACCGGCGGTCCGATCGGTGTGCTTCAGGACCCGTCCAGGGCCGTTCTCTGGAGCCGCACTCCTCCGGCCCTTCCATCGACATCCTCTTTGAAAGACGCTGTTTCAGTGGTCCGCCGGTCCTCTCCGGATCCGGACCCGCCGGAGAATGGAGGTGGATGAGTGGACCCCACCCCTTCATACATAAGGAAACCCCTGCCACCGATGGTGCATGTCTCTAAGCGGGAGAGGCCATGAAGGTGATGTATAAGATCACGTTCGGATTCCTCGCCGTGGTCCTCCTGGGATGGGCCGTAGCCTATCATGCATTCAGTACAAGCCAGAGGGAGCTGAAGGAGTCATGCGTGAAGAGCTCGGAGGCACTGGCCCTCAAGGTCCTTGACGAGATCGACAGGGACATCCATAACAAGATCAGGATATTCCAGAAGTTCGCCGCTGAACCGGCCCTCCGGGAGGTTGTCTCGAGATCGAACAGGGAGTTCGAGGCGATGGGTGACATCCGGTCTTACATCAGCAAGAAGGATGAGGAGTGGACCGCCCTGCCGAAGGGGGTCACGAGCAGGTTCATGCGGGAGCTGATGAACAACAGACTCTCCAGGGACCTGAGGGAGAAGCTCAGGTTCTACGAAGCGAAGCACGGCTACAGGGTCTTCGGAGAGGTCTTCGTAACCAACCGTTACGGTGCCAACATTGCACAGACGGGGCGGACCACCGATTACCGGCAGGATGACGAAGAGTGGTGGCAGTCGGCCAGGACAGAGGGGCTGTATGTGAAGGATGTGGAGTATGACGAGAGCGCCGGTGTCTACTCCGTGGCCGTCGCGGTGAGGATAGACGACGCCGGAGGGGAGTTCACCGGCGTCATGAAGGCCGTCCTGAACATCGAGGACTCCATACAGATGATAAGGGATCTCAAGGCAGGGGCTCGGGGAGGCAGGAGGACAATGCAGTACAGCCTTCTGACCAGGGACGGAAGGGTGATCTACTCCACAAAGGGCTACAGCCGGTTTGAGGACCTCTCACACCTGCTGCCCGACACCGGCCGCTCCGCGGCGGGACATGAGTCGTACTTGATAATGGACGAGGGGTCCAGAGAGGGAAGGGAGATCGCTGTCCATGCCCATTCAAGGGGATACAGCGACTACGGAGGCCTGGGCTGGATACTCGTGGTGGAGCAGGATGTGGAGGAGATGTTCGCCCCTGCATATGCGCTGAGGAACCGGATACTGGCCTTCTCACTGGTGGTATCGGTCTTAGCTGCCCTGGTGGGTTTTTTCCTCTACCGCTCCGTCTTGCGTCCGATAAAGAGGTTGAAGTCCGCCACCGCAGCCTTCGAGAGAGGTGAGCTGGATATCGGGTTCGAGGAGGGGACAGGCGACGAGATAGGTGAGTTCACCCGGACCCTCGCCAGGGCACTGACGAGGCTGAAGGAGAAGAGCCTCTCGCACGAGGCGGAGAGCTCCAGGAGCAGGCAGACCGAGGACGCCCTCCGTGAAAGCGAAGAGAGGTTCCATACCGTGAGTTCCATCACCCAGGATGCCGTGGTCATGATCGACCACAACGGCAGGATCACCTTCTGGAACGAGGCGGCGGAGAGGATGTTCGGCTACGCCCGCGGCGAGGTCATCGGGAAGGAGCTCCACTCCATCCTTGCTCCCGGACGATACCATGAGGAGTTCCAGCGGGGGTTCGAGCGCTTCAGGACAAGCGGTGAAGGTCCTGTGGTGGAGAGGGTCGTGGAGGTATATGCCGTCAAAAAGGGTGGTGAGGAGTTTCCCATAGAGCTCTCGGTCTCCGCGGTGAAGAGGGCGGGTGGATGGTGTGCTGTAGGGATAATGAGGGATATATCGGAGAGGAAGGAGACAGAGAGGTCGCTCAGCGAGAGGCTGGAAGAGCTCGAGAGGTTCAGGAAGGCCACAGTCCAGAGGGAGTTCAGGATGAAGGAGCTGAAGGAGGAGTTAAGGACCCTGAGACGGAGGATCAAGGAGATGGAGCGGCACGACAGCGGTGAACGGCTGAGAAAGGCATGATCAATGCCGGAGAGAGGGAGCATGAAGGATAGGGCCGAGGTCCTGATCATCGATGACGACCCCAAGGCGAGGAGCACCCTTTCGGACATCCTCAGGTTGAAGGGGTATAGAGTCTTGACCGCCGGCAGCGGTGCAGAGGCCCTGGCGCAGTCAGGCGGCTCACCCGACGTGGTGCTTCTGGACCTGAGGCTGCCCGACATCCCCGGGATCGAGGTCCTGAAGAGGGTGAAGGCCGCATCACCCTCCACAGAGGTGATCATCCTCAC
>WGEZ01000044.1 GCA_015492515.1 Nitrospirota bacterium
GCCGCCGAAGGCCTCCAGCAGGATGTGATCACCCTCCCGCACCCTGCCCGTCCTCACCGCCTCGTCCAGGGCGATGGGGATCGATGCCGCAGAGGTGTTGCCGTAGCGGTCGAGGTTTATCATCACCCTGTCGAGATCGAGTCCGAGCCTCTTGGCGGTGGCGCTGATGATCCTGTGGTTCGCCTGGTGGGGTATCAGCAGGGAGAGGTCCCTTGGCTTCAGGCCGTTGTCCTTCAGCGTGGTCAGCACGAGCTTCTCCAGGGTCCTGACCGCTGCCTTGAAGGTCTCGTTGCCCCGCATCTTGATGAAGTGGAGCCTCTTGCCGACGCTCTCCTCCGAGGCCGGTATCCTCGATCCACCCGCCGGGATGTGGAGGAGGTCCCACATCGAGCCGTCGGCGTCGATCTTCACCGAGAGTATTCCGCTGTCACCGTCGGAGGCCTCCAGAACCACGGCACCCGCACCGTCGCCCATCAGCACGCAGGTGGTCCTGTCCGTCCAGTCCGTTATCCTGGAGAGGACCTCGGAGCCCACGACGAGTATCCTCCTGTATGTACCGGAACGGATGTAGCCGTCGGCTACGGAGAGGGCGTAGATGAAGCCCGAACAGGCGGCGTTCACGTCGAAGGCCGCGGCCCTTCTGGCACCGAGCCTGTGCTGCAGGAGGCAGGCCGTGGAGGGGAGGGGCATGTCTCCGCTGACGGTGGCGACGATTATGAGCTCGATGTTCTTCGGCCTCAGCCCTGCGGACTTGAGGGCCTTCCTGGAGGCCTCCAGTGCAAGGTCCGAGGCGGCCTCTTCCTCGGAGGCGATCCTCCTCTCCCTGATCCCGGTCCTCTCCCTGATCCACTCATCCGAGGTCTCCACCATCCTCTCCAGATCGAAGTTGGTCAGCACCTTCTCGGGGAGGTACGAACCGGTTCCGGTGATCCTGGCTCTCAACAATCTCCAGCTCCGATGCTCTCTATCCATTCCATGGGCGGGGGATCCGTCTCAAGGGCTCCTGATCGGGGGGCCGGGGCTCAGCGTCTGTTCTGAACCACCGGCTCATCAAACGTCACCGGAGAGGCTTCACCATACCTCGCCAGCTCAGAGGATATCAGATCGTTCACACCGAGGCGGGCGAACCTGGCCGCTGTCTTCAGCGCGTTCCTGATGGCCTTCGACGTGGACCGGCCGTGGCTTATGATGCATGTGCCCCTGATGCCGAGCAGCGGTGCCCCGCCGTATTCGGCGTAGTCGGTCTTCTTCTTAAAGTTCTTCAGGGCCGGCTTCATGAACAGGTATGCGAGCCTTCCCGTGGCGATGTCGGCGATCTCGCGTTTCAGCATCTTGAGGATGGTCTCGGCAAGCCCCTCGCTGATCTTGAGGGCCACGTTACCGATGAAGCCGTCGCATACCAGGACGTCGACCTCTCCGGTGAAGATGTCCTTGCCCTCTATGTTACCCACGAAGTTGAGGTCCGTATCCTTGATCAGCCGGAAGGCCTCCTTGGTGAGTTCGTTCCCCTTTATATCCTCCTCTCCTATGCTCAGGAGTGCGACCCTCGGGCTCTGGACGCCGAGGACCGCCCTGGCGTAGGCGTTCCCCATCAGTGCGAACTGGAGAAGGTTGGTCGGTTCCGAATCGACGTTCGCTCCCGCGTCGATCAGCACGAACCGGCCTTTCAGCGTGGGCATCGTGGCGGCTATGGCAGGCCTGTCCACACCCTCCGACTTCCCGAGCAACAGGAGGGCGAAGGCCATCGTGGCCCCCGAGTGGCCCGCGCTGACGAAGGCGTGGGCCTCACCGGCCTTAACCATCTCGATGCCCAACCTTATCGATGAGTCCCTCTTCCGCCTCACGGCGGTGGAGACGGGCTCGTTCATGGCCACAACCTGCGGGGCGTGCCTGACGGTGATCCTCTCGGGCGGATAACGCTTCTGCCTCAGCTCCTCCTGGATCAGCCCCTCCTGCCCGATGAGCACCACCTCGATATCTCCGGTCTCGTTGACGGTCTCGACCGCCCCTTCGACCGTCACGCGGGGGGCGTAGTCCCCTCCCATGGCGTCAAGTACGATCCTCATACCTCGGACTTCTCGACGATCTCTATCACCTTTCTTCCGTTGTAGGTGCCGCAGCTCGTGCAAACCCTGTGGGGTATCTTGAACTCACCGCACTCAGGGCACCTTACCAGCGACGGTGCGGCGCCTTTCCAGTTCGCCCGCCTCCTGTCCCTCCTGGACCTCGAGTGTCTCGACGTGGGGTTTGCCATCTCAATGCTCCTTCTTTCCTGAGAAGAGTTTCTTCAGGCCGGAAAGGCCTGATTCGAAGGCCTCCCTCCTGCATCCGCAGGCCTCCGTGTTCAGGTCCGCACCACAGACCGGACATAGGCCCTTGCAGGCCTCGGTACAGAGGGGTTTCATGGGAAGGCTAAGGATCATCTGCTCCCTGAGGAGCTGGGTGATGTCGAGCTCGTCGTCTCTGTAGAAGCCGATGTCAGCCTCCTCCGCCGGGATCTCGTAGACCTCTTCACCCTCAATCTCCTCCGAGGGATGGTAGTGGAGATCGACTCCGAGGGAGTGCTCCCTCTGAAAGTCCTTCAGGCACCTGCTGCACTGAAGGATCACCCTGCCGTGGATCTCTCCATGGACGGAGACCTCGGAGCCGTGTCTCTCTATCCTCAGGTGCACATCCACAGGCCCCGCCGGCCTGAGGACGGAATCAGACGCAAGGGCCTCCGAGAGATCCAGCTCTATCCCCTCTTCCTTTATCTCTGAAACGGTTATCTTCATGATGATATCGGTGAACTCTGGACGGATGTCCCTGAAATCGGACCGTGTGCTTCACGAGGAGTCCCGCTCTCCGGTCACTCACCGGGTGAGGACGGTCTTGTAGTCCCGTACCCTGCGCGCCTCTCGGAGCGCGGCCTGCCCGCGGATTCCATCATCGACCACCGATGCAGACCACGGAGTCGACCCGCTCCGAATCATCGGACGTGACTCGTTTATTATACTTGTTACTTGAAAATATTGTCAAGGTAGCTGTAAAATGGAGTGCCTGCGTCGGTTCTGCCGGGATCCCTTTCCTGACCGGTAGGGACGGCAGTACGGCCGCGGCGGGGTGCTTTCTGATGGATAAGGCGAGGGTCCACCTCAGGATCGAGGGTATCGTACAGGGTGTCTTCTTCAGGGCCTTCACAAGGGAGGTCGCCGCAGGGCTCGGCCTCACCGGCTGGGTGAGGAACACCCCGGACGGCAGGGTCGAGGCCGTCTTCGAGGGTGAGAAACCCCTCATCGAGAAGGCGATCGCCGAGTGCCGCAAGGGACCTCCGGCTGCACGGGTCACCGACATAGACGTCGAGTGGGAACCTTACAGGGGCGAGTTCAACGGGTTCGAGATCAGGTACTACTGATCCGGCTGTACTGGAGAGGATGAGCGAACTGTTGAGGGAACTGAAGGAGAGGGTGATCGCCGGAGGGGATGTATCCGAGGAGGAGGCCCTCTATCTGGCCGAGGAACCGCCGCTTCATGCGCTCTTCGAGGCGGCCTCGACCATAAGGGAGACCTTCCGGGGCAGGAGTGTCGACCTCTGCTCTGTCGTGAACGCCAAGTCCGGCGGCTGCGGTGAGGACTGCTTCTACTGCGCCCAGTCCGTCAGGTACAACACGAACATAAAGAGGTACCCCCTCATGGACCGTGACGAGATACTGGCAAGGGCCGAGGAGGCGAGGCTCTCCGGCGCCCGGAGGTTCTGTATCGTCACCGGCGGCAGGAAGGTCTCCCGGCAGGAGTTGGAGGTGATAGCCTCGGCGATCAGGGAGATCAGGAGGATCGGGCTCCTGCCCTGCGCGACCCTCGGGCTCCTTGACGGGGAAGAGCTCGATCTCCTGAAGGGATCGGGGCTTCAGAGGTACCATCACAACCTTGAGACCTCGGAGGAGTACTTCCCCAGGGTCTGCACCACCCATACCTACGGCGAGAAACTCCGGACCATACAGGCCGTGAGGGAGTGCGGCCTCTCGCTCTGCTCCGGCGGCATCTTCGGCATGGGCGAGTCCTGGCGGGACAGGGTGAGGATGGCCTTCAGGCTGAAGGGGCTCGGCGTGGACTCCGTGCCCATAAACTTCCTGATGCCCATCGAGGGCACCCCCCTCGGTCACCTCGAGACCCTCCATCCCATCGAGGCCCTCAGGATCGTGAGCATCTACAGGTTCATACTCCCCGACAGGGAGATACGCCTCTGCGGCGGCAGGCTCCAGACACTGGGCGAGTTCAACTCCATGATCTTCCTCGCAGGCGCCGACGGCCTGATGATCGGAAACTACCTCACCCAGAAGGGCCGGTCCGCCGGGGACGACCTGGCGATGATCAGGACCCTCGGGCTGACCCCCGCCGGAGGAGACACCGTAGGGGCCGGCCCCATCTTCAGGCAGTAGGCAGCCGTGTACTGGAGCGTCAGGATGAGGGCGTCCGATGCCGGGAGGCACATCTCAGGCGCCGAGGGCCTCTACAGGGAGGGCGAGATCACCGGTGTGCTGGCCCGCTACCTGAAGAGGGCCCTGGAGCACGACAGGGGGAAGCCCGACACCGTGGTGTTCACCGTGGAGAAGGTCGCCGAAGAGCCCCTGCTGATCGAATCGCTCCCGGTACGTACGGTGGAGACCTCGGGCTACCCCGATGCATGGCGCTTCGTGAGGACGGTGCTGGAGCGCCACGGCGTATCAGCCGGGGCGGCGAGGCGGGGGATGGCTGTGATAGAGTCCGGGGAGGTGATGAGGGGCGCGGCGCTCGTCAGGGCCGTCAGCGGCGAGAGGGTGGAGCCCGACAGGGAGCGGGGCGTCAGGGTGAAGAGGCTCGGCATGGACCCCTCCCTCCTTTCCGAGCTGGCGGAGGCGCTCGGCCCTGGTCTGGACCTGACGCGGGTGGCCGAGGCGCTGGTGCTCGCCTCAAAGGTGGCCTCCTGCCCCCATGTCGTGGCCGAGGTCTGCGTCTCCGACGACCCCTTCTACACCACGGGCTACGTCTCCTCCAGGGGATCGGGATACCTCAGGGTCCCCGGTCTGAAAGAGGAGGGGGCGATGAACGGCGGCAGGGTCTTCTTCGTTACCGAGGGGTGCAGCCCCGGTGAGGTCGTCCGCTATCTCCAGGAGAGACCCGTAATCGTCACCGGGTTCGGAGGGGTGATCAGCGACGGCTCACCGGAGCAGCTCGGATGGGCTCACGGGCGGTCGTGATCGTCAACCCGGCCTCGGGCTCCTTCTCTGAGGAGGGCCTCAGGGTCTCGGCAGGGCTCCTGAGGAGGAGGTTCAGGGAGGTGTCGATCCTCTTCACCGGCAGGAGGGGCGATGCAGAGTCGATGGCCAGGGACGCCGTCAGGGGGACGCCCGAGCTGATCCTCGTCGTCGGCGGTGACGGGACCTTCAACGAGGTGGTGAACGGGACCGCATACTCGGGCGTTCCCGTGGCCTTCATCCCCACAGGGACGACGAACGTCCTCGCCAGGGAGCTCGGCATACCCCGGGAGATGGAGCAGGCCACCCTCAGGGCCCTCGAGGGCCGGACGGAGTACGTCAACCTCGGGAGGATAGACGGCAGGTACTTCGCCCTCATGGCCGGGATCGGCTTCGACGGCGACGCGGTGAAGGGTGTGAGGGAGGGGCTGAAGAGGGTCTGGGGAAAGGGGGCGTACATACTGAGCGGGCTGAGGGCCTTCCTGGGATACAGGCCCCGGAGGCTGGGGATAGCCGTCGACGGCTCGGCGCTGGAGGGCTTCGGACTGATCGTCTGCAACTCCGGCTACTATGCAGGCGAGTACAGGGTCTGCCCTGATGCAAGCCTCCGTTCGCCCTCGTTCAGCATATTCATCATGCACGGCGGCAGCAGGAAGGCCCTGTTGAGGTACGTCGTCGGGATCATCAGGGGGAGGCACCTGGCGCTCAGGGACGTGACGTATCTGAGGGGACGGAGGATCGAGGTCACCGGGGAGGCGGAGGTCCAGGTGGACGGCGACTATCTCGGCACAACCCCTGCAGTGATCACCCTCCAGGAGAAGGCCCTCCTGTTGAGGGTCAGTAGTGTTTCCTCAGCTCCCTGAGTATGTCCCTGCCCACGGACTTCAGCGTATCGATCACCCCCGTGCCCCTTATGGCCACGGCCTCGAACCAGGGTGCACCATCGGGGTTCAGGAGGCTGTTCATCTCCTCGAGGGGGGCGATGTTAGGGAGGTCCCTTTTGTTGTACTGCATCGTGAAGGGGAGCCTCTCGAGCTCGTAGCCCTGCTCGGCGAGGTTGATCCTGAGGTCCTCGAGGCTCTCGATGTTGGCGTCCATCCTCTCGATCTGGGAATCAGCCACGAAGACCACTCCGTCCACGCCCTTCAGTATCAGCTTCCTGCTCGCGGCGTAGAAGACCTGCCCGGGCACGGTGTACAGATGGAAGCGAACCTTGAAACCCTTTATGTCGCCGAGGGCGAGGGGGAGGAAATCGAAGAACAGGGTCCTCTCCGTCTCTGTGGCGAGGGAGATCAGCTTGCCCTTCTGCTCGGGGGAGGTCCTCCTGTATATGTACTGGAGGTTGGTGGTCTTACCGCACAGTCCTGGTCCGTAATAAACTATCTTGCAGTTTATCTCTCTTGAGGAGTAGTTTATAAACGACACCTAAGAGCACCTACCTGAAGAGCTGATCGATATCTTCATCCGTGATCTCTGCAAAGGGAGACAGGTCCACCTGTCCACTTCCCTCCCGGAGGGTCTTCCTGTCCATCTCCTGGAAGACCTTCGCCAGGGCCTCCGTTGTCTTCCTCACCCTCAGCCTCACGATCCCGAGGGAGGACCTCTGGTCGAAGACGACGGCGAGGATCACCTTGTCGGCCACTACGGATATGTGGATGTTGTCCCTGTCACCTTCGTGGAAGAGGATGGAGAACTCCCTCTGTCCGAGCACCTTTGCGATCCCCGCTGTGGCAGCGATGTTGCCGGCGGTGAGTGAAGCGAGTGCAGTGGTGTCGATGTTGTGGGTGTCGCCCACCGAGGCGATCAGCTGTCCGTTCTTGTCCACCAGGAAGACGAGCTCTGCATTGGTGAGGAGATGGAGCCTCCTGAGCTCCTCGTCGATCCTCCGGAACTCGTCTTCATACATCACAAGGTCAGACATCTCTCACCCCATCGGGTATCTTCATTTCATTTCTCTGAGAAGCCCGCATCAGAGCCTCGACCGGACCCCGTCAAGCGCCTCCGGAGGATCCACGGCAGATCCACAGGACCATGGCGAAAAGTCCCACAAACTGCGGGAAGATGCTCACCGGGGCATCTTCAATATAACTATAGCAGAACAGGCGATTATTTTCAACTCGACTCTGCAGATGACTGGAGGGCTTCCTCTCTCAAC
>WGEZ01000045.1 GCA_015492515.1 Nitrospirota bacterium
TCACCATAGTGATAACAGAGCCCATCGTCGTGATTGGCCTGCTGATCGGCGGCATCATACCCTTCTTCATAGGCGCCCTCACGATGACCTCCGTCGGAAAGGCGGCGATGAAGATGGTCGAAGAGATAAGGCGCCAGTTCAGGGAGATACCAGGACTGCTTGAAGGCAAGGAGGGGGTGAAGGGAGATACGAAGAGGTGCGTTGATATCAGCACCACGGCCGCCTTGAAGGAGATGGTCCTGCCGGGCATAGTGGCGATATCGAGCCCTGTCCTCGTGGGCTTCCTCCTCGGCCCCCATGCACTCGGCGGCATGCTGGCGGGTGCAACGGTGACGGGTGTCCTGCTTGCACTGATGATGGCGAACGCCGGCGGCGCCTGGGATAATGCAAAGAAGTACATCGAGAAGGGCCACCTCGGCGGCAAGGGCTCTGATGCTCACAAGGCCGCCGTCGTCGGAGACACCGTGGGTGATCCCTTCAAGGATACCTCTGGGCCGTCGATGAACATCCTGATCAAGCTGATGTCCATCGTCTCACTCGTCATTGCCCCTCTGCTTGTGTAAGCCGAGCCTGAAACGAGTCGGACCCGGAAGAGGGAGGCCCCGGCCTCCCTCTCCTTATTCTGACAGTCCCTCAAGGAACCCCTGTACCCTCGCCCTTATCTCATCCCTTGCCTTCCTGAACCGGGCGAGTATCCTCTCCTCCGTCCCGATCGTGCCGACCGGGTCATCAATGGGCCAGTGGAGGCGCTTTATTCCCGGTGGTGTCGCAGGGCATGAGGCCTCCGCATTTCCACAGAGGGTGATCACCACATCCATCTCGGCCAGTAGCCCCTCATCGATCGGGTCCGAGGTCTGTCCCGAGATGTCGATCCCGATCTCCTTCATCACCCTTACGGCATAGGGGTTCACCCCGACGGGCATGAGCCCGGCGCTGAAAGGCTCGATGAGGCCCCTTCCATAATGTCTCGCAAGCCCCTCCGCCATCTGGCTGCGGCAAGAGTTTCCGGTGCATAGAAAGATCACCTTGATCATTGGTCCTCCTCCAGATGTGGTTGGTTACACCTATGGTACCGCTCTACCCTGAAGGGTCTGATGTTATATAATAGAAGATACAGGGAAGCCATGTACAGGAAGGCCCTCATAATCCTCCTCCTTGCGATGATCCTGCCCTCATCCCCCTCACCGCTTCAGGGTCAGATCGTGGACCGGACCCTCAGGATCGGTGTGGCCTCGATGATCACACCCGTTGATGCGGTGAGGTACTATCAGGACATCGTGGACTACATATCGGAGAAGCTCGGCGTACCCGTGGAGATGGTGCACAGGAGGACCTATGACGAGATGGACAGGATGCTCGAGAGGGGGGACGTGGATGCGGCCTTCATATGTTCCGCTCCCTATGTGAAGAACAGGAGGGAGTTCGGCGTGGAGCTCCTCGTGGCGCCCCGGGTCAACGGCGGTGTCTTCTACAGGTCCTATATCATCGTCCACAAGGACAGCCCCGTGAGGACCTTCGACGACCTCAGGGGAAAGAGCTTCGCCTTCACCGATCCGAAGTCGAACACGGGCAGACTCTACCCGGAATACATCCTGGCAAAGCAGGGGCTGAGACCCGAGGAGTTCTTCAGCAGATTCCTTTACAGCTACAGCCACAACAAATCCGTCGAACTCGTGGCCAAGAAGGTGGTGGATGCGGCAGCGGTGGAGAGCCTCGTGTATGAGTACATGAAGAGCAGGGGGTCCGAGTATGTGGGTCAGACGAGGATAATCAAGAGATCACCGGAGTTCGGCATCCCGCCGGTGGTGGTTCCAGCGGGGCTTCCTGTGTTCATAAAAGAGAAGCTCCGGGAGATCCTCACCGGGATGCACCTCGACCCGAAGGGGAAGAGGATCCTTGATGCCATGTTGATCGAGAGGTTCGTGGTGGCCTCGGACCGCAACTACGACACCATCAGGGAGATGGAGGCGTTTATAGCCAGAAACAGGAGCCCGAGGAAACCGGAAGAGAAAGGGAGTGACGCGATCCATTTCGGGGTTGTTCCGAGGGACAACCCCAGGATGGCCTACGAGAAATACCAGCCCCTCATCGACTACCTCTCGGAGACCACACCCTACAGGTTCGAGCTCGTGCTCAAGAAGACCTATGAGGATACAGTCTACGCCCTGGGCACCGGTGAGATCGAGATGGCCCTCCTGGGCCCCCTTGCTTACCTTGAGGCGCGTGCGCTCTTCGGTGCGGTGTCCATCCTGAAGGGCACGACCGTAAAGGGCGAACCCTTCTACAGGAGCGTCATAATAACGAAGCGGGACAGCCCTGTAAACGACCTCTCCGATCTGAGAGGAAAGGCCTTCGCCTTTGCGGCACTGAAGTCCACATCGGGCAATCTCATCCCGAGGTATCTCCTCGCCGGTGCAGGGATTCACCTGAGCGAGCTCGGGGAGTACAGGAACTTCGCCTACCATGATTCCGTCGTGAAGTGGGTCCTCAGGGGGAAGTACGACGCCGGTGCCGTAAGGGAGGTGATCGCTGAGAAGTACCTCCCTCTGGGATTGAAGATAATCGCCTCCTCCGAACCTATACCGACGGGGCCCGTGGTCGTAGGGCCGAGGACGCCCTATGCCGTTGCTGAAACGGTGAAGAGGGTCCTTCAGGATATGGGGAGGACCGAGAGGGGGAGGGAGGTCCTCGGAAGGCTCGACCCCGAGGTAAGAGGCGGCTTCGTAGCGGCCGATGACTCCGATTATGAAGGTATAAGGGAGATGATCAATGAGGTGCCCAGGACATGCGGCGCCGGTTGTCATCCCAAGATCAGGCTATGAGTTCCCTTGAGAGCCTCTCGCTGCAGCAGAAGTTCATATTGATCACATCGGTGGCGATCATCGTGCTGATGGTGATAATCGGGTATATCTTCACCCAGAGGGAGAGCCACCTGATGTACAACGAGATAAGGAGGCAGGGGAGGCTGCTCGCCGAGACCCTCGCCATCCCGGTGATCAATGACCTCATATACGAAAGGCTCGGCCTCGTCGAGGAGGGAGGGCTGATCGACAACTATGTTACAGAGATCTTCAGACGGAAGGACATAGACCTGATATACATCGCTGTTCTCGACGAGAAGGGGAGGGTGATCTCCCACAACGACTTCAGCGAGTACGGCAAGACCTACAACGACCCGCTCACCCGCAGGGCCCTCGAGTCCAACGACACGGTGGTGCAGAGATTCTACGACGACCGGAGCGGCCACGACGCCTTCGATTTTGCGACACCGCTGTCGATCGGGAGGAAGCGCTGGGGGACACTGAAGTTCGCCGTATCCCTCGAGAAGGTCGAGGAAGAGATAAGGGCGACGGTTTACAGGGTGATAACCCTCACATTCTTTGCGCTCCTTGTGGGCTTCGGGATCATCATCGTCCTCAGCAGGCGCTTTATCAGCCCGATCATGCACCTTGCAAAGACCATGGAGAGGGCGGGGGGTGACATGCTCGATGTGAAGGTGGACATAAAGGGGCGGGACGAGCTCGCCCTCCTCGGACAGAGCTTCAACAGGATGATCGACAGGATAAGGGAGGCGAACCTTGAGCTGAAGAAGACCCACGAGAGGCTGCTCCAGTCAGAGAAGCTCGCCTCCATCGGCATACTCGCCTCAGGCGTCGCCCATGAGATCAACAACCCCCTCGGGGGGCTCTTCAACTGCGTCCAGATGCTTGAACAGATGGGGCAGGAGGAGGGCTTCAGGAGGGAGTACCTCGGCCTGATAAAGGAAGGGCTTGACAGGATAGAGAGCACGGTGGGAAAGCTCCTCTGGATGTCCAGGAAGGGGCAGAGAGAGGTGGAGGAGGTGGACATCGGTCAGACCCTGAAGGACATCTACCTCTTCGTGCAATACAGATTGAGGAAGAGGGGGATCAGGTACGTGGAGGATGTCGAGGAGGGGCTTACGGTGTTGATCGACAGGCACGACCTGCAGCAGGTCCTGCTGAACCTGGTGATCAACGCCGTACAGTCGATGGATGGGGGTGGTGAGCTGAGGGTGAGGGCCCGCAGCGATGATCCAGGGGTGGTGATCGAGATAACCGATACAGGGGAGGGGATCGAGGAGGAGAACCTGGGGAGGATTTTCGACCCCTTCTTCACAACCAAACCGCCGGGGGAAGGGACAGGCCTCGGCCTCTGGTTGACCTACGAGATAGTCAAAAACTATAATGGTGAGATAGAGGTCCGGAGCAAGAGGGGTGAGGGCACGACCGTCACCTTGAGACTCGGGAGGGAGACGCCGTGAGGGGGAGGCCGTCGCCGGCACACATCGTATGAAGCACAGGATACTGATCATCGAAGACGAGAGGATCATGAGGATCACCCTCGAGGACACCCTCAGGGCGGCAGGCTATGAGGTGAGCTCCGTCGAGAAAGGGACCGAGGGTGTGAGGGCCTTCAAACAGGACAGATACTCCCTGGTGGTCACCGATGTCCGACTGCCTGACATCGACGGCCTCGAGGTGCTGAGGATGATGAAGGAGGCGGACGACAACGCCCAGGTCATCCTGATGACCGCCTTCGGCACGATAAAGGATGCCGTGGATGCGATGAAGCTCGGCGCCTTCGACTACATCACAAAGCCCTTCTCCCTTGAAGAGTTCAGGCTGATCGTGAAGAGGGCCCTCGAGTTGAGGGAGATCAGGGAGGAGAACATCAGGCTGAGGATGCACCTGACGGAGTGCTACTCATATCCGAACATAATAGGTGAGAGTCGTGAGATGCAGAGGATCTTCGAGTTCATCGGCAGGGTCGCAAAGACGGATTCCACCGTGCTGATCACGGGAGAGAGCGGAACGGGGAAGGAACTGATCGCTTCGACCATCCACTATCAGAGCAACCGGGGAGAGAGGCCGTTGATCAAGTTGAACTGTGCGGCCCTTCCGGAGAGTCTCATCGAGAGCGAGCTCTTCGGCTACGAGAAGGGTGCCTTCACCGGTGCTGCAAGGCGGAAGCCCGGGAGGTTCGAGCTTGCCGACGGGGGGACGATATTCCTCGATGAGGTGGGAGACATCCCCCTCCCCACCCAGGCAAAGCTCCTGAGGGTCCTCCAGGACGGCTCCTTCGAAAGGCTCGGAGGAACGGAGACGCTGACAGTGGACGTGAGGGTGATAGCTGCAACCAACAGGGACCTCGAAAGGGATGTAAAGAAAGGGCGGTTCAGGGAAGACCTCTTCTACAGGCTGAACGTCATCCCCGTCCATGTCCCGCCCCTGAGGAAACGGCGGGAGGATATCCCCCTGCTGGTGGACCACTTCCTCGGCAGGTTCAACAGCCGCTTCGGAAAGGAGACACGGTTCAGTTCCGAGGCCTTGAAGGCCCTGATGGCCTACGACTTTCCGGGAAACGTCAGGGAGATAGAGAACATCGTGGAAAGATGCGTCGCCCTCGCCGATGGTGACGTCATCGATGCCGACGAGCTGCCGGGCCACATCCGGAGACCGGGCAAGGACCTCTCCCACAGGGTCACGCTCTCCGAGGTCACCGCCGAGGCTGAGAAGGAACATATACTCAGGATCCTGAAGACCACGAAGGGCAACAAGACGATGGCCGCCGAGATCCTCGGGATAAGCAGGAAGACACTCTGGGAGAAGATGAACAACTACGGAATAAAGAGCTGATCCTGTTACGGAAACGTAACATCCGAACGAGCCAGTAACAGAGAAACCCCTTGAAAAGAAACCATTCTTTACGTTCCAGGCCCCTTCTCCAAACCCGCTCATATCTCAACAATCGGGGCCATAGCCCCGAAACCCCCCGTATCTCAACCTCTCCGGCGATGCCGTGGCTCACCGATGTTACCGTAAGGTAACAGACCGAATCCCCTGCTTCTGTCGAACCCCTCGTAAAAGAAGGATTTTTTCACCTGGCACGGTTCTTGTTTTCATGATACCGACGGAAATTACCTCCCCCTGCCGGGGCAGGGCCCTCCTGGCTTATGGGGGGGGCGGTGCCGGCAACGGGGTATGGCTCGTAGCGAGGTGGTCGGATTATGCTTGATCTTTCTTGATTTGAAAGGAGGTATTCAGTATGACTGAGGAGAAGAAAGGTCTGACACGGAAGGAGTTTCTGAAGCTGGCGGCGGTGGGTGCCGGTGTTGCAGCAGGCTCCGGGTTGGTCGCCGCAACGGAGGGGCTCTCTGCAAAGGGGCCCGTCAAGTGGGTGATGGTGATCGATCTCGACAGGTGCATAGGCTGCAAGGCCTGCCACGTGGCCTGCAAGGCCGAGTTCGACGTGAGGCTCGGGGTGTTCAGATCCTCTGTAATCGACTATGAATACGGGAGGTATCCCGATGCAAGGAGGGACTTCCTCCCATGGCTCTGCAACCATTGCGACAACCCGCCCTGTGTGAAGGTATGTCCTGTTGAGCCTGTCGAAGCCGAGTTCAAGGGGATCAAATTCACCAAGAAGGCGACCTACAAGAGGCCTGACGGTCCTGTGCTCGTGGATCAGCAGAGGTGCATCGGCTGTGGTCTCTGCATCATGAACTGTCCGTACAAGGTGAGGTTCTTCGACCCGGCCAAGAAGGCCGGCGGCAACCCGGCTGCCAACCCGGCATCAAAGTGCGACCTCTGTGTTCACAGGCTTGATGCAGGCCTGGTCCCCTCCTGCGTCAATACATGTCAGGGGAGGGCGAGGATAGTGGGCAACCTGAACGACCTTAACAGCGAGGTCTCGAAGCTCATGAGGGGTGCACGGGTCCTCCTGCCCGAGAAGGGGACGAAACCGCAGGTCTACTACATCGGTGAAGGAGCCGCGAGGATCAACGACGCACTCAGAAAGGGGATCGATATAAGGATCGAGGCAAACAGTGAATACCAGTTGAAGGTCTGGAAGAACGGACCTTATGCAGGATGACGGAAAGGAGGTAGGAGATACATGGCGACAAGAGAGATGAGCAGAAGGGACATCTTGAGAATAGGTGCCCTGAGCGCCCTCGCCCTCACCACGATGAAACTGAACAGGGCGGAGGCAAAGACCGTACAGGGCAGGATGGACTCCCTCGTGATGGGTGGCAAGGACGTCTCACCTGTTACAAAGAAGGAGAGGAAGGCGATCCCCACGGCGTGCTGGAGCTGTGTCACCAGGTGCGCAGCAATGGGTTATGTCGAGGATGGAAGGCTGATGAAGGTCGAGTCCAACCCCAACTCCATACGCACAGAGGGTGTCATGTGCTCCAAGGGCCAGTCAGCACCCAACGAGGTGTACTTCCCCGACAGACTGCTCTACCCCCTGAAGAGGGTCGGCCCGAGGGGAGGCGGGAAGTGGAGAAGGATAAGCTGGGATGAGGCCACCGACGAGCTTGCAAAGAGGCTTAAGAAGCTCCGTGACGAGGGCCGACCCGAGAAGTTCTTCTTCCACTACGGCAGGATGAAAGGGAGCTCGAGTAAGCTGATAAAGAGCGTCTTCCTGAAGAAGGTCTACGGCGTGGGTTCTTACGGCAACCACACCTCGATCTGTGAGGGTGGTAAGTGGACCGGCCAGGAGCTCACCTGGGGCAAGCACTATGACAACTGGGATATGGACAATACGAGGTTCGTCCTGAACTTCGGCAGCAACATCTTCGAGACCCACACAAACCACATCCCTGTTGCCCACAGGCTGATCAGGGCGATGAAGGAGCGGGGAGTGGAGCTCGTGACCTTCGATGTAAGGCTTTCAAACACCGCTGCCAAGTCCACCGAGTGGATACCGATCAGGCCCGGCACTGACGGTGCCGTAGCCCTTGCCATGTGCCATGTAATAATGAAAGAAGGCCTCTATGACAGGGAGTTCTTCAAGTTCATCAAGGCGACGAAGAACCACAAGGCCTCTGTCGACGAGAAGATCAGCTCGTTGAAGAAGCACCTTTCAAGGTTCACCCCTGAATGGGCTGAGAAGGAAAGCGGTGTGGCAGCCTCAAAGATAGCGGCCCTGGCGAGGAAGTTTGCAAAGACGAAGCCCGCCTGTGTGATCAGCTACCGTGGCGCCGTGGCCCATTACAATGGAGCCGAGAACGAGCGCACGATCCAGATGCTTGCGGCGATCACCGGCAACGTCGACAATCCCGGAGGCCGCTGCCGCGGTGTGGGTGCCAAGTGGAAGTATCCGAAGCCGAAGTATCACGTCAAGGCCAGGAAGCTGAAGATCGTGGACGGTCCGAAGAAGGGACCCCTCCATGCAAAGCTTCCCACACACCATGTGAGCCAGCTGGTGCTGAGGATGATAAAGGACGGCAGCCAGGGGCGACCGGAGATCTATCTCTGGTACTGCTACAACCCGGCCTATGTGAACGGCGAGAACAGGGAATATGCAGAGATACTGAAGGACGAGAAGCTCATACCCTTTACCGTCACTTCCAACATCGTCTACGATGAATCAAGCAGACTGGCGGATATGATCCTGCCCGATGCAACCTACCTCGAACGGTGGGACTGGGAGGATATGGTGTCACCCGCACAGATCCCCGAGTACTACATCCGCCAGGCCCTTGTCAAGCCCCTCGGCCAGTCCCGCGACTTCGCCGACGTGGTCTGCGAGATAGCTAACAAGATGGGCCTCCCCATGGGCTTCAATTCGAAGGAGGAGTTCGTAAGGCTCTCCTGTGAACATACGCCGAAGATAAAGGACCTTCCGGGCGGCGGGTTTGAGTACATGAAGACCCACGGCGTATGGCATGACCCGAAGGAGAAACCCCACTACTACGGGTACAGGAAGGAGGTAAAGGAGAAGGACCTGAAGAAGAAGGGCGTGATCTTTGACGAGGAGACGGGTGTTTACTGGAACTGGAAGAAGTCCAAGGCCAAGAGCGAGGAAGAGGCGAAGAAGAAGGGTTACCGTCATACGAAGAAGGCCTACAAGGGATACGTGGGACAGAAGATAGGCGACAAGGTGTACAAGGGGTTCAAGCCTGACAAGATCAACAAGTCCGGGTACTTCGAACTCTACTCGGACATACTCGAGGAGAAGGGCTTCTCACCCATGCCAACCTACTATCCCATCCCTGAACACCGGAGGAAGGCACCGGATCAGCTCGTCCTCACCACCTACAAGGTCGCCATGCATATCCACTCGAGGAGCACCCACAGGAAATGGCTCGCCGAGCTCTTCCACGACAACCCCGCCTGGATCAACCCTGAGACAGCATCGAGGCTGGGCATCGGAGACGGTGACAGGATAAAGGTGAGATCAGAGGTTGACGAGATCGTGACAAAGGCAAGGGTTACCGACAATATCGTCCCCGGTATAATCGCCATCTCCTACCATGTGGGAAGACAGGAGAGCGGCAGGTATGCCTCGGGCAGGAAGTCGCCCTTCGGCCGTGACGATGACATCGACCTCAAGTTCAAGTGGTGGAACGAGTACGGGGTGCATCCCAACTGGGTGATACCGAACTGGGTCGATCCGGTCTCGGGCCAGCAGAGGTGGATGGACACCGTGGTGACCGTCACAAAGGCATAAACCACAAGGACGGAGGGGAGGAGACCTCCTCCGTCCTTTCGACCCGGAGGAAGGAATGGAGACCTACAGAGAGGTTGCACGGCAGCGGAAGGAGATCTATGCCTTTCTGGCAGCACTGTTCAGGGAGGAGCTCAAGGCGGAACAGATAACCGCCATGCTTGAGTCAGGCATCATCGAGCGGTTGAATGATGCGGGCTGCAACATCGACATAAACGCATTCCTTGACAAACCCATCGACAGGATCGAAGAGGAGCTCGCCGTTGAATTTACCAGGATATTCATCGGACCCGGCAAACATGTAGTCCCCTACGAGTCCATCTATGTCCCTGATCAGGACGGCAGGGTGGGCTACTACTGGGGCGAGTGCACCGTGGATGTGAAGAACTGGGTGGAGCATTACGGGCTGAAGATCAGCGAGATGTATGATTCCATCCCCGATCATGTCAGCATCGAGCTCGAGTTCATGGAAAAGGTGATAGAGCTTGAAGAGATATCCTGGCGGAAAGGTGATAACGAGACGGCCTTGAAGTGTCTCGAGGTGGAGAGGACCTTCTTCAACAAACACATAATCAAGTGGGTTCCTCATTTCTGTGAAAGGGTTCAAGCGGCGGCAGAGCTTGATTTCTACAGGGAGATAGCGGGGCTGACGAAGGACTTCATACTTGAGGAGGAACGGCTTCTGAATGAAGAGAGGATACGGGCTTAGGGGGTGCCTGATCAGCGTTCTGCTGGCACTCACCATAAATACGGGTTGCTCGAACGGTGCACCGATCGGAGATGGCAAGGCAGGGACGTCCCCTCGGCTCGGGGAAGAAAAGCCCGCCCCGGAAGAGGGCGTCATACTCGAATATGTCGAAGACGATGAAGTGGAGAGGTGATAGCCCGCGCTCTGGGTATCGGTCCGATGCCCGCACTGCCACTTACGAAGTGTAAGTAAGGGTTTTGTTTTATGGAAAATTAACAGGTTGTTAATATAAAATTTACAGTACGAGAGGTTACAATATAAAATATTGATTCCGATGGTCAGCGGAAGCAGGCGGTGAGATGCTGCGTATCGAGGAGGGCATGAACTTCGAAGCGTTGCTTGAAGAGTCGGTCAGGATCCATGGGCATCTCTGTCCCGGGCAGGTCCTCGGGGTCAGGATGGCGATCTATGGTCTGGACAGGATAGGGATCCATGACCCGAAGGGGAAGGACAGAAAAAGGCTCTGCCTCTTCGTCGAGATCGACCGTTGTGCGACCGACGCCCTCCAGTCGGTGACCGGCTGCAGCCTTGGGAAGAGGTCGATGAAGTTCAAGGACTACGGTAAGATGGCCGCCACCTTCATCGACCTGGAGACGGGTAGGGCGGTCAGGGTGGTTGCCAGGGAGGAGGCGCGGAGCCGGGCGAAGGACTACTTTCCGGAGATCGCCGACAAGTATCAATGCCAGATCATGGCCTACAAGGTGATGCCCGATGATGAGCTCTTCCGCCACGAGTGGGTGACCGTCGATATCCCCAGGCAGGACATGCCAGGCAGACCGTTGAGGAGGGCGAAGTGCGAGGACTGCGGGGAATACGTCCAGGATATGAGAGAGGTGCTGATAGACGGCAGGACGCTCTGCAGGGCATGCGCCTTCGGCGGGTACTACAGGGTTGAAGACCCAGTTACTCATAAATGATACGGTTATACCGTTGAACGAGTTCACCCAGCGGTACCTGGGCAATATACTGCTTGCAATCGCCCGGTCCTTGGGTATTGAATCGAAGGTGGTGAGCTTCTACATCATGCCCGCAGGGCTGAAGCTCTCCGCGGACAACAGGGAGATACCCTTGAGGAAGGACTTCGTCCGCCAGATCATCGAGAGCACGATCAAGGGTAGCATATCTCCGCTGAAGGGGGTCTTCTGGCTCGAGCGGATCACCATCACAACGAGGGAGTGATTTTCTGTTCGTTCCGTTATGCACTCATGTCATAACGACGGGGTTTTCGATGGAGATAAAATCCAAGCTCTGGATCGAGATCGATGGTGAGCCCGTCTTCGGCAGAGGCAGGAGGTTTCTCCTTGAGGCTATCGACAGACAGGGCTCGATAAACCAGGCGGCGAAGGAGATAAACATCTCCTACAGGAAGGCCTGGAGCTACATAAAGGCGATGGAGGAGAGGCTCGGCATCAGGCTTGTCGAGCGCCAGGCAGGGGGCCGTAACGGCGGCGGTGCGGTGCTTACCGCTGAGGCAAGGGCCTTTCTGGAAAGATACAGAGAGCTCGAAGAGGGTATCAGGGAATACGTTGACAGGAGATTCAGGAAGGTCTTTACAGACCGCGAAGAAAGGGGTTATAAATTAAAGTGATACTTTAAGGAGGTCCTATGTGTGAACTGAACAATATAGAAAAGTTAGGTGCCAGGACGGTCCCGATCTGTGAGGCCGTCGGATCGGTCCTCGCTCATGACATCACCGAGATCAGGCCCGGGGAGTTCAAGGGGAGGGCCTTCAAGAAGGGCCATATCGTCAGAGAGGATGACATAGAGCATCTCAGGCGTCTGGGAAAGGAACATCTCTTCGTGTTGTCCATATCCGAGGACGAGATGCACGAGGATGACGCAGCCCGCGTCCTCGCTGCCGCCCTTGCGGGTGAGGGTGTGACCTTCGAGGGAGAGCCGAAGGAGGGGAAGGTGAACCTCGTGGCCGAGAGGGACGGCCTCCTGAAGGTGGACAGGGGATCACTCCTGAGGTTCAACATGCTCGGAGAGGTGATGTGCGCAACGCTGCATTCGAACACCCTGGTGAGGAAGGGCCAGGTGGTCGCTGCAACGAGGGCGATACCCCTGGTGGTCAAGAAGGAGACCGTGGAGGAGGCGGTCGCGGTCGCCGGAGCGATAGAGGTGAAGGAGCTCAGGAAGCCGAGGGCAGGGATAGTCATAACGGGCAACGAGGTCTACCACGGCAGGGTTGAGGACGCCTTTGCACCGGTCATCCGGAGGAAGATAGAGGCCTTCGACGGCGAGATCGTGGGTGTATACTTCGCACCCGATGATGCATCATACATCGAGAACCGGCTCAGGGAGCTGATAGAGGCAGGGGCAGACCTCCTGATAACAACGGGAGGGATGTCGGTCGATCCCGATGACGTCACACGCTTCGCCATAAGGCGTCTCGGTGTCACCGAGATGCACTACGGCTCTGCGGTGCTCCCGGGGGCGATGTTCCTGGTGGCATATCTGCAGAAGAAGTCAGAAGGTGGAAATCGTCAATCGTCGGTCATCGATCATCAACGCGAAATGATTCCCATCCTCGGCATCCCCGCCTGCGGTATGTATCACAGGATCACCGTCTTCGACCTCGTGCTCCCGCGCCTCCTCGCAGGTGAGCATATCGGGCGGAAGGAGATCGCCGAGATGGGTCACGGAGGCCTCTGTCTGGACTGCAAGGAGTGTCGTTATCCAGTCTGTCCCTTTGGAAAGACCTGACCCGTTCTCCTAACCCATCTCCCTCGGCCAGTACATGATCACAAAGACCCCTGCAAGGCAGATGAGCCCGCCGATCAGGTCGTATCTGTCAGGGGTGATTTTGTCCACCTTCCATCCCCAGAGTATTGAAAGGACAACGAATATACCGCCGTATGCCGCATAGACCCTGCCGAAATGTGCAGGCTGAAGGGTCGGGACTATTCCATACAGTACCAGTACCACAGCTCCTGCAAGGGCAAACCAGGGGCTTCTGCCTTCCCTCAGATATAGCCATACAAGGTATCCACCGCCTATCTCACATAGACCGGCGATGATAAACAGTGCGATCGACTTTGCAATCACCACTATACCCAGTCCCATCACCTTCTCCTTACGTCTTCCAGCCTGTCCTTTGCTGGAACCATCATTACAGGTGTGAGCCGAATCCTGTCTTCCTTTGCAACCACGTCAAAATATACTCAATCCCCTGAACTTCTCCACGATCTCCTCAGCATACCATCACCTCCATACAGGTAAGGATACCTTACCGTAGGGTATTTTGTGAAGCCATGTTTTAAGTGAACTCGATATCACCACTGAGGGAGAGAGTATTGAAGAGGCTATCGAGATGATTAAGGATGCTGCTAAGGGTTACATTGAAGTTGTGGGTATTGAAAACATCCCATCCCTATCTGGTAAGTCCATCAAAGAGAAACTTGGACTTGTAGTGAATGAACGACCAATCCGCTACTTGCTTTGCAAATCGCGCCCGCTTCCGCGACGAAGCCGCTGCCTGCCCTGAGCGTGTCGAAGGATCCGCTGCAGCCGTGGTTGGGTCAGTTGGCACCACTTGTCCATCGCCACGCTATGCACGTTTTCCGACTGTGGCGGCTTATGTTCCGCGTACAACACATCAATCAATGCTGGCGTCTGCGACGCCAACGGCCTGCCCGGAGCGGGCGAAGGGCATCATTTTTTGGTTGAACAGCGCTTCGTCTCTCTCCAAGTACCAGCGCCCTTGCACATAGCCTCGGAGATCGATCACGGGTGCAGTAACCGGCTGTTTGCCGATCTCGTAGCTCTCTTCGAATCCGTCTTCAAAGGCTACGATGTCTCCGCCGTTTTCGGCGATTGGACCACCTGACACATCATCGAAATAAACGACGGGCTTGCCCCGATCTGTGGCGTTCGGGTCCATGAGACTGCGGCCGCGCATCGCACAGACGTAGAAGGACATGGCGCGGTCGCTGAACGGCATATAGTTGGGATAGTCGAGCATCAATTCACTTAAGTCGAAGCTCTTGGCGAGGCCGGGCCCCTCGACCGTGAACTTGAGAAAGTGGCGCGTATCGAAGTCCGCTTCGATACGCAACCGATACCACGTGTTCGGCTTCAGTTGCCGGCCGAGGTTGAATATCTTCCAGGTTCGCTCCTTGCTTGGAGTGCCATTCTTCGTCTCGTCAGTTCCATGGGCTACCCACACCGCTCCGCTTCGCTGGATGCCGATGAACGACATCCAGTCGCCCCCCTTGTAATGGAACGGATTGGTGACACCGTCGAGAAACTCCTGGTCGATGCCGAAGATGACATCGGGGGGCAGGTCATCATCGAAACGAACGTAGGCCTGAACGAAGGACGGTCCCGGCTGCGCCAAAAACGAGCTGATCGGCTCGCCGTCATAGACCAGTGCGACGGCGCAGCTCAGCCGGGACTCGCGCTGCTGATCGCCGATGGCGCCGTGGCAACCTGTCAGTAGGAATATTGTCGCAATGAACGCTGATGCTCTGGCAGTCATGAACACCACATCGGGTTTACTGATGCCTAACGACCAAGCTCATCACCTGCCGCCATGGAGCGCCAGTCTGCGTGCAACGCACAGGCAGGCAGGCGGAATGGTGGTCAGGTGCACCCGCTTGAAACTAATTAAGGCCTCCTTAATTATACATCAAAGGTATATGATGT
>WGEZ01000046.1 GCA_015492515.1 Nitrospirota bacterium
GCACCTTCTCCCACCTCCTGAACCACGATACGGAGCCCTCGGCCATCTCCGCCCAGAAACCCTCCGGGTCTTCGACGGAGCGTCGGTATATCTCCTCGTACTCGGCCATGCTCTTTACGTGGGCCTTCCTGGAGAACTCCCCGGGCGGAGGGAACCTCCTCCTCTCCTTCAGCAATACATCGATCTCCCTCTCTGCCATGGCAACCTCCTTCTGATCCGGATCGCTACGAATATACTTTAGCAGAAATCGACCCTTTCGGGAACCCTCGGCGGGTCCCTTAGAGTCCCCGTGCCCGATATCCTCCCTCACGCCCTCCATCCTGAGACGGAAAAGGGGGTTTTATGCTACAATAATCTGAACAAGACGGAGGTTTTCCAGCAAACGGTGCCGATGAGTAGGGAGCACCGATGAAAGGAGTGAAGAGCTGACGAACGAAAAGAACGGCGCTGAACCCCGATCCAGTGAGGGTGACGGGGAGTACATCGAGATCTGTATCGAAGACACGGGACCGGGTATAAAACCGGAAGACATACCGAGACTGTTCAAGCCCTTCCAGCAGCTTGAATCGACCTACGAGAAGAAGCACCAGGGTACAGGGCTGGGGCTCGTCCTCTGCAAGAAGATCGTCGAGATGCACGGAGGCAGGATATGGGTGGAGAGCGAATGGGGCAAGGGCAGCAGGTTCATCTTCCGGATACCCGTCAAGAGGGTCGAGTAGAGGTGCTGGAAGGGGAGGCCCTCAAGGGCCCTCGATCATCCGCCGATCAAAGAGGGGGCAATGAAGAGGGTTTTGGTCGTCGAGGACAATGAGGTAAACCTGAGGCTCTTCAAGGAGATACTCCGGTACGGCGGCTACACCGTGATCAGCGCAAAGGACGGTGTGGAGGGTCTGGAGATCGCCGAGAGGGAGAGGCCCGACCTCGTGCTCATGGATGTGCAGCTTCCGGGCATGGACGGCATAACGGCGATGAGGAAGATGAGGGAGACGCCCGGACTGGAGAACACGCCGATCATCGCCCTCACCGCCTACGCAATGACCGGTGACAGGGAGAGGCTGCTGTCGGCGGGCTTCGTCGACTACATCCCGAAACCGGTGAACGTAGCGGGGATACTCAAGACCGTGAAGAAGCATCTGGATTGATGAACCCCATGTCCCTGAGCACCAAATACATCCTCATCGGTCTCGTGATCCTCGGTCTCGTGGCCGCCTATCTCTACACATCCCTCCGCTTCACCGATCAGATAGAGAACGATGCAAGGAGGATAAACCTCGCCGGACGGCAGAGGATGCTCAGCTTCGAGATGGCCTGGCTCCTCGGCAGGGCCGTTAAAGGGACGGCCGGGGAGAGGGCGGAGCTCCTCAGCTACCTCGAAGGGGAGATCTCCCTCTTCGAGGAGATGCTCCACGCCCTGAGGGACGGAAGCGACAGGCACGACCTCAGACCCCTTCCGAAGGGCGGCAGCCTCGACCTGATCGAGGGCCTCATCGAGGAATGGACCGAAGGGATGAAGCCGGTCCTCCTGGAGGCGATGGCCGGCTCTCCGGAGGCGTTCAGGCGGTACAACTCCCTCATACACGGCTATGTCGACAGGATCGACGGCTTCGTCAACAGCCTCGAGAAGGACTACAGAAGGGAGTTCATGCTCTATGGAAGGGTCCGTTTTGGGCTGATGGCCGTCTTCGTGGCCGTCTTCGTCGTGCTCGCCTTCTATGTGAGGAACTCCATCGTGATGCCCATCCTGAGGTTGAGGGAGAAGGCGAGGGCTATCGAGAGGGGTGACCTCGATACAGTGGTCGTCGTGAAGAACAGGGACGAGACGGGCGAGCTCGCCGACGCCCTCAACAGGATGTCCGCCTCCATAAAGGCCTTCATCGATGAGCGGATGAAGAGGGAGGAGGAACTGACCACACAGCGGCAGGAGCTCCTGGCGTTAGCCGATGCATCCAACATCATCGGCGCCGTCTCTCCACCGGAGAACATCTATGAGGCCGTCTGCAACACGGTGGTGAAGAACTTCGACCTCAAGCTGGTGTGGCTCGGCCTCGTGGAGGAGGGCACACACCTCGTCAGACCCGTTGCACAGGCGGGCTTCGAGGAGGGATACCTCTCAAGCGTAAATATCTCATGGGATGACTCGCCGTCGGGGATGGGGCCCACCGGCATGGCCATAAAGACGAAGGGCTCGCAGGTGATAAGCGATATCGAGAAGGACCCGGAGTACGCGCCCTGGAGGGAGGAGGCGCTGAAACGGGGCTACCGCTCCTCGATGGCCGTACCCCTGATCAACTCCGACGGAGACGTGATGGGTACGCTCAACCTCTACAGCAGCGAGCCCGGTTTCTTCACCAGGGACAGGGTGAGGATCTTCAACGTCTTCGCCAACCAGGCGGCCACGGCGATAGAGAAGATAAGGCTGATAGAGGGGCTAGAGGAGCGCGTTAGGGAGCGGACCGCGGAGCTCGAGGAGACGAACATGGAGCTGAAGAAGCTCTTCAACGCCGTCGAGCAGGCGGCCGAGGCCATCGTGATAACCGACGTCAGGGGGAGGATGGAGTACGTCAACCCCGCCTTCACCGAGATATCCGGCTACAGCAGGGAGGAGGCCCTCGGCAGGACTCCGGCGATACTCCGCTCCGGCAAGAACCCGCCGGGACTCTTCAAGGAGATGTGGAAGACGATCCTATCGGGAAGGATCTGGAAGGGGACCGTCGTGAACAAGGCCAAATCAGGCGAGCTCTACTACGAGGAGATGACGGTGGCGCCCGTGAAGGACGAGAGAGGGGAGATCACGCACTTCATCGCCCTGAAGAAGGACGTGACAGCGAGGATAAAGGCCGAAGAGGAGCTGAAGCAGAAGACCCTGGAGCTCCAGAGACACGGAAAGAGGCTGCAGAAGCTCTACGAGATAAGCTTCACGATCAGTGCCGACCTGAAGGAGTTCACAAGGAGGCTCCTCAGCGACGTGGCGGAGATGCTCGATGTCGACACCGCTGCGCTGGGCAGGATCGTCGACAGGCAGTGGGAGGCCTATGCAGTGGTCAACAGGAGACCGATGCCGATGGAGGAGGGGATGAGGGTCCCCCTTGACGAGGTCTTCTGCGGCATAGTGCACGAGACGGGCAACCCCCTCGTCATAAACGATGCAAGGCGTTCGGCCAGGTACAGGAGGCATCCGGACCTGGTGAAGCACGGGGTGGCCTCCTACCTCGGGGTGCCCCTCCTGGTGAAGGGCGAGCCCTTCGGGATCCTCTGCACCTTCAGCCGGTCCCCCCATCAGTACGCCTGGTACGATGTGGTCCTGCACCAGCTCCTCAGCAAACGGCTCGAGTTCGAGTTCATCAAGGAGAGGTACGAGAGCGAGCTCCGCTCCGCGATGCTGAGGGCCGAGGCCGCCTCCAGGGCGAAGAGCGAGTTCCTGGCCAACATGTCCCACGAGCTCCGGACCCCCCTGAACGCGATACTCGGCTTCTCCGACTTGTTGCTCCAGGGCCTTGCCGGTGAGCTCAACGAGAAGCAGGCCGAGTACCTGAGGGACATATATGAGAGCGGCGACCTCCTCCTCTCCCTCATCAGCGACATACTCGACCTGAGCAGGATCGAGGCAGGCAGCATGGAGGTCGAATATTCGGAAGTGCCCGTCAGGGAGCTGATCAACAACACCCTGGTCCTCTTCAAGGAGAGGATATTGAAGCACCGTCTGAGCCTCGCCACCGAGATCGGAGAGGATGTGGGTACCATAGAGGCCGACGGCAGGAGGCTGAAGCAGGTGCTCATGAACCTGCTCAGCAACGCCGTGAAGTTCACGCCTGAAGGAGGCTCGATAAAGGTGACCGCACGGAGGGTGGAAGGGGATGAAGAGGGTCCTGATCGTTGAAGACGACGGGGTGAATATGACCCTCTTCAGAGACGTCCTCCACTACGGAGGCTACGAGGTGATCGAGGCCTGCAACGGCCTGGAGGCCGTGGAGGCTGCGAAGAGGGAGCGCCCCGACCTTATACTGATGGATATCATGATACCCGAGATGGACGGCGTTACGGCGATGAAGAGGATCAGGGAGCTGCCGGAGCTGAAGGATACCCCGATCATCGCCCTCACCGCCCTGGTGACCGACGGCGAGGAGGGCTTCGACGGCGTCATCCCCAAGCCTGTGGAGCTTACGGTGCTGCTGGAGACGGTGGGCAGGCATCTGGGATGCGGCCTCGAGAACCTGGATGATGAATCGCCTTAGATCGCTCACCACCAAATACGTCCTGTTCGGTTTCTTCGTCGTGAGCCTTGTGGCCTCCTTCACGGCCCTCTCCTTCTGGTTCACCGGTCATATCAAGGACGATGCAAGGCGGATAAACCTCGCCGGCCGGCAGAGGATGCTCAGCTTCAAGATGGCCTGGCTCCTCGGCAGGGCCTTTAAGGAGGGTGGGGAGCAGAGGGAGGAGATCATCGACCGGCTCAGGGAGGACATGGCGCTCTTCGAGGAGATGCTCTATGTCCTCAGGGACGGCAGCGTGAGTCGGAACCTCCAGCCCCTGACATATGAAGACCTTGCCAATGACCTCACGGTGCTCATCGCACGGTGGCACAGCGAGGTGAAGCCGATGCTCATGGAGGCGGCAGGGGGCAGCGCCGAGACATACAACCGGTACAACAGGGAGATCCTCGACTACGTCGACGGCATCGACAGGTTCGTAAACGGTCTGGAGCTGGACTACAGGGATGAGATCGTCCTCTATGGAAGGCTCCGGCTCGCCGTGGTGGTGATATCCTTCGTGGTCTTCGTCCTCCTCGGTTTCACCGTGAGGAGGACCCTTGTCACGCCCCTCCTGAGATTGAGGGATGCAGCCGGAAGGATGGCCGGCGGAGACCTGAGCGTGAGGGTCGGTCCAGGGGGAGGGGACGAGGTGGGAGAGCTCTTTGAGAGCTTCGACA
>WGEZ01000047.1 GCA_015492515.1 Nitrospirota bacterium
CGCTACGGCAACACCTCTGCGGCATCGATCCCCATCGCCCTGGACGAGGCGGTGAGGACGGGCAGGGTGAGGGAGGGTGATCACATCCTGCTGGAGGCCTTCGGCGGCGGGCTCACCTGGGCCTCGGCCCTCATCAGGTGGTGAGGCCTCAGCCTCCTTTCTCCTCCTTCTCCATCTCCCTCTGCAGGAAGGGTTTCAGCAGGTCTATCGGTACGGGGAAGATGGTCGTGGAGTTCTTCTCCGTCGCCACCTCCGTCAGGGTCTGGAGGAACCGCAGCTGGAGTGCGATAGGCTCGGTGGATATAATCCTTGCCGCGTCGGAGAGCTTCTGGGCCGCCTGGAACTCACCGTCGGCATGGATGATCTTGGCCCTCCGCTCCCTCTCGGCCTCGGCCTGCCTCGCTATGGCCCTGAGCATCTCCTGAGGGAGTTCGACGTTCTTCACCTCCACGGCCGTCACCTTCACCCCCCAGGGCTCGGTCTGAAAGTCGATTATCCTCTGGAGCTCGGCGTTCACCTCGTCCCTCTTGGAGAGGAGGTCGTCGAGCTGGCTCTGCCCCACCACGTTCCTCAGCGTGGTCTGGGCGATCTGGCTCGTGGCGTAGATGAAGTCCTCCACCGCGGTGACCGCCTTGATCGGATCGATGGCCCTGAAATAGACCACGGCGTTCACCTTCACCGATATGTTGTCCCTGGTGATCACGTCCTGCGGAGGGACGTCCATCGCCACGATCCTGAGGCTCACCCTGACGAGCCTATCGATGATCGGCCAGATGATTATCAACCCAGGCCCCTTCACCGGTATCACCCGGCCGAGCCTGAAGACCACCCCCCTCTCGTACTCCTTCAAGACCTTGATCGCGCTTGCCAGGAAGTACAGGAGGAGGAAGACGACGAATATCACTCCCAAGACCTGAGGCGGAAATATCATTTCAACCCTCCTTCTTCACCTTTATTCTGAGTCCTGAAACGGACACGACCCTCACCTTCTCGCCCCTGGCGATGGGCTCGTCGCTGAAGGCGTTCCAGTACTCGCCGTGCACCAGCGCCATGCCCTTGTCGTTCGTTATATCCGTATGGGCCACGCCCTCCAGCCCGACCAGCCCCTCCACACCCGTCACCGGCTTCCTCCTCCAGGCCTTCACCGCGAGCCCCACGGTGACGGTGAAGAAGACGGCGGTCACCACCGCCGCCGGTACGATGAGGTAGATCGAGAGGTTGATGAACGGCCCGGGGCTCTCGAAGAGCATGATCGAGCCTATGATCATGGAGATGATCCCCCCGATGGTGAGAGCTCCGTAGGAGGTCACCTTCACCTCCAGGAGGAAGAGGACGATGGCCAGTATGATCAGCAGCAGCCCGGCGTAGTTGACGGGCAGCGTCTGGAAGGCGTAGAAGGCGAGGATGAGGCAGATCCCGCCCACCACACCGGGGAAGATGGAGCCCGGGTTCGTCAGCTCGAAGAATAGCCCGTAGAAGCCGAGGAGCATCAGTATGTAGGCCACGTTCGGGTTGCCGATCATGCTCAGGATCTTCAGCCTGAGGCCCATCTCCTCCATTACGAGAAGGGCCCCTCCGGTCCGGAGCACCCTCTCGCCCCAGACACCCCTGACCTTCCTGCCGTCGATCCTCTCGAGGAGGTCCTTCACATCGGGGCTCACCAGGTCTATCACACCCAGCCTCAGGGCCTCGTCGGCGGTGACGGAGACGCTCTTCCTGACGGCCTTCTCGGCCCAGTCGGCGTTCCTCCCCTTCTCCTCGGCGATGGACCTGATGTATGCAACGGCGTCGTTCGTCGCCTTCTCCACCATCGCCTTGTCCATCTTGCCCCCGAGGCCTACGGGGTGCGCGGCACCTATGTTGGTCCCGGGCGCCATGGCCGCCACATGGGCGGCCATGGTGATGAAGACGCCGGCCGATGCGGCCCTCGCCCCCGAGGGGGAGACGTAGACGATCACGGGTACGCTGCTTCCGTTTATCGCCTTGACGATGGAACGCATGGAGGTGTCGAGTCCTCCCGGGGTGTCGAGGGCGATCACGATCGCCTCCATCGCGGACTCACCCGCCTTCTCTATGCTCCGTTCGATGAACTCGGCCGAGACAGGGTTCACCACGTCCTCGACGGCGATGTACATCACCCGTGTCGCCGCGGGTGCCCCGTCCTCGGTCTTGTCTCCAGCCGAATAGGAGAGGCAGGGGAGGGTGAGGATGACGAGCAGCAGGGAAAGGCCGAGTCTCCGGCGTTTCGCTTCCATAGCTCTATTATAGCCGATCGGCGGGTGAAAAGATCAGGGACGTCAACCGTGGTGTCTTCTGTCCAGCCTGTACACGTTCCCGGCGAAGGTCTTGGCGTACTTCTTCAGCTCCGATGCAGCGGCGCTCATCGCGCCGTAGTGTTTGAACCAGCCCCTGTTGAAGGTGACGCCGATGGAGATCGACAGCAGGGGGAAACACCTCTCCTTCCCCTCCCTGTCCCTGGAGAGTATGCAGCCCCTCTC
>WGEZ01000048.1 GCA_015492515.1 Nitrospirota bacterium
AAGGCCGCATCACCCTCCACAGAGGTGATCATCCTCACCGGCCATGCCACGCTCGGCTCGGCGATCGAGGCCGCGAACACGGGGGCCTTCTCCTACCTGCAGAAGCCCTACGAGGTGGAGGAGCTGCTCCTCCACGTCCGGAACGCCCTGGGGAAGAAGAGGGCCGCCGAGGAGCTCACTGCACAGAACGCCGTCCTGAGGAAGATCAATCATGAGCTCTCCGCGCTCTGCAAGGTCTCGGCGGCGATAAGCCGATCGATCGACCTGAAGGAGCTCCTGGACAACGTACTGGAGACCGTGACCGGGCTCGAGGCCTTGAGGATCGAACAGAAGGGCGCGGTCTTCACGGTCGAGGGAGGGAGGATGAGGTTGATCACCGTAAAGGGACACGACGACTCCTTCGGAGAGGCCCACAAGGGTATGAAGGTGGGAGAGTGCCTGTGCGGCCTCGTCGCCGAGACCGCGGAGACGATGGTGGCCGACAACTCCCTGGATGACCGTCACACCATAAGGTACCAGGGGATGAGACCACACGGACATATCATCGTTCCCTTGAAGGCGGCTGAGAGGGTGGTGGGGGTTCTCTGTCTCTACACCGGGGCTGGCGGTGAGGTGGACGAGCAGACCGTCGGGATCCTCGAATCCATCGGGAATCAGCTCGGTGTCGCCGTAAGCAACTCCATGCTGTACGAGAAGGCGAAGTCGCGTGCGCTTCATGACCCGCTGACCGGCCTTGCGAACAGACGGTTCATGCTCATCGAACTCGACAGGAACATGGCGAGGGCAAAGAGGTACGGCAACCAGTTCTCGATCATGATGATGGACCTGGACAACTTCAAGAGATACAACGACTCCTTCGGACACGTGGAGGGAGACAGGTTGCTCGTCGATCTTGCAAGGACCGTCGTAAGGGAGACGAGGGAAGCAGACCTCTTTGCACGTTACGGTGGCGAGGAGTTCATGCTCCTGCTCCCTGATACAGGACTCTGGGATGCGGTGAACGTGGCCGAGAGGATGAGGGAAAAGGTGAAGGAGGCCACCGGACTGACGGTCAGCATAGGGGTTGCATCCTACAGTGAGGAGATGAAGACCGCGGAGGAACTGATAAAGGAGGCTGACAGGGCACTTTATAAGGCGAAACTGAAGGGAAGGGACAGGGTGGAGGTCTGCAGCTAAACAGGAAGGCTATATGAGATGGTTAGCAGCCCTATGGCTCCTTACGGTTCTCGTAACCGGTGATGCCGCCACTCTGCAGTCTGCCGAGGACGGCGTCCGGGTGACGGGGAAGCGCTGGAAGGTCCTTCATGTCATGAGTTACCACTCGCCGTGGATCTGGACCGACGACCAGTTCAACGGTTTCAAGGCCGCCCTGAAGGGGCTGGACATCGAATACAGGGTCTTCCAGATGGATACGAAGCGGAAGAGCTCCGAGGCCTGGAAGGAGAAGGCCGGCAGGGAGGCAAGGAGGTTGATCGATTCCTGGAAGCCCGACCTTGTTTACACCACCGATGACAACGCCCAGCAGTACGTCACAAGGTACTACATCAACAGCGGGATACCCTTTGTATTCAGCGGCGTCAACGAGGACCCCGGGAAGTATGGCTTTGTCGGCAGCAGCAACGTCACGGGGGTGCTCGAGCAGGAGCACTTCGTGGAGACGGTCCGGCTGCTGAAGGAGATCGTCCCCGGTGTCAGGAGGATTGCGGTCATCTTTGACGACGGTCCAACATGGCCTGGGGTGGCGAGGAGGATGAAGGCGAAGCTGGACCAGCTCCCGGACGTGGAGTTCATAAGCTGGGAGGTGATAAGGACCTTCAGACGGTACAAGGAGAGGATCAGTGAGCTCCAGAGAGAGGCCGACGCCGTCGCCCTCCTCGGTATATTCACCTTCAAGGATGAGAAAGGCCGAAACGTCCCCTATACAGAGGTCCTGAGATGGACCGCAGACAACAGCAGGCTGCCTGATTTCAGTTTCTGGAAGAGCCGGATCCCTTACGGCACCCTCTGCGCCGTCACCGTCTCGGGTTACGAGCAGGGGCACGCTGCAGGAAGGATCGCAAGGGGCATACTGACGGAGGGAAGGAGCCCCTCGAGCTATCCCATGAGGCCGACGGTCAAGGGTGAGCCGGTCATCAGCCTGGCGAGGGCGAAGAGGCTGGGGCTCAGGGTAAAGACCTCCGTCCTCCTGGCGTCGGAGGTGATCGAAGAATTCGAATGGGAGAAGTAGCGGGTGGCCCTCAAAATCAGGCACAGGGTGGTCCTGATCTCCGCCGTCGTACTCTTTCTCGGCATCGGTGCAAACACCCTGGTAAACAGCATCGTCTTCATGCGAGACTACTCAAAGGCCCTCCAGTCCAAGGCCTTCGTGATAGCCAGGACGTTGAGGTCACAGCTGGACAGGCTCCTGAGGCTCAAGATCCCCCTCGAGGACCTCGTCGGCTTCGATGAACAGTGCAGGGAGCTGGTCGAGAGGCACAGGGAGATCTCCTATGCGATGGTGGTGGACCTCGACGGAAGGGTCCTTTTCCACAACGACCCGTCGCAGCAGGGCCTCACGGTCTCCGACCCGGCGGCCGTCAGGGAGACCGGCAACAGCGGGGAGACCTTCCGGACGGCCTATGTAAACGGCGAGAAGTGCTATGACTTCACCTTGCCGGTCTACGATGCAGGCGGAGAACACGTCGGAGCGATCAGGATAGGCCTGCCGGTCAGGTTCGTATCTCAGAAGGTGGGCAGGATGGTCATGTACTCCGTACTTATCGCCGGACTCTCCCTGACCGCCGGGATGGTTTCGCTCGTCGTCCTGCTGAAGCTCTCCGTCACCAGGCCGCTGGACAGACTTCTCACCGCCATCGACGAGATCAGGCGGAAGGGGATAGCCTCCTCCAGGCTCATCGATATAGACGCCGACGACGAGATAGGGCAGCTCGCCGCGGCCTTCAACAGTATGACGGAGGAGCTGAAGGAGGCTCAGGATGCATTGATCCGGAAAGAGAAGCTCGCGGTACTCGGACAGATCGCCGGAAGCGTGGGACACGAACTCAGAAACCCCCTCGGCGTGATAAGCAATGCGGTCTACTATCTGAAGGCCACTCTCCCCGATGCGGATGAGACCACCAGGGACTACCTCGATATCATAAAGGATGAGGTCGCGAATTCCGAACGGATCGTCTCCGATCTCCTGAACTTCGCACGCACAAGGAGACCGAAGCCGGGGCCCGTCGATGTCAGAGACCTGCTGCAGGAGGGCCTGAAGAGATGCACGATCCCGGAGGGGGTCGCCCTTGAGCAGGAGCTCCCGGAGGGGCTGCCTCCTGTATGGGTGGACAGGGCACAGATCGTACAGGTGGTCGAGAACCTCTTCAGGAACGCCGTTGATGCCATGCCTGCCGGAGGGTCCATCAGGATCGAGGCTGAGACCGCGGGTGAGACCGTTAAGCTCAGAATCACCGATACAGGAGAGGGGATAGGGCCGGATGAGATGGAGAGGCTCTTCCAGCCCCTGTATACGACAAAGACGAAGGGCCTCGGCCTCGGCCTTACCATCGTAAAGAACCTGACAGAGGCAAACGGCGGCAGGATCGAGGTGGAGAGTACGCCGGGGAAGGGGACGGCCTTTACCCTCTGGCTGCCGCGGGGAGGGACGACCCCGTGACGAAGGACAGGCCCAAGGTCCTGATCGTAGACGACGAACCCGGGGCGCGGAGGACGTTGTCGGACATCCTCAGGGCGAAGGGGTACGAGCCGGTGACCGCCGGCAGCGGTGCAGAGGCCCTGGCGCAGTCAGGCGGCTCACCCGACGTGGTGCTTCTGGACCTGAGGCTGCCCGACATCCCCGGGATCGAGGTCCTGAAGAGGGTGAAGGCCGCATCACCCTCCACAGAGGTGATCATCCTCAC